>JBAWYM010000085.1:0-1504 GCA_037143575.1 Candidatus Peregrinibacteria bacterium | reverse complement strand
CCTGTGTTCAAGCCCGGAGCCGCAGCGCAGGGCGGGACACAGGGTTATTCACTGGAAGGCAGCGTTTTCTGAAACCAACAACCAATAACCAGTAACCAGAAACTTGGTGGTTTGCTATCATAGCATTGCTTTAACATTTCTCATTCTTCGTCATGCCCACCATCAAACACCTGAAAGCTCGTCAGATTCTGGATTCCCGCGGAACTCCGACGGTGGAAGTCGATTGTCTCCTCTCCGACGGTTCCTTCGGTCGTGCTGCGGTTCCTTCTGGAGCATCCACCGGCAAGCATGAGGCGGTGGAGCTGCGCGACGGTGATGCCACGCACTTCGGTGGGAAAGGAGTTTTGAAGGCCGTGGCGAACGTGAATGAGCAGATCCTCAAAGCTGTCACCGGCAAAGATTTCGACCAACGGTCATTCGATGCCGCACTCATTGCTTTGGATGGCACAGAGAACAAGGGGAATCTCGGAGCGAATGCCACTCTTGGCGCTTCTCTCAGCTTTTCCCGTGCAGTCGCTGCGAGCCAGAAACAGCCACTCTATGCGTATTTCCATGGTCTTCAATTGAAACCACATGACTACTGCATGCCCGTTCCCATGGTCCTCGTTCTGGAAGGAGGGAAGCACGCAGACGATAGCTCGGATTTCCAGGAATTTATGGTGATGCCGGTGGGCGCGTCGAGCTTCACCGAGGGTCTGCGTTGGGGTGCCGAAATCTATCAGTCCATCGCCAAGGTTCTCAAGAAAGAGGGATTCAATATCAACGTCGGATTCGAAGGAGCGTACGGTCCGAATTTGGAGAGCAATGGCAAGGTTATCGAAGTGATCCTGGACGGCATCAAAGCTGCTGGCTACGTAGCCGGAAAGGATGCGGTGATTGCCATCGATGCAGCTGCGAGCGAGTTCTATAGTGATGGGAAGTATCGCTTGGAGCGTGAGGACAAGACTGTGACGAGTGCAGGACTGATCGATTTCTATGCCGATTGGATGAAGAAATATCCGATTGCCTCGCTGGAGGATGGCCTTGCGGAAGATGACTGGGAAGGGTGGAAGCTTTTGCAGAAGACTCTGGGATCCAAAGCCCAGATTGTCGGGGATGATCTCTTCGTGACCAATGTGAAGCGCCTCAAGAGGGGAATCGAGGAGAAGGCCGCCAACTCCATTCTCATCAAGCTCAATCAGATCGGGACGGTTACGGAGACCGTGGATGCCGTGGAGATGGCACGCGCCGCAGGCTTCACCGCTGTCATTTCGCACCGTTCCGGTGAGACCGAGGATTCCTCGATTGCTGATCTAGTCGTGGGGCTTGGAACAGGGCAAATCAAGACGGGCGCAACCAGCCGTTCCGATCGTACGTGCAAGTATAATCAACTGTTGCGTATTGAAGAGGAGCTGGGAGGGAAAGCGCGATATGCGTCACCTTTTGCGAGCTGAAAGCTTTAATCTATAAGGGTTAGGGAGCAGATGAATGTTACCACTTTGGGCAGCACTTAATAAGTGCTCCC
>JBAWYM010000084.1:0-2130 GCA_037143575.1 Candidatus Peregrinibacteria bacterium | reverse complement strand
CGAGCTGGGTGCCGTAGGCGTTGCGGTCGATCGTGATATCGATGAGGCCGAGGGTGCGGGGAGCATTCTTCCCTGTGGCTTTCTTTGCCAAAAGGATGGCCCCGGCGCAGGTGCCGTAGACGAAGAGGGGTTGGGGATTGGGGATGAGGGATTGGGTTTTTGTAACCTTTCCTCTCTGTCTATACGACAGTGTAGCTCTCCTCACGATTTCCTTCCCGATCCCCGTCTCTTCCAAGAACAGTGCCATCACCGTACTTTCTCCTCCGGGAATAATCAGGCGGTCCACTTGGTTGAGGTCCTGAAGGGTTCGCACTTCCATTGCTTTCACCTTCAAGGATTTCAGCACACCGAGGTGTTCTGCGAAGTCGCCTTGGAAGGAGAGGACACCGACTTTCATGTACGGAGTTTATCTCTGTGGCGATTGGTATGTAAGGGAAATGACCAATGACCAAGTGTCCAATGATCAATGACTGAATGTGGTTATTGGAGCTTGAGATTTGGATCTTCCCTGGTCATTGGCGCTTGGTTCTTGGTCATTCGTTCCTCACCATCCTCTCTCCTGCATTTTCACCTCGAGCTTCGTTACCTCCAGCCCCGGCATCGCTTCCCCGAGTCCCGTGGACACTTCCAGCAATTTCTTCATGTCTTTGAAATGCGTCGTTGCTCTGACGATGGCGGAGGCGACTTTCGCTGGATTCTGCGCCTTGAAGATGCCCGATCCGACGAATACGCCTTCTGCCCCAAGCTCCATCAATAGAGCTGCGTCCGCTGGAGTGGCGATTCCTCCGGCGACGAAAGTGACTACTGGCAAGCGCTGGAGCTCCTTTACGAGCTTGACGAGTTCCAAGGCAACGCGCTGATCAGTTGCGTAGGTTTTCAATGTCGCTGGCGTCATCTTTTTCAGAGCGATGATTTCTCCGGTGATCAGCTTGAGATGGCGAACCGCTTCCACGACGTTCCCCGTCCCCGCTTCGCCTTTGGTGCGGATCATGCAGGCGCCTTCCTGGATTCTCCGCAGGGCCTCCCCGAGATATGTTGCGCCGCAGACGAAGGGAATCTTGAAGAGTTTTTTCTCAATGTGATCGAAGGGGTCTGCGGGCGTGAGGACTTCGGATTCATCGATGAAATCTACCTTCATCTCCTCGAGGATACGCGCTTCGGCCGTGTGCCCGATGCGGACTTTGGCCATCACTGGGATGGATACAGCCTTCTGGATTTCTGCGATCAACTGGGGATCACTCATGCGAGCCACACCTCCTTGAGCGCGAATATCCGATGGCACCCGTTCCAGTGCCATCACGGCGCACGCTCCCGCTTTCTCAGCGATGACCGCTTGCTTGGCGTTTACCACATCCATGATCACCCCGCCCTTGAGCATGGCGGCGAGAGCGCGGCCGGTGGGGTTGGTGAGGGGGAAGGGCATTGGCGATTTACGATTAGGCGATTGGCGATTTTCGGTACTATCTTACATGGTTCAATGTCATTGGTGAAAACTTTGGGAAGTTTATGAGTAGAGAGCGTGTCATGGTGAGTCCGTCGAACCATGACATTCGAAGACTTTCGCAAATTTGTCTCCTTCGACGAACTCAGGATGACAAATTTGCTTGGTTTTGTAACGGTTAGCTCTATCCTTTCTCCATGCACCACCGAAGTCTCCGCACCGTCCTCATCATTGCCTTCCTCGTGAATCTGTCGTGGGGGTACACGTTTACGTTCCTCCCGTCGCTCGTGGAACGGCTCTACCAGATTCCCTTCACCGACGACCTGCATCTCTACCTTTCGATGAGTCGCGGAGCGGCGTTCTTCGTCCTCGCAATCGTTTCTCTGCTGGCATTCCTCCGGCCGAAGCGCTTCGGGGTCCTCACGATTGTTCTTTTCCTTGCCTACGTCTGTTTCCTGCTTATGGACGTCATTCTCCTCGCGCAGAGTCGGATGAGCTTTTCGGTACTCCTTCCTGAGATGACCTACTTCGCGCTGATCGGGGCGGGGATTGTGAGGTGGTTCCCCGGTGAGGACATGGTGCATGTGGATTCGACATTGGCGAAGGACGGAGCGTGATGAATATTTGCGATTTCTTGATTGTTCCAGCGGTGGGAGGGATAAACCCACGCCTTTAGGCGGCCCTTCAGA
>JBAWYM010000083.1:0-3174 GCA_037143575.1 Candidatus Peregrinibacteria bacterium | reverse complement strand
TAAGGCCGCTGCCCGTGGCTGAACCCACCAGCTTCAGCTGGTGGTGGGTATCAGTGCACGGGGACGCTTGATCCGAAAGAATTTCCTGACTGTCGCGTGATCCCATTTCTCAATTTCTACGCCGCGACCAAGGGAAATATCTTTCTGCGCTCTATCGCCCGTAACCGTCGCATCGCGTGGATCTGCGATGATGATATGTTCCTCCTGAGTCCCGACTGCCTCTCCATTCTCGAGCGCGAATTTGCCGTTCCGGGGACGGCATCGGTGAGCTTCCGGCCGCGCGAGTGGTGGGAATTTGAGATTGATGGGAAGCGCATCCAGCCGAGCTCCAGCTACTGCTTCGCGCTTGATCGCAATATCTTCACGAAGGAAAAACTGTCCTTGTCTCCCGCCGATGGCAATCCCCATCCTGGAATACAGCACCGTCCTCCCCGCCGCTACGATACGTTCGACAAGGCGAATGAGATATTGCTGCGAAAGGGCTACCGCTGTGCGGTTCTATCACCAGAGGAGCGGGAGCGGTGCGTCACAGGTTTCAGCGGCGTGAGTGGGGCGGTGATGCTCCTCCAGTATTTCAAAAATCCCGAGCAGACACTGGCCTTCTTCCGGGATCCTCCGGCCAAGCAGTGGAGCGGTAATCTCCTCTTCGGGCTGCTCTCGGCCATGCTCTCCGTTTCTGCGATTCAGGAGTTATATACGACGCTCAAAGGGCATCCTTATCCGCTTCCGTCGCTTCCTTCGCGTGAGCAATTGATGGGAATTCTGGAAGAACGGAAGACATTTGTGAGGCCGGATCAGACACTGGAGACATTGGAAAAAACGCGGGAGCGATTGAAGGGTGCCATCTGAAGGATCGTGCCTGTGTTATAGTGCACGTGCCCTATGACAGACATCATTGATTTCACCTTTCCTCAGGCCAAGATCCATTCTCCGTCTTCAGCGAAGGAAGCGATGCATGGTCCGTTCTGGAGTGTGTTTCATGAAAAGACTGCGCAGGAAATCTTCGAGCGGGGCGGACGCATCATCGATATCGGTGGCGGGATGCGGATCGATGCCACGAGAGGGGACCGGGTGAATCCCCGCAATGTGCAGCTGTTTTCGCGTTATCTCACAGACCCGAGCATCGAGTACTGCGTCACCGATTATACTGATCAATATCATCCGGATTTCGTCGAAGACATTCACCATCTTTCCTTCGCGGACGATTCGGTGGACGGACTCTTTTGCATGGCGGTGCTGGAGCATGTGTACGATCCCAAGAAGGCGACGGAAGAGATTACGCGTGTGCTCAAGAAGGGCGGGATGGCTCTGCTCTATGTGCCCTTCATCTACCGATACCACGCCGATACTACGCAGGATTACCGCGATTACTTCCGCTACTCCAAGGACGGCATCGCGTATTTCTTCCGGACGTGTACTTCCATCGAGATCTGCCCGGTGCGCGGACTCTTCGAGACACTCCTGCGCTTCACACCACTCCATCGTCTGGGATTTTTCGGTTCCCTGCTCCGTCGCTTTGATTGGTCTACGCAGCGCATCCGGCGCATCTCCTGCCATCAGGCTTCGGGGTACTTTATTCGGATTGTGAAGTAGCTTCAGAAGTGAATGTTTTCATTCCAAAAATTGCACCTTGTCATCCTGAGCGTAGTCGAAGGACGACAAGGTTTATTTGCAGCTCCTGAGCACGACAGAAGTCTTCGGCGAAGATGCCGTTGTGAAGATTGGGTTTGCGACGTTTTCACCCTGCACGATTTCGTAGACGTGATCGGTCAGGGTACAAGCTTCGTCGATTGTTGGAACGATATGGAGATCAGAGCGGAAGACGCCGCGTTCCCACGTCTGCTGATTGATCGATTGGACGAGGACAGCCGCTCCCTTCGGCGCTGTCTTATCGATGTAATCCCGTGCCAGAGCGATACCATAGAGCCCTTCCGATGAGATGTGCAGATCCGCAGGGATCACGCCAATCGTTCGGTCAAACCAGGCGTTGCACTGTCCGTAGGTGTAGAGACAGAGCGCGCTACCCTGCAGGACCACGGTCGCGATGGCGACGAGGATGAGGAGGAGACGGAGAGATTTCCAGCGCTGCCACAGGTCCACCGTTCCCGCTGCCGCGAAGCCGAGGAAGATCACGATGCCCGGCAGCACGAAGCGCATTCCCTGCACCCACCACACCATAGCTAGTGCCATCCCTGCAATCATGCCTCCGAGAAGCAATCCCTGCCTGCGCCATTCACGAAGTATTCCCCAGAAGCCCAAGATCAGGAGAATGGGGAGAACATTGTGCAGCGGATTACCGTAGAACCAGATGTTACGGATGAGTAAGGAAAAGACCGAAGGAACTTCCGCACTGTATTCCGCTCCGTACCCGGTGTGCAGGGGATTTCCGAAGACCAGTGCATTCCTCAGTAGCCAAAGTCCGATGCATCCCGCCGCGATCATCCAGCCTGCCCAGAATACTTTTGAGAATCGCTGTGTGGGTCGTGCTACCCAGATGTAGAGCGGATAGAAGAGGAAGAGAGGAATGCCGTTGTAGCGTGTGAGGGATGCCAGTCCGAGGAGGAGGCCTGAAAGCAGATACAGGCGGGGACGCTGCCCAGCGGAAGCGAATGCAGCGAGGGATCCGAGGAAGAGCGCGGTGAAGAGCAGGTCTGCGGAGCCCAGCATGGTGATCAGCAGGAAGCCGTGGTGAAAGAGGAGGAAGAGAACGGCGAGCCAGGCGATCGCTGCTGAGAATGATTTTTTCAGAAGCAGGAATGCCGCGGCAAAGACGCCCCATCCAGCGCAGAGTGTCGCCACTTTCATTCCAGTGTTATCGCCGAAGAGGAAGACAAAGGGATAGGAGAAGAAGGCGTGCAGCGGGAGGTATTTGATATTCGTCGATCCGTCGATCATGTACGAAGCGTGCTTCCAGATATTCTCACCGAGCAGTGTGTAGATCGTCGTATCGCTGGTGATGGGGAGATGGAGGCCGGGGAGCCAGAGGAGGATGAGGAGGGCGAAGAATACGAGAATACGAGAATACGAGAATACTGGGGCAAGCAATCGCATGAAGCTCTCTGATATCCTCGTACTCCCGTACTCCCGTACTCCCGTATTCAGTCCCGATACTCGTGATGTATACTAGTTTCACTAAATAATTTCGAATTTAAGCGTTAGCAAAGTCTTCAGATC
>JBAWYM010000082.1:0-3182 GCA_037143575.1 Candidatus Peregrinibacteria bacterium | reverse complement strand
AGTGATAGGACCTCGCCATGTCGGTAATTGTATAACCGCACACCTTGGATCTGAATGGCCGCCTAAAGGCGTGGGTTTATCCCTCCCACCGCTGGAACAATGATTAAGAAGAATAACGGAAGTCAAAGCGGCAACAACGTAGGACAGGAATATTCCTGTCCTACGTTGTTTGGCCGCGGCTCATCACCATTTCATACTCTTCCACCATCCGCTCCATCGAAAACTTCTCTGCGACTGCACGCTTGCCGTTTTCAGAAAGCTTTGACCAGATATCAGGTTTATCTAACGAAACAATGGCTTCCCTCAGGGCTGAAACGTCATCCGCCGGAACCACAATCGCTTCGGTTCCATCGACGACATGGTAGGAAATGCCGCACGCGTCGGTGACGATCGTGGGGACACCCATCGCCATCGCTTCCCCTGCGACAAGGCCGAAGGGGTCATGTGAACGAGACGGCAAAACGAAGCACTGCAACTGATCCAGAAATGCTCCGAGATTTTCGACGCGCGGAATGATTTCGACACGGTCAGAGATGTGCCGTTCATCGATGAGCTTCCGCAAATATCCTTCTTCCGGACCCTTCCCAACGATCGTGAGGTGACAATTGGGAAAATCGGTGATGGCATCGATCAGGACGTCGACGCCTTTGTCGGGCGTGAGACGAGCGATGGTGGCGATCCTGAAGCGAGTAGCGGATAGCGGATAGCGGATAGCTTTTTCGAAATCGGCCTCTGTTTTTTGAACTAGTCTCGCCAAATCTATGCCATTGGGAATGCTCACAATTCTCTCCGACGGCCAACCCAGATCTTTGTAGAGATCGCGGCTCAGGTCAGATACCACAATCGTCGTCGCGAGCTTGGCATTCCGCTTGAGAAGCGGCAGCCACGGATTGCTCGTGAGCCACCGGCCGATGCCATCGTGTTCGATCCAGAAGACCTTCATTCCCTGCCGAACCAACGGCTCCGTCAGCAGCAGTTTTTCCGTAAGGCTGAGCATAACGATCGCATCCATCTGTCCGAATTCTGCAATCGCCGACAGCAATTTTTTCTCCATCGATTCCTTTCGCCAGAGGAAGCTGATCGCATGCCAGGCGGAGACGGGCGGTGGGCCGATCAGAAGTTCACCGGAGAGAATCCCACTGCTCTCACAGAGCTCCAGGAGGGTTGGGCAGCTTCCGAGGAAAGCAACGCCATGCCCTCGCGCAACGAGACCATGCATGAGGGCCATGGTCTGCACTTCGGCGCCGCCGTGGGCACTCTCGAGGGGGAAACGGGTGAAGAGGAGTTTCATAGCTGTGAGGCGATGCTCACCACCCGATATTGTCATAGTTCGACTCCGCTCACTATGACAATATCAGCGTTCTCAGCAGACATCTGCCGCAGTTCGGTTTTGCGTAATCGCTATTGTACGAAATGTGTCAGCCCTATAACATTACCCTAGATTATGATTAAATTATTGAAAATATTGATTGGAAGTTTACTAATCCTCGTTGGTACTGCCGGTCTATTATTGGGGATAATGGCGATTGCCGATCCCTCTGGAGCACAATTGGCGAATGATCTAAACCCCTTTGGAAAACCTCCGACACTCATTGAAAACCTAACAATAATCATATTTTTCATATTATTTGCGATAAGTGGTTTTATCCTAATAAAGCCAAAAAGATAAGGAAAATTTAGCGTCACTCTACGCACAACACGGAGCAATTGACCCCCCTTCATCATTCAAAGCTCTTCATCACTTCTTCAATCTTCATTTCAAGAACGGTCGTCCTTCGACTCCGCTCAGGATGACCTTCGCCTACCGTACAATTGATAACCATTCAGGCTTCAAAGCTCTTCATGACTTCCTCGATCTTCTTTTCAAGGACGGTCGACATATTAATCGTGAGCGGCAACGGAATCATCTGCTCGCCGATCTTGAGCTGCACTTTCTCCTTCCCCGGAAACATCTCGAGAACTGCCTTGAGATCGAGAAGGAGTTTCTTTGGCGCGCGGGCCGGGACTTCGATGGTATGGATGGAAATGGGCGAGGGATTGGGGATTGGGGATTGGTTATTAGGAGATTCAGACGGGCCTTCGTCATCTTCATGGTGCCTTCTCTTCCCCGTCGATTTCTTGGGCTTCGATTCAATGGAAGTCTCTGCCTTTTTTTCGGATATTCCGATATTCCGACCCGCCCCGGCGTAGCCAGGCGAAGCGGGGTATTCCGTTACTCCACCCTCGACACTCCCAATCTCCGCTTCCAACCCCAACACCCTCATCGGCTCCTCCATCGGCATTCCTTTCAGCATCCACTGTGCGAGCGGGCCATGGAAACCTTCGACGATACCAGCTGCCGCTTGTTCCGCCACTCCATTGCCACTGCCATTACCGCTCACATTCAGAGGAACCTCCAGCGTCATCACCTCTCCCGCAATCACGTTGCCCTCCTCATCCGTCACCTCCACTTTCTCGGGCTCGGCGAGCGTATGGCGAACGATGGTCAGTCCGCGCTTCGCTTCCTCCTCATCGAAGAATCCCATCTCCTTCGCCTTGGCGATCATCGCAGAGAGCACCGTCCTCTTCACGGCATCTGCACGGACCTGCAGCTGACCTGCGCGAAAATCCAGCGTCCCACCGATGACGAGCACGGAATCGGGCTGCTCCAGTAATGGCGCGACATCGCCGTAGACACGAGGGAAGAGCGTCACTTCGATTTTGCCCGTGGGATCTTCCAAGAGAACGATCGCCATCGTCTCGCCTTTCTTGGTCGTAATCTTTTTGATGCTCTCCACGATCCCTGCGAGCTTCACCTTCTTCTCCGCGTCCTTGACTGTGAGATCGGCGATGAGCTGCGCCTTCTTGCCGATGTACTTCCTGAGACCCGCCAAAGGATGGCTGGAGACATAGAGGCCGAGCGTTTCCTTCTCCCACTGGAGCTTCTGGAGCCCCGTCGCTTCTGGAGTGGCCGGAAACTCAATAGTCGCCGCGTCCATACCGCCGCCGAGAGCGCCGAAGAGATCGCCCTGCGCACCAGAAACGTCACCGACGGACTTGGCGAAGTCCACGATGTGATCGTAGTGCGCGACGAACACGGAACGGCTCCCCAGCGAATCGAGAGCACCGGATTTGGCGAGCGCCTCGAGGAGCTTCTTATTCAAAACCTTGGTGGGAACGCGCCGCGCGAAATCTTCGATCGA
>JBAWYM010000081.1:0-3415 GCA_037143575.1 Candidatus Peregrinibacteria bacterium | reverse complement strand
GCTCTGATATTTCCTGAAGCGACGTGTTCACGGAGTGGATGGAGAGGCGGCGAGCCAGAGGCTCAAAGCAGAGAGCGCATATACTTCTTTTTTCCCCAACTTTCCATGTTCGATCCCATGTCCGAGCTCACGGGTGCACCTCCTCCTCCACCAACGGGTGGTTCCTTTGGCGGTGGCGGATTCGCCGGTGCCGGTGCCCAGGGGGCGCGTCAGTATGCCGATGAGATTCACTCCATTACCATTCACGCTCGCCAGCGGACGTTCTACATCGACCTCAAGCAGTCCGGCAACGGTAAGTTCATCAAGATCTCCGAGAAGTCCCGCGGAGGTCGCAAGACCACCATTATGTTTGATGTCGAAGATCTCGATCCGATCGTCGCGGCGCTGACGGAGATGAAGACGAAGATATAAATAATTGTTTGAATCCAAGCAAATTTTTCATCCTGAGCGGAGTCGAAGGGTGACAAATTTGCGGTGTTTGAATGGAAAAATGAGCATTATCCCGGCAAGCAAAAATACGTAGGACAGGAATATTCCTGTCCTACGTATTTTTGCGGCCTCTCAACCATTCTGTCCCGCTCACCGGCTTCCTTCCTGGCGCCTGAAGATTGTTGATGAACAGTGTTGAATTACCAGAGCATGGCAATGGCATGGAGTCAGCCGCTTCCTGAAGCGACGTTGTCAGAATCTTCACCATTTCTCCATCGATCGGACAGGTCACGCCCGGCCATGGCGTGAGGGCGCGGACTTTCCGGTCGATCTCTTGGGCGGTCATGACTTTGGGATCGATGATGCCGTCGTCTCGGGAGAGCTTGCGGCAGAGCGTTGCATCCGCTTCGACCTGCTCCGTTTCTTTGAGCGTGCTCTTGAGGGTTTCTATCAGCAGTTGAGCGCCATCTTCAGCGAGTTTTTGGAAAAGAGTTTCTGCAGTTTCGCGTTCATCGATTGTGCGCTTCTTCTGTGCAAGAATAGGCCCCGCATCCAGCTTTTCCACCATTCTCTGGATCGTTACGCCTGTTTTATTGTCTCCCGAAAGGAGTGCGTGCTGTATGGGAGAGGCGCCTCTCCAGCGGGGAAGCAGAGAAGCGTGAATGTTGATTGGCGCTATCGACGGCAGGGCGAGAATCTCTTTTGAAAATATTTGCCCAAAAGCGACAGTGACCAAATATTGGAAGCTTATAGTTTCAAGCTTATGTCTTATATCTTCATTATTGATGTTCTGTGGTTGGATGCATGTCAGGCGCTGTTCATTGGCAAATACTTTCACCGGTGGTGGCGTGAGTATCTGCTTCCGTCCCACGGGTTTGTCCGGCTGTGTGATGACGAGCTCGATCTTGAAAGCGGGATCATTCGCCAGAGCGCGCAGTGAAGGCACGGCGAAGTCCGGCGTTCCGCAGAAGACGATGGAGAGGGGGGAGGGCACGTCACAGATTGTAGCGCGGGTGAGCAGCTTTGATAGTTGTTGGTTACTGGTTATTAGTTGTTAGTTGATCTTCGAAATACCCAATTGAAGCAAAACTAATAACTAATAACTAACAACCAGAAACTTTCCGTAGGAGTACACTTCGATCATGTCTCCCTCCTCCAAGCCCTCCAAGCGCCCCCTCATGATCGCCTCTGTGGTGCGCTCCGTCGTCGCACCGTTTCTCCGGGGCTGTCCTCCAGTCTGCGGAATCGTGTCGCTCACAGATGTAGAAGTGTCTTCGGATCTCTCCTACGCCAATTGTCTTGTGAGTGCTCTCAAGGAGCCGGGGCAGGCGGTGGAGTTTCTCGAGAGCCGTCATAGTGAACTACAGAGAGGACTTGCCGCTGCACTTCAGGCGTTCCGTATTCCCAAGGTGCGGTTCAAGATTGATCCACGCACAGAGCGGGGGAGGAGGATTGATGAGTTGTTGGCTCAGTAGTTATCCCCCCACCCCAGCAGAAGATCGCGATCTTCTGCTGGGGTGGCTTCTGCGACTATTCTTCTACACATTCGTATTTCATATGACAGACTTCATCTTCCTGCAACCCAAAGGATGTTGAAGGATTGAAGCCGATAGATACACTTACTCCCTTTATGTCTATTTCTTTGACCGAAGCACAGGCTGCTTCTGAACTTCTCGGGAAGGCCTCGAGAATACTGTGTATCTGTCACCGCAATCCTGATGGAGATGCCGTCGGTGCGTTGCTTGGGATCGGGCTTCTGTGCGAAGCGGCTTTCCATGATGTCCCCGTATCGCTTTATTGTGTCGACGTGGTTCCGGATACATTTTCGTTTCTCCCTGCAGTTGCGCGCGTGCAGGGTCCGCCGAAGCTCCTCCCCGGTGATGCCGTCGTCTTCGTCGATTGTGCAGAGCAGAAGCTTACGGAGATGCATGTGACTCATCCGGAGCTTTTCGATGGTTCACTGCCGACCGTGAATATCGATCACCATCCTTCCAATCCTGGCTTCGGGACCATCAATATCGTCGATCATTCCGCCGCTTCTTCATGCGAAATCGTCTGTGCTGTAGCGGACGCGCTCGGCTGGACGATCTCCGGAGATATCGCCACGTGTTTGCTCACGGGTGTCTATACCGATACGGGAGGTTTACTTCACAGTAATACCACACCGCAGGTCTATCGAACCGTTGCGCGATTACTGAGAGCCGGTGCCCGTCGCCAGTCGATCATTCAGTCGGTGTACCGCACGGCCAAAGTTTCTACCCTTCGTCTCTGGGGTCGCGTGCTCGAGAGCATCCAGCTCACCGATGAAGGTGGCGCGATCACGGCCGTCCGTGAATCGGATTTCCGCGCTACAGGAGCCGATTATTCGGAATTAACCGGAGCGATCGATTACGTGAATGCGGTTCCGGGGATGCGCTTTTCCATGATTCTCTCGGAGCGGGGAGGCGCGGTGAAAGGTTCTCTGAGAACACTACGAGATGATGTGGACGTCTCTGCGATGGCCGGCAAATTTAGCGGTGGTGGGCACAGGAAGGCTGCGGGATTTTCGATGCCGGGGAAGTTGGAACCGGAGGTGCGGTGGAAAGTGGTGAACGAGGGAGCGAGTAGCGATGAGCCCTTCGACGCGGCTCAGGACAGGCGGTTAGCGAGTAGCACGGCCGTTTCTCATAAGGTTGATGCGACTCCTGCTGATCCTTTAGTGAAGGCGGAGAAGATGGTGGGGGATTACTAGGGCGGTGAGCTGTAAGCGATCAACGAGTAGCTTTGCGATCCATTGTTCCAAGTCCTTTGTCCTCATACCAATTCCCATTCAAAAGTATACAAAGGCATGTCACCCTGAGCGGAGTCGAAGGGCGACATGCCGATGTCATGGTTCGACTACGCTCACCATGACATCTTGATTGAGTGTCAGATTGAAATGGAAATGGTATCATACGGAATTAAGAAATAGTTTCTTCTAACGATTCCCTGGGGTAGCATGGGTGCC
>JBAWYM010000080.1:0-3431 GCA_037143575.1 Candidatus Peregrinibacteria bacterium | reverse complement strand
GGAAGGATAACTTCTCGTCAGGCGAAACCGGACATATGTTCCTGGCGAGGTTCACTCAAAGTTCAAAACTTGACTGAATGGTAATCAGGGTTTCTTGATTTACTGCACGCTGTTTTTTATTGTACCTAGACCAAAACTATAGGTATTTCTTCAATATTTCTGCCAATGCATTTAATCGCTGACGAGGTGGGTGTTGGAAGTTCTTTTCAGGATCGTGTTTCAAGCCGAACCCATCATCTTTAAACCGGGGGAATACATGGAGGTGTGCATGCCACACTTCCTGACCGGCAACTTCATCGTCTGCTAAAAACAAATTCATACCTTCACTTCGTATATCGCTCTTTCGAATGGCCTTTGCAATTTTTCCCGCGATCTTTGCCATATGCCCAAGCGTTTCATCATCCAAATCATTCAAATGAGGCGCATGTACTCTGGGAATAATAAGAACATGCCCCTCATTCACTGGTTCGATATCCATAAAAGCAATCACTTGCTCATCCTCGTAAACAAGACTGGCTTCAATCTTCCCTTTGAGGATTTTGCAGAATACACAGTGCTCGGATGATTTGTTGTTCATATTGTCAGTATATGACTTCGGATCTGTAAAATGAAACGCAGCATGGTTTACTATGAGCGAGCGAAGCGAGTCGAATGCTGTAAACTCCGGGGTGCTATTGGGAGGTGATAATTAACTTCGTCACACGGTGGATTTCTTGATTCTCAATTCCTGCTCCGCGCTCTACACTGTGGGACACGTGCTCCTGTAGTTCAATGGATAGAACTGCCGCGTCCTAAGCGGTCAATGTAGGTTCAATTCCTGCCAGGAGCACCACGTATAACACCTGCGGCGCACGTGGCGCAGCCACTTTTTGTTTTTATGGTCTGTATTCGTTATTGTTCTCTCATGGCTTTGCATCGACCAATGATCCAGAAAGATCTTTTCGGCTTAGTGCTGTATAGCTATTTGCATGGCGATAAAACACCGTATTCCATCGTGAGGAATGATGGATGGGTTGAATACCCCAATGATCCTGCTGAGTACTTTCGGGTGAACAATTGGTATGTGAAGAATGCGAAAGGAAAAATACTGGATGTCGGCTGCGGCTCAGGAAGCACCATGCTCGCCTTCCTGAAGAATGGATTTGATGTCTATGGTGTAGATATCGATGCGAATTGTATAAAAACTTGTAAAGAACGTGGATTAAAAAATGTTTGGCGGGAAAACATTCTGAAGCCCGGATATTTTACGTGGCGTCGCTATGACACCGTTGTTTTGGCAGGCAATAATCTCGGCATTGCTGGTAATCAAAAAAATCTGAAAAAGATGCTGCGGTATTTTCATTCAATCACAACGAAGAATGGCATTGTATTGGGTGAAGGACTGAATTTTAGAACTACGAAAAATCCTCTTCACAAAAAGTATCACAAAACCCAGCGTAATAAGGGAATATTTTCTGGCGTTGTGACAATTCGCGTCGATTACAAAGATATGGTCGGAGAATGGTTCGATTGGATGCACACACCTGCGAAAGAATTACAAACTGTTGCCAAAGAAACGGGCTGGGAGGTCGAGATTGTCGAATCGAAAGGTGGCGTACGCTACAGGTTTATTTTGAAAAAATCCGTATCTGGTATGAGGATCATTTCCAGAAATACGTAATACGCAATACCTGATACGCAATACCCATCTCACAATCCTGCTGCTGCCATACACGCCGCCGCCGCATCCTCCGTCCCCGTGGCCATGCCGGAAGCGTAGGGGAAGCAGGCATCGGTGAAATCGATCTTGAGGATCCGGTCGAGCTTCTCGCTGCACGGGCGGAACACACACGACACACGGAGGAACTGCGCGAAGCCTGCCACGAATCCGCGGATCCCTCCTGTGGGATTCTGCACTGTTTTCGAGAACGTGAGTACTTCCTGTGTGAGCGGCTGCATCTCTTCCCGGAGACGGTATGGCGCATCCTGTGTCCGTGCCTGAAGAAGACTTTCCTGTTCGGCTTGGTCGATGCTCCAGCGCTGAAGAAATGTTCGCGCGTGATTGCGCACGATGATGGAGAGCCATCCGAAGACCCCGCCTTCCATCTGCTTGGCGTCCGACTGCAGCGAAGAATTCTGCCCGAGCTCCTCGGCCGTCTGCAGGTTTGCGGGAGGAAGACGTTCTGCACCCCAGGATCTCCAGAGTTCCACGAGACGCGGCAGAAGACGAAGATCATCGGGGGCAAAAGAAAAGGCATTGCGCCGCTCGCGAACGACGACCCCGGGAGGCAGCGGGGTCTCGGGGTTCTGGCAGCCTTCGAGAACACGGTGGGTTCGGCGGTCACTCATGCCCCCCTGGAAATTCGTCGTGTCCGGTTCGGGCAACCCGAGAGTCGCAGCGATGGTTGCGGTGGTTTCCTGAAGCGATGCGATGTTCGTGAGGTACTGATCGCGTGCCGTCACGAAAGCATCGAGGGCTTCCAATTCCTTCCCGAGTGATGGGAGTCCGTTAGCCTGAATGCGCCTCATGACATCGCTGTCACAGCCATACCCTGCGCCGGTGGGCGGGAGGTAGTCCGTCGAAAAGGGACAGAGATCTGCTGCGTCCGTGCTTGCCTCATCCGGAGACGAACAGCCCTGATGGACACAGGCATTGAGGCTCTTTGCCGTATTGCCACCGCCGAAGGTGCAATCGCGCTGCGCAGCCGCGTCGGATGTCGGTGTGCAGACACGATCATTCCCCGTCGTCACCGGACAGCAGTACCCCGGGAATGCGTCGAACCCGAACCACCGGCCTTCGGAGGTGTCCGCCAGTGTGGGATCTACCGCACCCGCAAGAAGGAATTTGTACCGTGCATTCAGATAGTGCTGCAGGGGAATCAGATAGAGAATTTTGCGAGTATTCCCGGCCTCCAGAGCGGCATTCTTCTCCGTGCGCGCTTTTTCTATCCAGGCTTCCAGAATGGCGAGATCAGCATGCAGACAGGCGGTATTGTCGATGAGATCACGCTCTTGTGCGACGATCCGGAGATCGGTATCGACCGTGGAGAGAACGGCGGAGGCGATCCGGTCCAGCCACGACGCGCGTGCCCAGGAGGAAAGCGTCCCTCCACCCGACGTTCCCTTCTCCGCTTCGGCGAATCCCTGCTTCACACGATCAACGACGTGCCGGACATAGGGAGTGACAGGAGTGGCATCCGTGAGGGACATACTCGCGCCATAGCCGACAAGGGGAAAGGCGAAGAGCAGAAGGCCGAAGAGGGCGAGGGGCTTCTTCATGGGGCAGGGGAAGCGACGGGGCAGAGCTCCTCCATGCTTCCTCCCTCCCGCGGACAAGCCGTGAGCGGGAAGGTCGTCTTCCCCAGCTCCCCGAGGAGACGGTTCGTTCCACTCAGGATATCGGCGAATGTCCGGCTAGCCCAGTCGAAATACCGCTCCGTCATCTGCACCCC
>JBAWYM010000079.1:0-3581 GCA_037143575.1 Candidatus Peregrinibacteria bacterium | reverse complement strand
GAAGGAACTGCGTCTCGCGCTGCGGCGCTTGAACGCAGGGCATGGGGTAGTAAATGCTAACCGCTACTCGCTACGCGCTCACCGATCGCAAAACTGCTCTCCGCTGCAACACCGCCGCATACGCCGCCAGCAAGAGCACTCCAAGTACCGCAATATCCTCCGGTCCTGCGGATGGCAATTTCTTCGTCCTGCCCACCGCCGCAATCAGCTTTCCGGATGCACTGGCAGCGGTTGCTGCGTCCTGCTCGGCGACTATGGCAGTATTGGAGTTCTTGCGCTGATTACGTCGCACAAGCGCCTTGGCGCGCAGACCCTCCGCATCACGGAGCTTCACTCTCCAGGCCTCCTCAGAACTATCCTCGGACGACGCAAGGTTCTGATTGACGGGTAACTGCTTGGCGACTTGGAACCCGAGGAACTCTTTTCCCTCCAGCGAACGAATGACCCGATTGTCCCACAGAACACTGGCAAGCTGCTTCTCCAAGAGCTGGCTCTGCTGACTTGTGAATGCGAGAACCGTAAAGGGAATAAAGGCAGCTAACAGAAGAATTATTCTTGGGAGCCGACGGCGAATGACCTGGAGGCAGTATCCGATAAGGAAGATAAAGGCGAGAGCGACAGCAGGAAGTGTCCATCCATAGGAGTACCAGTCAACGAACAGAAGTAAACGAGGTTTCTCCAAGGCGACAATTTCGAGGATGAGCCACACGAGAAGCATCGCCGCAGGATACCAATGGAGCACACGGAAGATGTGATCCGCACGACGACTACGGAAGAGTAGGAAGAGCGCAACGGGGTAGAGCAGTGCGAGAATGAAGAGGAATGCCCAAGGCACAGCTCCTGCAGGAAGATCCGGCAAAGTCGGGATGAGAATCCCCGTCACAAGAATGGCGACGCCGAGGAGAAAAATGAGGAAAGTTTCCGTGGTGTGCTTCAAAGGCATAGGAGGGACATGGTCGCTTAGAGAGCGAGAGCATGTCAAGACGAGTGAACACCAAAGGAGAACGACTGGATTTGCGATTTTATGATTTGCGAATTGCGATTGATTTGTCGGATGTACAAATCGCAAACCCGTGGTGAGCCGGGACGAACCATCGCAAATCTCCCAATCGCAATTCCTACTTCTTCCTCTTCGGCAAATACTTCTCTCTCGGATCCTCCGTCGTCACCCGTGGCAGCTGCTCGTAGTGGCGTGTGCGGAACATCCGGATCTGCACCCAGAGGTAGAAGACCAATGCAAAAGCCCACACCACCCACCAGAGCCTCATGGAGAGAAACCCGATGAATTCCACGCGGGAAATCACCATCACGAGTGCGAGGATTCCGAACCACAGAGATGCTGCCGGCCAACTCCTGGAGAGGCGCTTGGTCACGGGGTTCTTGGTACTCCTTCTCCAGAAACGAAGGGCGAATGACAGAACAATAAGAAGCCCACAGAGCACGATCAGTGCCTGCACTTTGGGACTGGTGTAAGAAGCATTCCCCGGGTTGGGCCAGAGGAAGTACATCAGGAAATTTTTGAACGTTGCCATAGGAAGAAAAGGTTAGAGAGGAAGAGAAGGCGAAGAGGAAGAATGTTTCTTCGTGCCTTTCTGGGATTGTCCGCGAGCCTTCCTTCTCTCCTTCATTTCTGCGTAGAGCTCATGGATCATGCGATCAGCTTCGTGCTGACGAAGGGTCTCTGTAGGACGAAGAATGAGGTAGAGCAGGAATCCGACGATCGGAAGGACGGCAACAAAGATAATGACCAAAGCGATCAGCCAGAAGGAATGAGAACGACGGAGCATGTCCCGTGTGGCATAGAAAATCGAGAACACTACCACAGAGGCAAGCAAGATCAGTGCGATCTGAATCGTCCGCAGAACCGGATCCGCAGAGAGGAAGAGGAGGACGGGGTCGAGGAGGGTGGCGAGCGGCATTGCGATGAGGTAAGGGAGGTTTGGAAGAAGTTAGACCCCACTTCGCCTGTGGGCTTCGCGGGGCAGGAAGGCCTGAAAGGTAAGGTACGAAAGTATTCAGAGGTTCCCGATGTTCTCATATTCCGATATTCCTTCCTCGTATTCTCGTATTCCCGTACTCTCCTCAAAGATGAGGATGCCTCTGACGGTGGACGGTAACGTACACGACGGTGGCGAGGAGTGCCAGTACCGCGAGAAATTGGCTGAACCGAAGTTCGTACGTTTGCAGGTCCAGCTGGGAACGGAGAATGGCATAACCGCCGAAGATCACGAGGAGCACCGCCTGATAGACCATCATGAGACGACGCGAGAGAAGGTAATCGACAGCTGCAAAAATCCCGAGGGACAGGAAAAGGAACAAGAGAATGACGAAGTCTAGGCTCGTGGCGAAGACGGGAATCGCGAAGTCTCCGCGAAAATACTCCAGCACAATCGTACCGATACTCGCACAGAGGATACCAATGAGCGTTTCCGTTCCTGCGCGCTTGGCATTCTTCCGGATGATCAGCAGCACGAAGGTCAGGAGGAAGTAGAAGAGCGCGAAGTAGAGCTGAACCGGATGAATCGGAACCGTGTAGCGCACCGTGAGCGCATCGTACGTCACGGCCCAAAGCACATCCGTGGGCGAACCGTACGCGTGGCCCGCGAAGAAGAGCCCGAACCAGCTGAAGGCCAAGCCCAGACACACGGCAGGCAGCAGCGCATCCAGCCACTGGAGGAACGTCGCCCGATGAGAGCGTGTAGCCCAAAACAGCACAATCCCCACCCCAATGGCTCCGCCGATGAAATCAAATCCCCCATCCCAAAAAATGAAGACCCGCAGCGGCTCCCGCCAGTACGACAGGTACTGCGCAACGATGGCAAAGAACCGTCCGCCGAGGAGGAAGGCAACGAGGTAGCGCAATGCGTGATCCTGAAAGTGCTGCAGCGACAAATGCGCGGCATTGGCGAGCCTCAGGAAGAACTCCGTAGAAACCCAGATACCGATGAGGAGGAAGACAACGGACGTCCAGATGAGGAACGGCCCGACGGGGAAGGCTTGGAACATCGGAGGAAGAATAGCGTAGGACGGAGAACCGAGATAGATATTTGAGTTGAAGAGAAGTTGGTAGTGGGTAGATTGTCAGACAAATTCTCTGAAATTCTCACTATCCACTACTGACTCGCTAATCGACACAAACGTAGCAGAAAAAGTGATCGCATTCGAACGTACTTTTCATCGAACGTATTGAACAACACACCTCAATAATCAGTCCGTGAAGAAGGTTTTGTCATTTGTCCGAGAGCTTTAAGTATTTCAAGGAAATCATTATGAGACTCATCTTGCCCAACTCTAAGAACGGTATCAGCAATTAATTTTGCTGACGCAGGTTGTAATGGTAAAGCAGATGGAACTTCTCTCTTTTCCTGAGATCCCCTCCCCTCCAATACAACTAACGATGGTTGAAGCGATTTTTTTTCCATACTCACAAACTACACTGCAATGACCGCCTGTCAATATCGTTCACCGTTTTTTCTATAAATTTCAAAAGCGAAACTGTTATCGAGAGAAGTGGGTAGTGCGTAGTGGTTGAGGAGCAGATGAATGTTACCACCTAAGGAGCAAATGAACGTTACCAGATA
>JBAWYM010000078.1:0-3826 GCA_037143575.1 Candidatus Peregrinibacteria bacterium | reverse complement strand
TGAAGGGCCGCCTAAAGGCGTGGGTTTATCCCTCCCACCGCTGGAACAATTAACTGATAGTCATCCCAATCAGAGGCTGTAACCAAAAGCTTATCTTTGTCTTGCGGATGTAGTAGATAATAGATTTGAATCTGCAGACGGGAATCCACATTGGGGTTGAGCCTAAGCTCGTATCCCGTTTCATCGTCCACAAAACAACATTTACTATCTGTCTCAGACAAATGAGAAATGGACATAATAACATTATGAATTCTTATTGAGTATCGTCAAATACTTACGGACGGAAATTTTTGCTCCCGAATCACTAGCCACGGGAGAGTGGTGTGCACGGCGCGCAACAGACAGTGCGGGAAGTGTATGTTCAAGAAAGAATGCCCGTCGTCTATTGCTGCGAAGAAGAGAGACCTGGCAAAATTGTGAGGATTTTTCTTCACATTCTGACTGAACGTAGGATGATGTGAGCATGGGAGAACAACATCGAAATCAACGTCCGGGTCTCTATGATGTTGAGATAACGCCAGATTCGGCGAGGGCTGTCTGGGCAAGGATTAGGACAGCACAAATCAATGAATATTTGCTTGGAACAAGAAGATCGCTGGAAGTTTCTAGGTTGGGAGAGCGGGATGCTTCCCACCTTGAAACACCACTCAAGTCATCTGGATTGGATAGCGAAGAAGGTAGAAAATTCTGATATGACCACTGAAGAAATCGAAAAATATCCGGATCTTACCGATCAACAGAAAATAGGCCTCAGTCACATCCAATCTGATGTACTCCGCGGGTTAGTGTTAGAAGTACTCCGAGAAAAAAGACTCGGTGATGTGAAGGAAATTCTGACGATAGATGTTATGGAAGCCAAGAGGCGACTCGCTGAGAGAAACAAGCCATCAGGAAAGTGAACCCTTCCCATGCCGCATCACCAATATCGGAAACACTACCACCGCATTCCAAATCCTCTTGAATCGCTTCGGCTCTCGAATGAGCCTCCACAGCCACTCCAGCCCAAACTTTCGCAAAACCGCAGGAGCCCGAGTCACTTTTCCGGCGAGGAAATCAAATGTTCCGCCGATACCCATCGCTACACGGACCGAAGGAAGGTGCTGCAGATGTTTCTCGATCCAGAAATCCTGAGCCGGCGCACCGTAGGCGACGAGGAGAAGATGCGGAGATGCAGCATTGATACGTTGTATGATCAAAGAAGATTCTTCATCTTTCGGAGAACCAGCAAAGCATCCGACGATCGCGAGACGCGGGTTGGAGTTTTGTAATGTCTTCGCTGCAGCCTCAGCGATGCCCGGAGCGGCACCAAGGAGAAAAACCGGCACAGAGGAATCCAGCAACGCACAAAGCGCAATGACGGTATCCACGCCCGTCACGCGCTCAGGGAGCATCTGCCCGGTCCACCGTGCCATCTTCAGTAGACCCACAGAATCCGGAATATTCAGCGCAGTCTTCTGGAGGAGTGCATTGAATGCAGGACTGCGATGCGCTTCCACGAGCATCTCGGCATTGGGCGTCATCACGTGCTGCTGGGCACTTCCTTTCAAATAACCGACGATACAATCGACGGCTTCGGATAACGTGACGGGGTCGAGGGGAACGCCGAGGAGGAGGACACGGGATGAAGACATAAGCTTTAAGACATAAGCTAGAAGCAACTGCTTAAAGCTTATAGCTTATAGCTTACAGCTTGTCCGTCTCAAGTTCAGCGACAAAGTGCTTCTTCACTCTCTGAGCTTCTCCATACTCAGCACAAACCACTCCTTCTCGCCCTTCTTCAATTTGATGAGCTTCGGGCCGTCCTTCGTCTCGGCCAGATAATCGCGCTCCGTATCCAGATCCCGCAGAAGTGTGGTCTTGCCGATCTGTTCATCGGGCAATAATAAGTAAATCGCGATGTCGGGCTTATCGGTGAGCGCTGCTTTGATATTGAGGGTTGCACGTCCGAGGAAGGCCGCGGCTCCTACCACGACACCGCAGACGACTACAGCCCAGAGGATGGTATGGAAGAAGCGGTAGGTGGAGATGCGACGGATATCCATGACGGAGGTTTGAAAGGTTTGGAAGAGGTTCGAAAGGCCTGAAAGGTTTTTCTCATCTCGAGCGCGGGTTTCTACCCGCAGGCAGAGATGAAAGGGGAACGTTCTAAGGGTTATAAAGGTTGAAAAGGTTTCGATTACTCGCATATTCGACCTCACCTCCAAGAGCAGAACATAGCACACCCGTCCAATCAATGGTAGTTTAGCCCCATGCAGAAGCTCTGTCTCATCATCCTCGATGGCTTCGGTGTGGCGCCTCCGGGGCCTGGCAATGCGCGGACGCTGGCGAAGATGCCGACAGTCACACAACTCGAAAAAGAAGTGCCGAACGTGATCATGGAAGCTTCGGGCAATGCCGTGGGGCTGCCGGAAGGCCAGCAGGGAGCCAGCGAACCGGGGCACCTCACCCTCGGCGCGGGCCGCATCGTGTGGCAGCCGCTGGAGGAGATCAATCAGGCGATCAAGAGTGGCGCATTTTTCCAAAATCCCGTGCTGACAGCAGCGTGTGATCGTGCCAAAGAAAAGAATGGTCCGCTCCATTTGGAGGTGATCTTTTCCTACGGCGGAGTCCACGGCCATATCGACCATCTTTTGGCAATGATCACTATGGCCAAGGAGCGCGGTGTTTCCCGCGTAGTTCTCCACCTCGTCGGCGACGGCCGCGATGTCCCCGAGCAGCAGTTCAGTATCGATTACGATCTCTTCAAGACGAAGATCGATCGCGAGACCTTCGTGAAGATCGCCTCGCTCATCGGGCGTTACTACGCCATGGACCGCGATCGCCAATATGCCGACCGCACCAAGCTCGCCTACGATCTCTTCGTCCTCGGCAAAGGCGAAGACTGCCCCGATCTCTCCGTGGGAGCCAAGGAGTGGTATGCCAAAGCACCGGACAAGGAGAAGACCGACTACTACATTCACCCGCTGAAGACGAAGGCATTCGAGCCGATCAAGAGTGACGATACCGTGGTGATCGTGAATTTCCGCTCGGATCGCGAGATCCAGATCGTCCGGGCATTGGAGGAGGAGAATTTCACGGAGTTCGATCGTCCGATTCGCGTGACCGATGTCGTCTGTATGGGTCCGTACTCCGATCATTTGCCAGTGGCGTTCCCGCCGGAGGATGTGCGTAACACTCTCGGTGAAGTGATTGCCAGAGCGGGCCTGAAGCAACTGCGCGTCGGCGAAACGGACAAATTCGCGCACATCACTTTCTTTTTCAACGCTCAACGGCAGGAGCCGTACGCAGGTGAGGATCGCATCATCATCGAATCACCCAAGGTCCCCAATTTCGCCGATGCGCCGGAAATGAGCGCGGCCGGCGTGACCAAGACCGTCGTGGATAACCTCGGCAAGTACGACTTCATCGTCATGAACTACGCCAATCCGGACCTCGTAGGACACGGTGGAAAATTGGATGCGGCGATCGTCGCGTGTGAAACGGTGGATAAGAATCTGAAAACCCTGCTTCCCAAGCTAGAAGCCGCCGGCTACGAGTGGATCATCACCGCTGACCACGGCAATGCTGAGATCATGCTTTTGCAAGATGGTATCACCGCCAATCCCAGCCACACTTCGAGCCCCGTGCAGACTTTCGTCCATTCCAAGCTCGTGAAGTCGGCCAAGGATATTCAGAATATGAAAGGCCTCAAAGACATCGCCCCGCTGTGCCTGAAGATCATGGGGATTGAGGTGCCGGAGGAGATGAAGTAAGGAACCTCAGCAAAATTGTCAATTTGTCACAGTGAGCCGTGTCGAACTGCGACAAATTGGCAAATGTCATGGTT
>JBAWYM010000077.1:0-4000 GCA_037143575.1 Candidatus Peregrinibacteria bacterium | reverse complement strand
ACTTTATTGCGCAGCGAGTCTATTATATCTCACGGAGGAACAGAGGATGCGAGTCGCTGCAGCTCTCGGAAAAAGAAATTTACGGCTCAATGATTATCATTCTGAAAGTGAGCAGGGAATGGTGCTGCTATTTCCGCAATCAGAAGGAGATAGGATCGTAAGATCACCTTCGGCGTTTCATTACTGAAGGAATCTCCATATTTCCGGGAAGTTCGGGATGAGACTCGAAGACGAAATTGTTGTGGGAGTGAGGGGGAGAGCTGTATGACAAATATTGGTGAGAGTGCTACTATTTATGCAATGAAAAAAAGTGTTCTCTCCATCATCATACTATCGTTAATTACGTTGGGAATATATAGGCTCTTCGCGCTTTCGTGTGGGTAAACTTTCCAAGATTCATACAAAATCATAATTTTGGAAGCATGGAGGTAAGGACTTTCAGTCGGAGATACTCTTCATCTCGGAGTCCGTAAGATCGTCGTTGAATAACTCGAATCTTGTTGTTGAGTCCTTCCACGAATCCGAGGGGGATGTCTTTCAGACCAAGATGGGCAATGATGCCCTTCCAATGCCGCTCCACCATTGCGGCGAACTCTTCGAGCGGCTTGAGCCGTTGCCACTTGAGTGATTCCTTCCAACGATCGAAGAACTTCCGTGCCCACGCTTCCGATGTGTACGTCCAGAATTGATCGAAGGATTCCTTTAGGAGGTAAGAAGTCTGCAGCCGCTTGTTTGCATTAAGGAGCAGCTTCAGAGACTTCTGGCCGTTGTGATCCAGATTCTCGCGATTACGGAGAAGGACGTACTTCTGGCCTTTGATGAACGCACGTTCGTGACCGGTCAGTCGCTCGTACTCACTCTTTCGTATTTCATCGAGAGCATCACAGATCTTCTGTGTCACATGGAATTTGTCGAAGAGGAGCACGGCATCCGGCACGTGCTCCTTCGCAGAATTCTGGAACGCTTGCGACATGTCCATGGCCACGAGTTCGATCTTCTCGTTGCGCTTTTCGCCGTTCTCAAGGAAGAAAAGGTCGAGGTCGGCTTTCGACTTTCCTTTCCCGCCGAACCAGATCGCCCGCCGACGTTCCAGATCCGAAACGATAACGCGGTAGCGATGACCTTTCTCCACGGAGAGCTCATCGACGCCCATCTTCCTCGGCGCAGGATTTCCGGCCTTCTTCAGTTGATCCCGCATGTATTCCTTGTCTATTTCCTTCACGGTATGCCAGTCGAGGGAAAATTCTTCGGCTACACTCTTAACAGTTGCGTCTTTGCATCGCCTTCCGACCGCCCTTACGAATCTCTTGGTGTAATGAGGATTGGTCGCCAACCATGCGAGTGATTCCCTTATCACACTGCTACAAGAAGGACAGTCCACTCTGCGAATCGTTGTTTCCATGTACACCCGACGTCCTCCACAGGAGAGATCTCTGATGCGGCGGATCTTGCTGTCGTAAAACGTTCGACACACATGACCGCAGGAACCGCACATCGTTTTTTTCCCCGTCGAACAAGAGTAAGCACGATGGCATGTGGGTCACCGAAGACACCCTGAGCGCTCCTGCGAGTGATGCATCCGGGGAAGGAATAGGCATCGTAGAGACCCTTAGTACGGAGGGAGTGGAGCATGTCACAGACCGTAACAGGTTTATTCTCCATGTTCTGCTCTTCAACTTGCTGAAAACCTCAAATTGCTACCCACTCGATTCCCCGAAGAGCCAATATATATACCCATTTGGTTCTTGCTCCAATCTAGATTCATCAATCGCTTTAGCCAAAATTCTACTTTCGATCGATCGCTTCCTATTTTAGCACTCATTGTTGCCATTGCCCCGATGTTGATGGTATTCAGTTGGGCATACTTCAATATTCCAAGCGAATACTTGCTCGATCAAATCATCTCGATCAGCAATCTCGCATTTGTAGTCATTATTCTGAAGATGTCTTTTGCTGTTCGTCGAATATTCATTGATCATTATGCGAGCTCTGAAGGGCGAGTATTTCCTATATCACGTGTCGCAACTTTCTTCTTCACGATTTACTATCTTCAATACAAAATGAATCGTCTCCCCGCGTGACGTATGAAAGACTGTTGGAGGAAGTAAAAAGAGCCAAATTCTTGAATAGTAAAATAAAAGTAACAATGTAACAATGTAACAATCTCTTTGTTTATAGGAAGCAGACGGTCTGACTGAACTCACGAATTGGCTGAAGCTCTGATGAATTTGGATAGCAAAACCATATTCGACTTGACGAGTTTCGACCCTTTTCATGGAAGCCGTTTGCTGACTCTGAGAGCTTCTGAAGAGCAATATTCCGATAACTGAAAACTGCAGAATCTCGTTCTTCTCAACCTTCGCTGAAGCATGTGTCCTGTGTCTCTTCCTCCGTACATCCGAGGAATCTGGGTGCTCTGTATATGTTGAAACAGCCAATGGAAGCCAAGAGAACTTGTTTCGTCGGTGGAAATCGTTACGATTGCGACGTGCCACAACTGACGGAAGAACAACATCGGCAACGCAGGATCGATTGGTACAACTGGAGGAAAGAGATCCCTGAGTCACGGGCAAAGATTCAGCAGTTCAAAGAGAAGATCAAAGAGCTCGAAGATGTGGTGGCGGAAAAGGATCGTCTCATCGCCGAACGGGAGAAGCGCATCAAAGAGCTGGAAGAAGAGGTGGGCAAACTCAAGGGCACCCAGAAGAAACTCAAAGAGATGATCTTCAAACCCGAAGAGAAACAGAAGAAAGAGGATAAGCGCGGAGCAAAGGACGGTCATCGCGGTTTCTTTCGCAGGAAGCCCAAGCCCGAAGACATCACGGAAAGAAAGAAGGTGCAGCTTCAGCATTGTCCAAAATGTCGGGGAAAACTCGATGCCCCATGCGGGTGGCGCTCCCGATACTCGATCGACATTCCACCACCGCAGAAGCCCGATATCATCGAATGGCAGATGGCACGCTACCACTGTAAAGGATGCAAAAAGTGGGTGCAGGGTGAGCCGGAAGGTGTCTTCGGCAAGAGTCCATTCGGCGTCAATCTCATCATGAAAGTGCTCGACATGAAGTACCGGGGGAGAGACACCGACGACTACATTCAGGAGAGTCTCAAGCGCTGGCATGCGATTGATCTCAGTGATGGCGGCGTCCATGCGATTCTGCAGCGGGCTGCGGTATTGTTCGGTCCATCCTATGCCGCTATCAAACAGGCATTGTTGGATGGGAAGGTGGTGCAAGCGGATGAAACTGGATGGAGAGTCGAAGGAGAGAACTGGTACGTCTGGGCGTTTCTCAATCCCGACGTCACTCTCTATCAAATCGAGAACACACGAGGCAGTGGTATACCGAAGAAGACACTCGCAGGCTTTCACGGCACACTCCTCACCGATGCGTACCAAGGCTACAACGCAGTGGAAAATGTGGAGAAGGCCATCTGCGGCGTCCACTTCCTTCGCCATACGCACGATGATCTGGCCGAGGCGGAAGGAGCGAGCGAGGAGGCCAAGGAATTCCACTATCAGATGACGTGGTTCTTTCGCAGAGCACGGAAGAAGAAGAAACGATGTACGAATGATGATGAGCGCCTCGCCCTTCATCATCACACGCAGCGAGCGCTCCAGCGGTACTGGAAAAACATCACCTACAAGGATTCTCTGGTGGAATCGACGCGATCATGGTGGTTGGAAAACAGAGGCGATCAGCTCCTCACGTTCCTCAAATACAAGGATGTGCCTTGGGACAACAACGCTGCGGAACGAGCGGTCAGGCCGATGGTGCGACGACGGAAGATCACAGGGGGAAGTCGGTCGGAAAGAGGGGCGCAGCGAGAGGCAATCAACATGTCGTGCATCACAACGCTCCTGAAACAGGGTAAAGATCTCTTTCGGGAAATACCAATCCTCTGGAAGATATCCATGTCTTCAGCCAATTCGTGAGTTCAGTCACCGCGAGGAGCACGCCCGAGCCGATGTAGAGGAGCATCGCCTTCCATCCGAAGAGAC
>JBAWYM010000076.1:0-4083 GCA_037143575.1 Candidatus Peregrinibacteria bacterium | reverse complement strand
TTATACACAAGCCATTTCATAGCCTCGGTCACCAACCAGAAAAGTTACCAGTCTCCAATGTGCAGCTTCGGCGTAGGCTGTGCTCCAGGTTATTATTGCGGAGTTTCCACCATCAACGGAAATGGTTGTGGATGTAAGCTGAATGGTCTGTAAAAAATTGTTCGGCAGGAGCCATTCTTCCTCTTGGCCTCCCCCTCTCCTTCCCTGTACGCTGAAGCCCGATGAAAATCCCCGCGCGCATCGGCCTGCCTATTCTCTTCGCAATCCTCTGCACCGCTGGCGTGCTCACTCTCCTCTGGTGGCAGCTCACCGTCACCACCCGTGCCCTCGTGCAACAACAAAACGCTCCTGCTCCCCCTGATGCCACGCGAAGCGCTGCGCCATCTCCTGCTTTGCTGGCTCCCCTTTCCGACTCCCAGGACTCCTCCCTCCTCCACCTGCGACAGGGAGATATAGTGGCGCTCCGGGGCGAATGGTCCGCGGCACAGGATGAGTATCAGAAAGCCGTGGATGCCGGCGGAGGACTGACTGCTCTGCGGAAGCTCGCCCTCGCTCAGCTGCAAAGACGGGATATGGAAGGTCTGCGCGCAACGATTCGAGCGATGAAGGCACAGGGGGCGCGACCGGAAGATACGACGCTCATCGAGAATATCGTGCTTCTGCGCACCGGCGAGCTGAACACAGCCAAAGCGCGCCTCGCACAAGAACCGGATTCTCCGCAGAAGCACTACGTCCTCTCGCTCCTCGCGATCATCGAGGGAGATCACGCGGCGGCGAAGGTGGAGCTCACGAAAACGGCGGACGGATGGGAGCCGGTGCTGCGGACGAATGCCCGCAAGCTCCTCGCCGCCTACAATGAATTCGCCCAGTTCCCCGAGGGCTCCGACCTGCACCGAATCACGCTCCTCGCGCGGGCACTGGCCGAAGTGCAGGAATGCGAGCTCGCGCTGCCGCTCCTGGCACAGGTCACCAAACAGAAGGATGATTACCCGTCCGCATGGATCGTCCAGGGATACTGCGAGCTCACGACGGAGCGGCCGGAGCAGGCGCTCGTTTCGCTCGAGCGGGCGTATAACCTTGTGCCGAGCAAGCCCGAGATCCAGTACTTCCTCGGTCGCGCGCACGCACAGCTGAAGGACCACGATACCGCCATCACCTTCCTCACCTACGCGCTGCAAAACGGCTTCGCGCCGACGAGCGAAGTCCGTCGTCTCATCGCACAAGAGTCTCTTGTGAAAAATGACGGCTCGGGAGCGCTCCTCCAGTACGCGGCGATGACGCAGGAGAAGGATGCCACCTTCGAAGCCTTCCAAGGATACGTGCAGACAGCCCTCACCTATGGGCGCAAAGCAGAAGCCTATGCCTTCGCGAGAGAAGCCACGGTCCGGTTCCCCGATAGTGCCGAGGCCTTCGATCTCCTAGGATGGGCCGCGATGGAGAATGGGCAAAACGAAGAAGCGAAAAATGCTTTCACCAAGGCACTTTCCATCGATCCGTTTTTGCTGAGCGCGAAGGAGAGGATGGGAAAGTTACGATGAGGGGTAAGGGAAATGTATTAAGGGATATGGGTCATTTCAGCAAATCTGTTCCCCTCCCTTGCCCCAGCATACTTACCCCTTAATACTATTTCGTGCTCTTTGCTACAATCGTCCCATGCAGAAAATCTGCGCTAACCCCTGGTGTCGCCAACCCTTCGACTTTTCAATAGAAGACCGCGCGCTCCTCGATCGCCTCACGCCCGTCATCGCCGGGAAAAAGTATTCGATCCCGGAGCCGACCCTCTGCCCGACATGCCGCTCGCAGAGACGACTGGCTCATCGAAACGAACGGATTCTCTACAAACGCACCTGCGACCTCACGAAGAAACCGATCGTCTCGATCTACTCTGCAGATGCGCCATGCAACGTGTATGCGCCGGATGTCTGGTACAGCGACGGATGGGACCCGATGCAGTACGGAATCGATGTTGATTTCTCCGTACCATTCTCCAGCCAGGTCCAGGAGCTCCGGCTCAAGGCTCCCAGGCCGGCCCTCGCTGTCATACAGAATGAGAATTGCCCATACGTGAATCAAGTTTGGCAAAGTAAAAACTGTCATCTGTGCATCGATGGGGGCTTCGATGAAGATGTCCTGTACAGCTACGCGACATACCACAGCAGAAACGTGACCGATTGTGCCTTCACCCGAGAGTGTGAGCGAAGCTTCGATCTTTTGGATTGCTCCACGTGCTACGGAAGCCAATCGTGTATCGACTGCAAGAATTGCGCAGAGGCGTACTACTCCATCGACTGTGCGCAGTGTTCGAATATCGCTTTTTGCTCGAACTTGCGCGGAAAAAAGTATTGCCTCTTTAACCGCGAAATAGGCAAAGAGGAATGGGAGCGCCAGACCAGAGCATTATTGATCGGCTCCTCAAGCAAGCGACAAGAATGTGCACAGACATTTCACGAGCTTTGCCTCCAAGCGCTTCGCAGGGAGAACCATAATGTCCAATGCGAAGATTGTACCGGTGACTATCTCGCGTCCTGCAGAAACTGCTACCACTGTTTCGACGCTGACAAGAGCGAAGATCTGCGGTACTGCGCACGCCCCGACGAACAGCTCACCACCTGTATGGATATCGATCATGGGGCGATGCTGGAACTGGGGTACGAAGACCTCAGTGCAGCAGGCCATGGCATCTATTTCTGCCACGCCAGTTATTCCACCACCAACAGCAATCTCCTCTACTGCGATCTATCCTTCACGTCATCGGATTGTTTCGGATGTGTCGCGATGAAGAATGGGCGCTACTGCATCCTCAATAAGCAGTACTCGAAGGAAGAGTATGAATCCCTGGTACCCAAGATCATCGAACACATGCGAAGCACTGGTGAATGGGGTGAGTTTTTCCCGGCAGAACTGAGTCTCTTCGGCTACAACGAATCCGCAGCCCAGCAATACTATCCGATAACGAAGGAGGAGATAGAAGGGAGAGGCTGGAGATGGAGAGAACAGACGGAAGAACCACAGAAAGTCTCCAAGACCGTCGATGCACGACTGCTGCCGGATGCGATCGACGGTGTCCCCGACGACATCCTGAACTGGGCGATCCTCTGCGAAGACACAAAGCGACCGTACCGCATTATCAAGCAGGAACTGGAATTCTATCGCACAATGCAGCTCCCAGTCCCCCATCTCCATCCTAATGAACGCCATCGTCGGAGAATGGAACTGAGAAACCCGCGGAAACTCTGGAAGAGGAAATGTGGAAAGTGCGGGAAGGAAATGGAGACGACGTATAGTCCGGAGAGACCGGAGAAAGTCTATTGTGAAGAATGCTATCTGAAAGAGGTTTATTAAATACCAAACCCAGCGCGCGATGCTTCGCGCGGGCTCACCAACCAACCCGCGGTCTCACCAACCAACCAATCATTCACTCTGTTCATCTCCTACCCGCGGGAACGAATGGATCCGACAAACTCACCACAGGTCCCGCTCCCCTTTCATGGTAATCATCGCTTCGAAACCGCACCCCGGGAGGGGTTGCTGCTGGGTCGATTAAAAGCACACGCAAAAAAGACCAGAAATAACCTCTGGTCTTCTTTGTTTTTGTTTGGCTTCCCTGACTATCGGTCACGCTGTAAAGGTGACTGAGTCCTTGAATGGGAAGTCATGCGAGAAGGTGCTCGCGGTTCTCTGCCTTGCTAGGGTAACTTGTTTATTCTCGCTACCGGACGAGTTCCTCTGGGCTGCCCGCAACGACCGACAAGCGGAAGGGGACAGGGAGGAGTAGGGGGGAGTATGACGCAAGCTCACCTTGTTTCGAGCGTCACAACCTCGCAGAGCAGAGAGAAGGATGACCGCGTCTGCGTCACGGGAGTTCCCGATGGACGGAACGATCATCATCCTCTCTGCGACTGCGCCCCATTGCGGGGCGGAGTGAGGATCGAACGTGCCACGTCAGATTAATCTGACGTGGCGGAGGAGGGTTTGGACCGCCCCTGTTCGTGTGTGTTTGTCTGTTGGTGTGAGAGAGCGACTTTTGGGTGTGTGTCTGTGACTTGCGTTGTGCAAATCGGATCATCTTATCGAAGAGAAAGT
>JBAWYM010000075.1:0-4359 GCA_037143575.1 Candidatus Peregrinibacteria bacterium | reverse complement strand
GTAGTTGGTAGTTGGTAGTTGGTAGTTGGTAGTTGGTAGTTGGTAGTTGGTAGTTTGAGCGTGTAGCAAAAATGTCACCCTGAGCGTAGTCGAAGGGTGACATTTTTGCAGTTACTGCTGTTGTTATGCCAAGGTTTTCACCGTGTACTTCGGATCCAGCTCTTCGATCGCCGCGGACCAGGAAGCGAGAACGAAGGCGTCATTGTGCGTAATCGCAACGGTCTTCTTCTCGAGATCGACGTTCACAGATTGGATGTCCGGGAAGTCCTGGCTGACGTCTTGGATGAGAGCGGCGCAAGCCGCGCAGTGAATGCCGGGGATGGAGACGTTCGTAGTCATGAGCATTTGGGGGAAGGGAGATGATTCTTTGACTGAGTGCGCGATGCTTCGCGCATGACATTGTTGAGGAAAGTGGAAGGAGGAAAGTGGAAAGGTATTGTCCATATATGCGGATATTCGCCTATTCGCTTACTCGACCGTAAACGCCCCTCTCACCATTCCCATAGAACAACTGAAGGGAATACGTCCCGCGGAAGTCGGCGTGAATTCGAAGACGTTATCGCCAGCGGCCAGGACTTTCTGAATACCCAGGGAGGGGATCGTAAAGCCCTGTGTGCATCCTCTGGCGTTTGTTCCATCGACATGGAAGCGGACGGGGACACCCGCCTTGATTGTGAGCTCGCTCGGTTCATAGCCGTAGCTGTTCACTGCCATGGAAATGTCCTGGACAGTGGGTGCAGCGGCTGCAGCTGGTGGCGTTGCTTCAGGGGCAGGAGGACTGGGGGGAACTTGCGCTGTGGGAGCTTCTGGGGCAGGGAGCACAGTGAAGGATCCGCGTACCATTCCCATGGAACAGCTGAAGGGGATTCTTCCTGGAGAAGTTGGTGTGAATTCAAAGACGTTATCGCCCGCGGCCAGGACTTTCTGAATTCCCAGGGAGGGGATCGTGAAGCCCTGTGTGCATCCTCGGGCATTCGTTCCGTCGACGTGGAAGCGGACGGGGGTGCCGGCGGTGATCGTGAGATCGCTCGGCTGGTATCCGTAACTGGTCACCGCCATGGAGACTTCCTGAACAGAGGCTGTGGGCGGGAGAGTTTTGCTTCTGGGATTCGGATTGGGAACATTCGTCGGTGTTGGCGTGGGGAGAGTATCCGCTACGGGCGATTGCGCGTCGAACGGCAGGCGGACATCTACGCCAGCCAGCGCCAGTCCACTCTGCAGATTGAAGAGCGACAGGACGAGGACGAGGGAACCGGCGAAGGTCAGGAAGTACTTGGAGAAGGATCCTTTCGCGGATGAGGTAATCGCGCTGATGCCGATGAGCGCGGGCATGGTCCCCAACGCAAAGGTCCCCATGATGAGTGCTCCGCTCACCGGGCTGCCGGAGGCAAGAGCTGTCGCCTGGAGCGATTGCGTGAAGCCGCAGGGGAGGAAGAAGGTGAGGGCACCAAGGACGAAGGGCGCCACGGGGTTGCGGTTCTGGGAAAGGTCTGCAATCCAGTGGGAGAGGGCCTTGGGTGGGCGGATGGGGAATGAATCCTTGGGAATGATGTGCAGAATCGAGAGCGCTAGGTACAGCATGATGAGCGCGACGGCGATGCTCATGCCTGCGGTGATCGTCGGGGTGAGCGTGATGGATTGTCCGAGGAACCCAACGACGCCGCCGAGGAGGGTATAGCCGATCACGCGACCGACATTGAACTGGAGGAGGGGCTGGAGCTTCTGCATGGTCGTGGCGGAGCGGTGCGCTTCGTGGTAGGTCGCAGCCATGGAGAGGAGGAGGCCGCCGGTCACGGCGAGACAGCTCGAGCTCCCTGCTACGAGTCCGATGACGAATACGCCGCCGTAGGTCAGGGCGCCCGAGGTCGAGGGAGCGAGGGAGAGGAGATCGAAGGTCTGGAGGAGCTTGTAGAGTGCGAAGATGATCAGGAGCGCTCCACCGATGTGCAGCCACTGTGGAGAGACGGATCTCGGATCCGTGGATTCAGATGGAGTTGATTCGACGTTGATTCCATCAATGCTGACGAGAGAATAATGCGCAGCGGAAAGGATTGCCTGAATGGTTTCCTGCGAGGGCACATTCGACGGATCGACTTCGAGGTATGCAGTCCCTTTCCGGTAATTCAGGCGGGAGGATTGGACGCCGGAGAGATTCTTGAATTTCCTCTCGAGGAGGATCTCGCAGCTGCCGCAGTGCATGCCGGAGATCCGGAGCTTGAGCGTTTTAGTAGGGGAGGCAGACATGGGAGGAGAGGGGAAAATTGGCCATTGGCCATTGTATCATTGGCCAATGAAATAATGGCCAATGGTTCAATAAGGACAATTGGACAAGAGCAGGAGCGCTCATCCAATCATTTCCCTCTACTGAAGCAATATCGTTTGAGATGTTTTGATGTCGATGGGAGGGCGTTCCACAGAAACATCGACTGTTTCATGGGCTGTGATCAGGGCTGTCGGATCGGAAAAAACTGCGGGCGTGGCACAGGAGGTCGGGACTTCGATGGAAGGTGCCAGATCCGTCTGGGACTCCGTTTCCACGAAGCAATGGCCGCTGCCGCAGGGCGATGCATCTTTCTTCGATTGCGTTGAAGGCTGTCCTTCGTCACTGCAGGGCATCCCGGCATGATGGATCATGGCATCGTGGACGCTCGAAAGGATCGGAGCTGCACTCTGCGGCTCGGCAGCATTGGCGACCTGCATCAGGCAGACGTTCCCGAAGAGAATCTGGAGGCCGAAAATGGTCGTAAGGAAGACCTTCATGTGAGTTGATATTTTATGGCAATCAACAGTCAAAAGCAATGTTCCGATGACCAGACTATTTCTCAATTGATTCTTGCATCCATACAATACTTCCGCGTCGTGGCTCCTGGAGCAGCCATCGCCTTCTGACGTCGGTCATGATCGCGAGACAGAGATTGCGGGATTGCATCGGAGGAATATCCTTCTCTATTGTCATGACTGCTAGGGAACGATGTCGCGCGCTTCGTCGCCAGTCTTCTGTATCAATTGTTTCAGTGGATTATCCGTGGGTGCTTGTGGACCTTCGAAAGTCGTCTTCCATGGAGCGCCCTCTCTGGCAGGTTTGAGATCGGCAATAGGGAAAGACTTTATATTCATCACTCCCGTTGTATCGTCAAGCAAACTCACGCTGCATTGACCTGTAGTGCCATTGAATATTCTGATCCTCCCAAGGGAGGGGAGTCCTTCGTCGCCTCTTGGGATAATGACTGTCGGTGATCGGGTGACATAGTAGTCTTTTCTCTGGGGATCCAGGTTAGGCTGAAACTGCAGGTCATCCGTCGGAGGAGGAATCAATACATGCTGTTCTGCTGAGCCACTGGTGGAAGCCACAGAGAGATTGAGGTCCGGGTTACTCTCTTCAATTTTGTGAACAGGGAGATATTCTTTTAAACCGTCTGGAAATTGTACAACGACATCGTACCCTCCCGATATTTTTGTTTTTACACCGATGATCATGCACGGTAGCCTCGCTCCATTCTTCAGCATCTGAACGAAGAAGGGAGGTTCGGCTCTCTGAAATCCGTTTGTGCCAGTTACTTGTACTGTGGCGTTACGTAAGCGCGTACCGAGTGCCTTTTCGTAATCACTTCGTGGAAATTTTTCAGGAGATTTTTCCATAGTCTTCAGGGGAAAACACTCAGAGACATGAATATTATATTATAATAGCAAAAGTACGTCAATATACATCAAAACCGCTCATACAAGCGATATAAAGAAGTATTCTCAGGATCACTGCACGCTTCCTGTCGCAGTCATCGCTTTCTGTCTTCGGTCGGTCATGTTCTCCAGGCAGAGTCTGCGGGGACGACCGGAAGGTTGCATGAAGCATGTGTACTGGTCATTTTGCAACGTATGAAGATTATCATTGGCTGCTGTGGCCGGACTTGTGGCGATTTCGCGGAACGTCTGGCGCTGGCCGCGGGGCAGGTATGTGCTGAGATTGTTCAGACGGATATCCGTCGTAATCTTGCGAATTTGCGCTTTGCCGAGGTCCATTTGATTGTAAATATCGATAGCGCTCGTTGCGTTTACCTTTGAGCCATACTTCAGTGCCCGGGTGAGGAGCCGGTTCTTGCAGCTGGGTTGCTGTCTCAGCTCGAAGCGCTCGCACGGCTTGATGATTTTTGCGGTTTCTGCATCCGTCAGTGTCCCATTGAGCGCTGCGAAGGCAGGAGATGCCAGCATGGTCAGACCGATAGAACAGAGTCCGATGAATGTGGAGTATTTGTACGACATCGGTCGTCACTGTAGCAGGGATGGGTTTCTTTAGGAATGTATTGAATGGTTTACTACCCCATGCCCTGCGTTCAAGCGCCGCAGCGCGAGACGCAGTTCCTT
>JBAWYM010000074.1:0-4486 GCA_037143575.1 Candidatus Peregrinibacteria bacterium | reverse complement strand
GTAACCCGTCGATCTTGCTTGACCGTTCCCCCGGTGTACAGGTAGCCTTTCCCGGCTCTTCCAGCGTCTTCTCATGCTCGGTAAACTCAAGTGGCGCAAGCGTATGCGCAAGCACGGCTTCCTCTCCCGGTCATCCACACGTGATGGTCAGAAAGTTATGGCGCGCCGCCGCAGAACGGGTCGCGTGCGCGTGGTGGTGCAGAGGAAGGGGAAGAAATAGTGAATAGTGCGTAGTTGGTAGTGAGTAGATTGCAGCAATTTGGAGTTTTTTGCGTATTCGCTGTCTACCCACTACTCACTACCCACTATAAACTTCTCAAAACTCGCACTACCTACAAACGCTTCGACCGAGGTACACTCCTCCCATGGGTCGCACCCTCCACTCCCTGAGTTCCTTCCTCTTCTATCTCCTGACGGGGAGCTTCTTCATCGCGTACCTCCTCGATCGTAATTCCCTGCTCCTCCCGTGGTCCGACTGGTGGATGAAGATTGCAGACCTGCCGCTCGCGCTCGTGGCACTGCTCTACGGCGGATCGAGCCTGTACTTCAGCGTGAAGCGCAAAGAGGGGGTGTCGTGGGGCGTGCTGCTCTTCATTGCGATTCCGCTCACGGCGCTGTTTATCTTCCTTGTGATTCTGAATTTCTGGAATGTGCTGGGGTTGCCGAAGGGAGCGGCAGTGTGAGTTTCCTTCTGGGGAATGTGGATGTTTTACGCCTCTTTTTGGGAGGGCAGGAAAGGCAGGAACATGAGGAATGTCCTGGAATTACACGAGAACGTCCGGACTTCCTCGATCCTTATTCGCCATGCGCGCTGCGAGGAAGAGATCATCACTAAGTCTATTCAAATACACCCGCACCTCCGGATTCACCCCTTCTTCGTTGGCTAATCCCACCACCCACCGTTCCGCTCTGCGACACACGGCGCGCGCCTGATGGAGGAGCGCTGATGCTTTGGAACCTCCGGGGAGGATGAAGCGCGTGAGCTTGGGCAGTTCTTGTTCCATTTCAATGCCCCATTTTTCCAGTTCCTCAATATGCATCGCCGAAAGACGGTGACTCCCCTCACCTAACCTCTCCCCCTGCGGGTGGAGAGGAATATCAGCGGCCAAGCTTTTGGGAGTAATTGTGGCTATATCAGAGCCTGCCAGGAACAGTGCGCGCTGAACTTGTTCCATGGGGCTACGGAGACTTTCCGGGAAATCTGGTTCAGCAAGCGCCAGTCCCAGAATGGCATTCAGTTCATCGATAGTCCCGAGTGCGTGGATCCGCAAAGCAGATTTATGCGTGCGGCCGCCGCGGAAGAGATCCGTGGTGCCGTCGTCGCCGCGGCCGGTGGAGACGGAAGGGCGGGGCATGAGAGAGGGAGTATACACCAAGGTGTCGTGGTGAGCCGCGTCGAACCATGACACCGGCGCGAAGTGAGCCGTAAATTTGTCGTCCTTCGACTCCGCTCAGGATGACAAATTTACTAGGTCGATTGTCCATTATGCCATCACCAGCTTCTCCACTCTCTCGTGTTCCTTCTTCACCTCTTCCTCAGTCAGCGTCCTGTCCTTCGCTTGGTACGTACAACGCAGCGTGAGGTTGTACTTCCCTGATTCCAGAGGTTTGCCGTCGTACAGATCAGCGGCGATCACAGACGTGAGCAGCGGTGAGCTTCCACGGATTTTGCTGATGAGCTTCTCTGCAGATTTGGAAGAATCGAGCGTAACGGTGAGATCGTAAGTGATGGCCGGGAATTCCGCGATCGGGGAGAAGATGGCGGGCTTCTTCGGCAGCTCAAGCAGGGTGGTGACATCCAAGAGGGCGACAGCGCTACGGGCGGGGAGATCGAAGGCCTTGTTCACGTCCGGGTGCAATTCGCAGAGGATACCGACGGTCTTCCCATCAATGAGGAGATCCGCACTGCGTCCGGCGTGACCGAAGGGTGGGACTTTCTCCGAAGCGTTGATTGCAACTGTCGATCCGACTCCACTGAATTCGTCGACGAGCAATTGGCGGATTTTTAAGAAAGGATTCATCACCAGCGATGTTTCTTTTCGGTTCGCCATGAAGATCCCGCATTCCATCCATTCACCTTCGCGACGGTTGAAGACGTGGGTGCAGGTGAAGGTCTTGAGTGTCTGATCGGCCTGCAGGAGATTCTTCCCGGCATGCTCGAGGAGGCGCGGAAGCACTGAGGTCTGCATGAGGCTGAGCTCTTCGCCGATGGGATTGAGGATGCTGTACGCCTCGTTCGGGTCCATCTTGCAGGCGCTGATGAGCTGCGGGCTCACAAGTGAGATCGGGACGATCTCCAGGAAGCCTTCTTCCTTGAGATCATCGCGGAAGGCATGCAGTCGTTTATCACGCGGCGGCGGGGCGATGGTCGCATCCGGCAGAACTGGTGTGATGCGATCGAATCCCACGATGCGGCCGACTTCTTCCACAATGTCGTGCGAGCCCTCGATATCGTTGATGCGCCAGAGCGGAGCGGTGACTGCGGTCTTTGTTACTTTGAAGCCGAGATCCGTGAGAACCTTCTTCACGGTTGCATCCGAGACCGGCATACCGAGGTGCTTCTCCGCGTCTTTGTGGGAGAAGGGGATGGGCTTGCTCTTGCCGTCGGTGCCCCATTCGATGAGTTTGGAGGTGAGGGCAGCTTCTGGCATGAGGGTCAGGAACAATTCGAGCGCGCGGAGGAAGCCGATTTTTGCCATCACGGGTGGAACGTCTTTCTCATAGACCGTCGCGGCATCGGTGCGGTGCCCCATGGCGATGACAGTCCGTCTTGTATTCGCAGGATCCACGATAGCGCTGTGGAGCCAGATGGAACGTGTGGTTTCTTTGGTGGATCCGCGGAGCCCACCCATGATACCGAGGAGATCGAAAATTCCCTGATCATCTTCCATGATGAGTGCCCCAGGACACAGTTTCCGCTGTACTTCGTCGAGGGTGGTAATCGATTCTCCCTCAGTTGCAGTGCGCATACGCACCGTACCGTGAATGTCCGACGCATCGAAGCTGTGGAGCGGCATGCCTGTTTCCATGAAGACATAGTTCGTGATGTCAATCGGAAGATTGATACTCCTCCACCCCGTCGCTTCCAGGCGTTGTTTCATCCAGAGGGGGGTCTCCCCAAGCCCTGCAACTGAGAGTGTGCAGGCGCAATAGCGCGGTACCAGCTTCTTCTCGGTGAGGACGAAGGTGAATGGCGGTGGATTTTTGGGGAATGTCTGAGGTTTCGTCTTCTTTTCCTTCTTCCAGATCGCGAGGCCCAGGGCGACGCATTCCCGGGCGAAGCCGATATGGGAGAAAAGATCCGGACGATGCGTGATGGCGTGGTTATCGATGTGGAAAACGACGTCCGTGAGTTCGAGATGATCCGTGAGTGAGGTTCCTATATCTTCGTCCCCGTCTCCAAGATCAATGATTGTGTGATCATCCTGACCAGGCAAGAGCGGAAAACGAGAGGAGAGTTCCAGTTCCGACGCAGCGCAAATCATTCCTTCGCTCTCCTCACCGCGGATCTTCGTCTTCTCGAGTGTGACCATTTCCGTTCCGTGCCAGCGAACGCGCGCCCCGACGTGTGCGAAAGCAACGCGCATTCCGGATCGGAGATTCGATCCCCCACAGACGACTTTCTTTGTTCCCTGATCGGTTTTCACCTCACAGAGCGAGAGGCGATCGGCATTTGGATGTTTGCTGAGACTCAGAATTTTTCCGACGCAGCAGCCCTTCAGGTGTTCTCCCTGCACGATCACTTCCTCCACTTCGCCGACGCTAGCTGTGAGTCGGTCGGCGATGATTGCCGGATCCTTCTCTTTCCAGGTGACGAAATCGGAGAGCCAGTTGTAGGAGATCTTCATGGACGAAGTGTAGCGGAAGGGAGGGGAGGACGGGAATGATCGTGAAAGATTTTTCAAATCTTGAGAGCAGGCATACTTGCCTGCGAGAAGCACCTTGGATTATTTCTATGATGGAGCACATGTCTTCGACCCGTGGGAAAGAATGGATTCGGCAAGCTCACCACAGGTCCCGCTTCCAATTTATTTTTTAGTTCGCACGAAGCATCGCGCTAAGCAAAGACAAATCCTCTTTCCATGCCATTTGTCTTTCGCAAAAAATCGCGCTACCGTTCCTCTTATCTCCTCCCCCTACTCCCATGAAGAAAATCGATGCCTCCTCCTGTTCCGTGTCCTGCTCGGTCACGAAGTGGATGGTCAGTCTCCTCCTCTTCCTCGCGACGATGGCCGCTGCCGTCGGCACGTACAATGCCCACTTCGGCGCCGGCGAGCCGGTCTACGGATCCACGAGCGACTCCCTTGCGATCATCGCCTTCGTCATCTCCCTCATGCTCTTCAGGAAGAGTTTGTGTCACTGCTGCGGAAGCTGCGCGGTGAAGAAGTGAGACCAGACCTTGATTACAACGATCTCAGGGATTTCGAAGATGTCAGTACTACCGGCAGAGCCGGTAGCATGGGAAAAGCCCCTAGAAGGGGCTAAG
>JBAWYM010000073.1:0-4559 GCA_037143575.1 Candidatus Peregrinibacteria bacterium | reverse complement strand
ACCCTCGGCCTCATCGATATCACGATCGACCGCAACGCCTACGGCACCCAGCTCGACAGCTTCGAGACGAACCTCACCATTGCAGGAATCCCCTCCTCCATCCCCGTCGCCTTCATCCGCGCGCCAGTCATTACCAAAGTCGGAAAGAATGTGGAAGTATTGGCGTCTCATGAAGGAAAACCCGTACTGGTGCGTCAAGAAAGAATTCTCGCCGGGACGTTTCATCCGGAGGTGCGGGGGGAGAAAAATATCCACAGACTCTTCCTCACCATTGTCTGAACCTTGATTAAAAGGATTTGAGGATTTTCATGATTGCGGAAACGGTTTCGGTATACCAATGAACAGGAGAATGATAGTTGTACTGGTGTACACCTTGATTTTTATCGCATCGGAATAATGATACGCAATCATCCTCTTCATCCATTAATCCGAGAAATCATGGTCCAGACAACGGCTCATGCAAAGGCTCCACTCATCATGAAATACGCCGACATCACACAGCGCATCATCGGTTGTGCGATGCATGTGCACACAGCATTAGGTAATGGCTTTCAGGAAGTGATCTATCAAAGAGCACTGGCAATCGAAATGAGGAAGGCAGGGTTGGCATTTTCTCGGGAACACGAAATGGAAATCTACTACGAGGGTCAATCGATCGGAAAACGAAGGGCTGATTTCTTTGTTGAAAACTGCATCATGGTGGAAATAAAAGCAGTGATTCAACTGGAAAATGTTCATCTCGCTCAAGCGATGAATTACCTGGAAGCCTATGAGATGGAAATCGGGTTACTGTTGAATTTCGGCGCGAAAAGCCTTCAGTTCAAACGTGTGTACAACAACAAGATCAATAGCACACTCTAGCTTCGATAGTAATCATGAAAATCCTCAAATCCTTTTAATCAAGGTTCAGACTCCGCTATCCTCCTCACATGACCTCCTACCGCGACTCCGGCGTCGACATCAAGGAAGGCGACCGTGCCTCCGCCATCGCCTACGCCCACGCCATGTCCACGTTCAGTTCACGGAAGGGAATGGCCGGGGAACCAGTGGAGGAGATCGACGGCTATGCGGGCTTCCTGGATATGGGCGAGTTCTTCCTGGCGATGAGTGACGATTCCACAGGATCCAAAATCGACCTTGCGTTCGACATGGGAAAATTCGACACCCTCGGCTATGACCTCACCGCCATGGTTGCTGATGATTGTGTGTGCACCGGAGCAGAACCCATCGCCATCTCCAATACCATCGATGTCCCGCACATCGATGCCTCGATCATCGATCAATTGATGGGAGGACTCGCCAAATCCTGCAGCGAACAGAAGATCGTGGTCCCCGCTGGAGAAATTGCGGAAGTTCCCGGAGCGGTGGCCAAAGGTGTCTGGAGCGCTACGGTGCTGGGCATTGTCGCCAAAGATCGCGTCCTCAAGCCCGAAACCATCAAGCTGGGTGACGTGATCCTTTCACTCCAATGCACTGTTGCCCGTAGCAACGGCTTCTCGCTGATCCGTGCCGTTCTGAAGAATGCCTTCGGCGAAAAGTGGTATCAGAAGGAATGGAAGAATGGAATTTCTTGGGGGAGCGTGATGCTCACCCCGAGCGTGGTCTTCACCAATGCCATCCTCGCGCTCACCGGCCGCTTCGGCAAACCGGTAAATGTCCCCGTCAAAGGAGTGGCACACGTCACCGGCGGCGGTATCCCGAGCAAGCTCAAGCGGGTTCTCAAGAAATCCGGATTCGGTGCCGATCTCACCGATCTCTGGCAGCCGCATCCGGCGATGATCGATCTCATCAAGCTCGGAAATGTGCAGACGGAAGAAGCCTACCGGACATGGAACCTCAGTAACGGCATGATGGTTATCCTCGACGAACAATCCGTGAAACCCGCATTGGAAATTTTGAAGGAACAGGGAATTCAGGCGAAGGTGGCGGGAAAGGTGATCGAAGACCCAACTATCAGGATTCATGCATTCGATGGATCCATCGTCACCCTCCCCTTTTGAGCTGATGAAGACAACAATCACTCTGAGTTTGAGCTGTGCGATTCTCCTCGGCGCGATTCTCAGCAGCTGTGCGAAGGAGAGAGAATACGCAACCTTCCGCAGTGAAGAATTTGGCTTCTCCATCGACTACCCCAAGGACTGGTTTGTTGAAAACGAATTGCTTTCCGGCCCACTCCTCGCTTTCGCAAAGAAACAGCCAATTGAGGATTCGTTCACTATCCAACCCCTTCGCATTCCCAACATACGAACTCTTCAGGAATTCATCGATTTCTCCGCAAGCGACTTCGGGGATTACTTTTCCTGTGGAAAGCTGCAACCGACTGCCATCGGTATCTACAGTGTGATGCATATGATATGCCACGGGCTGCCGAATAGTTCTGTCGCAAGTCAAACTCGTTCCGTCTATTACCTCGAAAACGGTTCGACATTCATCCAGATCCAGCATCGCGTAGACACATCTCTCTTGCCGACATTCGACCTCATGAGGAAGAGTATTCGGATTTTCTCGCCAATTGTCCCATCGATCACAACCATTCAATAAGCTAAAATCGCCATATACACGTATTTCTGATTAATAATTTGGATATTTGCTAATTATTGGTAATTAGTATATAATGTTCATAGAACAAACATCTATCTCTTTCCCCCCTCTCCCTATGGCCTCCAAGCTCCTCGCTGGTGCCCATCAGAAAGTGAATAGCCCCCTAGCGCTCACTTTCCTTTCCGTCTTCGCCGCCTTCGTCGCGGTATCGACACTCGTTCAGTAATTCACCACCAGGCAATGAACCGCTTCGCATTCCTCGAAGTGGATAGCGAAGATGACGCCCGGATTCTCAAGCAGTTTCCGGAGGCAGTCATCTTTCGCGGTCCTCTCGCAGATGACGGCACGCTCGATCGCCTTACGGAATGCGAGGCACTCTGCTGCTTCATCTATTCCAAGATCGGTGAAGCAGAGCTTGCGAAAATGCCGAAGCTCAAGCTCATTGCCACGCGCTCGGTCGGTTTCGATCACATCAATATGGACGCCTGCCGCAAGCGGGGCATCATCGTGTGCAATGTCCCCGACTACGGATCGCACGTGATCGCCGAGCACGTCTTCGCTCTCCTCCTCTCTACATTCCGCCACATCGCCAAGGCGGACAAATTGGTCCGGGAAGGGACCTTCGACTACCACAAACTCCGGGGAATCGCACTGCGGGGCAAGACCCTGGGCATCCTCGGGACAGGCAAAATCGGCCGCAAGGTTGCACAGATCGGCAAGGGATTTGGGATGCATCTGCGTGCCGTGGACAAATGCCGCATTCTGGAACTGGAGGATATTCTGGCGGTGAAGTACAAGTCCCTCGACGAAGTCATTGCTGAGAGCGATATCATCACTCTGCATCTCCCGGCACTCCCGGAAACCGAACACATCATCAACGATGCCAGTATCGCCAAGATGAAAGACGGCGTGATTATCGTGAATACCGCCCGCGGATCTTTGATCGACTCCCATGCTCTCCTTCGCGGACTCAATAGCGGCAAAATCCAGTACGCCCTCCTCGATGTGCTGGAGCACGAGAAGAACTTCGAGGAAAACCGCGCACTCATCGAACACCCATCCGTCGTGACGACTCCTCACATCGCCTTCTACGCCGATGACAGTATGCGGGATATGTTCGTGGACAGCTTCGAGAGCATTCAGCAGTGGATGGAGGGGAAGACACCGGAGCGACTGGTGAAGCCGCCGGCGATGGTGTGCGATTTGCCGGGAGTATCGAAAGTTTCTAGTTAATAGTTATTGGTTATTAGTTGCCACAAGATTGGCTCATTGACTAGTGAAACTAGAAACTAATAACTAGAAACTAACGAACTTTTCTTCGTTATTCCCTTTGACACCCCCCGCCACTCCTATAAGCTAGTACCAGCAGCGTCCTACCACAGAACTTTTCTCTATTCTCGAGAACACTGGCGGAAGGAAACTGTCTTTCTTACTTCCTTCTTCCTATTCCTAGTATGGCAGATCAACAGATTACCTGCCGCGAGTGCGGTTCCGAGTTCACGTTCACAGAGGGTGAACAAGAGTTTTACGGGTCCAAGAATTTGAACCCGCCTCAGCGCTGCAAAAATTGCCGTGCGGCCCGCAAGACGGATCGTCTGAACCAGCCGAAGCATGATGCCGTCTGCGCCCAGTGCGGAGCGGCCTGCCAGGTGCCGTTCAAGCCGAAGTCCGTCGAAGAGGGTGGTCGCCCCGTCTTGTGCAACACGTGCTACAAGGCTTCGCGCCCAGCTCCTCGCGGAGGTTCCTCACGCGGAGGCGAAGATTCGTTCTCGATGGCGGCTTAATTCCCCTCTCGATTCGAAACTTACAAAAACGCCCTTGGCAACAGGGGCGTTTTTTTGAGTATGGGAATACAGGAATACAGGAATACGAGAGTACGAGACGCAAGCGCATGTCGAGCGTGAAGCAACCATCCTCGTATTCTCGTATTCTCTTACTCACGTATGCGATTAATGACATTAACAAGTGAATAACCCTGTGTCCCGCCCTGCGCTGCGGCTCCGGGCTTGAACACAGGG
>JBAWYM010000072.1:0-4568 GCA_037143575.1 Candidatus Peregrinibacteria bacterium | reverse complement strand
CTATGAGCCAGAGCCGAACCTCAAATCAGGCAGGAATTTCTTTGGACGGTAGTGATTGCATTTATACCTTGAGCGTACTTCGGAGCTTACAGTAAAGGACTGGACTGTGGGTGGCATGACGACTTCGTCGTCGATGTGATGCCCCAGAAGCTTAATCTTCTATGCATTTCAGATCTGAATTTGGGCTCTCCAAAATACAAATACAGAGAAAGATTATCTCTAATGCGCCCCATGCAGCCCTATCCCGTGCCACCCTGCACCATCGCGGAGATCGCTCTTCCTGCGACGTTCTGCCCACCATGCCGCCCTCCAAGCGTCCATCGCCGCTCCGAAGAAGATGCCGGCGATCACGAGGAGCGGTACGAGCAGACGTTCCCCGATCCACGGAGCTGCAGGAGAGATCACTTCGCTCACGATGATGCGCGAGACCGGGAGAGAGACACTCACATTCGTCCGCTCGGCGAGGGCAATGCCGGACGGAGGTTCCAGCGTGATCAGGCGGCTCTCGGTCTTGCCGCTCTTCGTCTGGATCTCCAGCGTATGTTCTCCCACGGGAACATTGTGGAAGGTCGCAATGCCGCCTTCATCGGTGACGGCAACCTTGGGATCCGAGAAGAGGACAACGGGGGTGTGGGCATATGGCTCACCCTGTGCATCGATAAAACTGAGATGGAGAGCGGCGATGGTGACCTGCCCATTCTTCTCCGTGAGCGAGGTCTTGTAGCGCTGCTGGGGCTCTGCGAGCTTGGTACGATACTGCTCAAGCTGCGATTGTGCATCGAAGGAAGCGACGATCGTCCCGGCGGCAGAGCGTGCACGGATAGCGACATCATTGGCGACGATGACACCACGGACCAGGGCATCGGATGCCACGGCCGTACCCTCGGCCACCACTTCGGACACCTGTGATCCTGCGCTGATGACCAGCGTCGACGTATCATCGATGGCACTCCGGACGAATGCCATTTGCTGATCCATACCCTGTCCAAGCGCATCAGCCTCTCCGCGTATTCCCTGCACGATGCCCTCGCCGGCACTCTGCGCATTGTGTGTGAGCACAGTGACGGCATACTGCGCCGTATCACCACTCCAGACGAGGACCTGCGTTGAGCCATCGATCACTGCGGATACTCCCTCTCCACTCACGACTGCCAGCTGCTGCCAACCCTGCTGAGCCACAGTATTCATCGTACCGAACGTCTCCCCCAGTCCGGTACCGATGACACGCGTCGCGTCCATCGCCACCATCATGCTCTGCGTAGCGGTGTCGACTCCCAAAGCGACGAATGCCTGCAGTGTCCCGATCCCCTCCTGAGCCACCGTCATCCCGCCACGCCCGATATCCCGGACGGCGACAAGCCCGCCGTGTGCGGCATCGAATCCACGTGCTACCAGTACACCGAAGTCTCCACCGGATTGTCGCAACTGGAGAGCCATCATCTGGAGATCCTGATCAAGGATATCCATGCCGGAGGCCATCATCTTCAAGCTGGCATCCGCGAAACCCGCAACGAGATGTCCACCCTCTCCAGCAATCTGCATCGTCTGATCCATCCCCGAGCGCAGGGCGAAGTCCTGCTCTGCGAAGGCTCCGGCGAGCAGTGTCCCAGACCGGTCGAGAGTCATCTCGAGGAATGCGATGCCTCTCTCTGCAGAAGCAAGAGAATCTCTGGTCAGATTCCAAGCGAGATCTCCGGTTGCACGCAGACCCTGTCCTGCGATTTGCACCATCTGATCGAAGCCGTCACCGACACTCCCCGCATTCTCCGCAAGCGATTGTGCGACGAGTCGACCGGCTTCCTGGAAAATATTGGTGGCGATCTCCCATCCCTGTTGCCCACTCTCCATCCAGAGTGCGAACTGATGCTGCGCCGCTCCACCGAGAGCAGCGATACGCGAACGCACCTGCGCTACACGATCAGCGAAGAACGACTGCACCTCCTCGGCAATGACCGTCCCGAGCGGGATCGTGGCATTCCATCCCTCAGGCAACAGGCACGCCAAGACTTCACAGACATTCCTCCCCTGCGAGGCAATCGTTGTGATGTCGCCGGAACGCACAACTGCCGGAGCAGAAACCGGCGACGTTTCGGCGATCGGCTCCGGTTCCTGTCGACGATCTTCCGCCACCGGATGCGGCTCCACAGTGATCGGAATCACTGTCACTTCGAGCTTACGTCTGTTTTCCGAAGCCTGAACCAAAGCATCATCAGCAGGAGTGGTGGAAGAAGACGGAGTCACGGGGAGAGGCAATGCATAGCCGAAGTCCGCATGCAGTGCTGACCCTCCTAGGAGAATATCCACGGAGCGGCTATTGGTCGTAGTGGAGATGTATCCTTCAGGAGGTGTAGCCACAAGGAAGAGATGCCCCTGCGACACCGGCAACCCGGCGAAGAGGTATGTGCCGCTCGCAGTCGATCGTGTCGTGACATCCATCACTCCGCCCGTCGCACTGGTACCGGTGAGATGCAGTAGCGATCCGGAGAAGACCTGCGTGTCCTCGGCATCCTTCGCGCCATTGCCGTTCGCATCGACGAAGACGGAGCCGGAGAGTGTGGACTCATGAACGAAGCCGAAATTCTGCGTGATCATTGCGCCGGTTCCGAGGAGAATTCCTGAAGATGTGGCCGTCGTTCTGAGATAGCCGGCCGGAATGGTCGCGCCGCTCACAGACACGGTGTAGCCGGAACCGTCACTGAGGAGGATGCTTGTGAAGCCATAGATGCCACCGAGATCCGTATTTCTCGCAAGCCTCAGGAGAGCGCCGGTCGCTGTGTTTCCCGAGAGGTTGATCGTGACGGCGTTCAATCCGGAGAGTTCGCCGCCTTCTTTGATGCCGTTGCCGTTCTCGTCATTCCACACGGTGCCGAGGATCGTGCCGGTGCCGGTGACGTAGAGGACACGCTGGGGAAGAACATCTGAAGCAGAGTCACGGTAATTATTGTTTCCGTTGTAGACGGCGGTGAGGCTATGAGTGCCGAGTGCGAGGGAAGCGATGTCGAGCGTTGCAAATCCTCCCGCCAATGCACCGGTTCCGATGGTCGCCGTCCCGTTCTTGAATGTCACCGAACCCGTAGCCGCCGACGGCGTAACCGTGGCCATGAGCAGTGTGTTCTGGAAATGCACCGTCGGATTCACCGAAGAGAGAAGAACAGTGAAGGAATCCGCCCGTGTCACCGTCTGTATCAGAACAGAAGACGTGCTGCCGTTGTAGTCGGCATTACCGCTGAATGTAGCGGTGATATGGTGATTGCCGCCTCCGAAATCACTGATGGTGACGGAGCCCGATCCGCGTCCGACTGCCACTGTTGCGATGTCCGTCGTCCCGTCGAAGAATGTCACGGAGCCCGCGATGGAAGGCACCACGGTGGCCGTGAGAATGACGCCGGAACCGTACAGCGAAGGATGGAGAGATGAAGCAACGGATACCGTGGACGCGGCTTTCGTATTCACATTCTGAATGTTCGCCGGAGAAACCGCCGCAGTGTAATTCCCATTGCCGCCGTACTCCACCGTCAGATCATGATTTCCGTAGGAAAGCGACGATACGGTGATCGATCCGCTGCCCTGCCCGATCGCGGAACTCCCGAGGGTCACCGCGCCCTCTTTGAACGTCACCGTCCCGGTCGCGGAAGCGGGAAGAATGGTTGCGGCGAGAAGGACACCCGATCCGTAGGTGGACGGATTGGGAGTGGAGACGAGATCGATGGTCGGCACAGCCTTGTGCACCATTTGCGTCACGGTCGTGGATATCGAGCCGTTGTGATTCGCGTTTCCGACATAGATTGTCGTTAGATCATGGCTGCCGGCTGCTAGAATACTCGTGGTCATCGATCCTGATCCGTGACCGATGGTTGCCGATCCGATCGTGATTGAGCCATCCTTGAACGTGAGCGTGCCGGTTGCAGTCGACGGCGTCACCGTTGTAGTCAGCGTGATGCCCGATCCGAATGTGGAAGGATTGAGCGACGAAATCATGACCATCGCACTATTCGCCTTGTTTACGGTCTGCGTCAGTGTGGACGAAACGGAACCGTAAAAATGGGAACTCCCGCCGTACTCAGCGGTCAGAGCATGACTTCCTGTCGCGAGAATGTTGATCGTGATCGCACCCGATCCATGGCTGATCATTGCGCTTCCGATGATGGATCCGCCATTCTTAAAGGTGAGTGTTCCGGTTGCGGATGCCGGTGTCACCGTCGCAGTGAGAGTCACGCCGGAACCGAAGGTGGAAGGATTGAGAGAGGAGACGAATGCGATCGAGGTCGAAGAGATGAAGTTCCAGTTGGTATTGTTCCCGCTATTGATGCATCCCTCCGTTCCCGTATAGCAGACGATTGTTTGCCCTCCCGCCGCACTATTATCCTTCACATCCACATAACTGATGCTCTGCGTTCCGCTGTCCCCGTCCAGCATCAATCGGGCGCCGCTTCCCGCCTTCGTGGAGCGCAGGCTGAGCAATTGTCCTGCCGCACCATTCAGAATCAGCGCCCCGCTCACGCTCTGTCTCCCGCGGAAGTCAAAGTTCAGCGTATCAGCGGTCGTCACGCTCTTGGTGAGATTCTTGA
>JBAWYM010000071.1:0-4920 GCA_037143575.1 Candidatus Peregrinibacteria bacterium | reverse complement strand
GTCATCCAAACTATCCAATGAGCCATTAAATGGCTTATAGTGAACTTAATAAAGGGATTGATGAAGTCACACCAATACTGTTCCTATCAAGATTTCAACTGCTTCTTCTCGCCCGCCGGGATCGGTAAACTATCGATAAACGTGTCCAGGTCACAGTCTGTGACCTTCGCTCCACGGGTGAGCGCCTTGAGCTTCTCGTAGGCGCCAGCGATGCCGTGTTTGCGGAGGACCGTCTGGATGGCTTCCGCTCGGACTTCGGGATGGGCGGCGAGCTCGGACTTGAGCACTGCCGGATCGAGGGAGATCTTCCCGAGCCCTTTACGAAGCGACGAGATGGCAAGGAGGTGATACCCGAATGCCACACCAATATTGCGCTGGACTGTCGAATCTGAGAGATCGCGCTGAAGACGACTGATGGGGAGCTTGGTGGCGAAATGGTCGAAGAGGGCATTGGCTAGCCCGAGGTTGCCTTCCGCATTTTCGAAGTCTATCGGGTTCACTTTGTGCGGCATTGTCGAGGAACCGACTTCGCCGGCCACCGTTTTCTGCTTGAAGACGCCACGGGAGATGTACATCCAGAGATCGCGGCAGAGGTTGATGAGGATGGTATCGATGCGAAAGACGAGGTGGCTGATTTCGGCGATATCGTCATGCGGATTGATCTGCGTGGTGTACTGGAGGGAAGATTTGAAGCCGAGAGACTTCACAAACTTCCTGCCGAAAACCTCCCAGGCAACCTCGGGATACGCCGCTCTGTGCGCGGAATAGTTGCCCACCGCTCCGCCGAACTTGCCCTTCATCCCCTGCGAGGCGATGAGGAGGTCGTACTGGTACGTCAGTCGTTCCACGAAGACGAGGATTTCCTTCTCCACAGTCGTAGGAGTAGCGGGCTGACCGTGCGTGAAGCTGAGCATGCGCTTGCCCTTGCACTGCCGCGCGAGCTTCAGGAGATCCTTGATGACCTCTTTGATGGCGGGGCGAATAATCTCCTTGAGCGCACCCTGAATGAGGACACCGTATGCCAAATTATTCACATCTTCACTCGTAAGCGCGAAGTGGATGAACTCCAGATGCTTCTTGAGCCCAGGAATCTTCCCAGCCTTCTCCTTGAGAAAGTACTCCATCGCCTTCACGTCGTGGCGCGTCTTCTTTTCGATCGCGCGAATCTCCTCGGCGTTCTTCTCGGTGAACTTTTCGATGATCAACCGAAGCGCTTTTCGCTGCTTGATGGAGAGCTTGGGAAGGGCCCGCACTTCGGGCAAATCACTGAGCGCAATGAGGTATTCCACCTCTACGTAGAGACGGGCTCGGAAGAGCGCGGCTTCGGAGAAATACGGGCGCAACGCTTCGGTTTGGGAGCGATAGCGTCCGTCGAGGGGAGAGAGGGACTGCATGGACCAGAAGTGTAGCAATAAGAGTAGGAAAGCCCAAGAAATCTCATCATGAGCTGTCATGCTGAGGAGTCCTGAGTGAGCGAAGCGAAACGAAGGACGTCTCGAAGCATACTCGGAGACGTGTCGCCCTTCGAGACGTCGCGCTGCGGCGCTCCTCCTCAGGATGACACTTTGATCGTTGGCTGTAACGCTCCTCCTCTGGATGACACAATGCTTGTTTTTGCCTACCACCAATGCCAATCGCTTACTTCACGCTTTCGTCATCCGATCCTTGATTCCCCGCAAACAGCGTCCCCTCCTTCTTCCCTTCTTCGATTTCCTCCGATTCTTCGATTTCCTCGATTTCTTCTTTCTTCGCTTCGGGCTTCGTCCCGTCGAAGATCTCCATGAACTCATCGAGGCTCATCGTCTCCTTCTTGAGGAGAATCTTGCAGAGCTCCTCTAGTTTTGCTTTGTGCGTATTCAGGAAACCTGCAGCGCGAACGTACTGCTCATCAAGGGTGCGGCGCACGAAGTCATCGATGAGGCGGGCCATCTCTTCGGAATAATTGCGGGACATCGAGGGATCCACGCCGAACATGGAGCCCTGCCGCTCGCCGTACGTCACCGGACCGATCTTGGCATCGCCCATGCCGTAGCGCATCGCCATGTGGCGGGCGATCTCCGTGGCGCGTTCGATGTCGTTGCTGGCGCCGGTGGTGAAGCCGCCGAAGATCAATTCCTCCGCAGCGCGTCCTCCGAGAAGTCCGCAGATCTCGTCGAGAAACTTGGACTTGCTCGTAGTGTACGTATCTTCTTGCGGGAGGAACCAGGTGATGCCGAGCGCAGAGCCGCGGGAGACGATGGAGATCTTGTGCAGTTTGTCGCTCTCGGGGCAGAGGTGCCCGACGATCGCGTGACCCAATTCATGATACGCCGTAATCTCTTTCTCGTGCTGCGTGAGCTTGCGGGAGCGCTTCTCGGGGCCCACCGTCACCTTCTCGGTGGCGTCGATGAGATCGCGCTGTGTGAGGGAGGAGTGGGCGCGCTTGGCGGCGAAGATCGCGGCTTCGTTCATGATGTTCTCCAGATCCGCTCCGGTGAGCCCCACGGTCTGCTTGGCGATGTCGTCTAAATGTGCACCTTTCGCCAATTTCTTATTCCGGGCGTGGACCTTGAGAATCAGCTCTCGGGCATCCAGATCGGGTTTGTCGATGAAGATGCGGCGGTCGAAACGGCCCGGACGGAGCAGCGCGATATCGAGGACATCGGGACGGTTGGTTGCCGCCATCACAATCACGTTGGTCCCCTGCTCGAAGCCATCCATCTCGGTGAGAATCTGATTGAGGGTCTGCTCGCGCTCATCGTGCCCGCCGCCGAATCCCGCTCCACCCCGCTGCCGGCCCACCGCATCGATCTCGTCGATGAAGATGATGGCAGGCGCATTGCGCTTGGCGCGGAGGAAGAGATCGCGCACACGGCTAGCACCCACACCCACGAACATCTCCACGAATTCGGAACCCGCGATGGAGAAGAACGGCACACCGGCTTCTCCGGCGACGGCGCGAGCGAGCAAAGTCTTGCCCGTTCCGGGAGGACCCACGAGGAGGACGCCCTTGGGAATCTTGGCTCCCAGATTGATGTACTTCTTCGGGTTCTTCAGGAAATCCACCACCTCCACCAGGTCTTCCTTTGCCTCCTTGCACCCCGCCACATCCTGAAACCGCGTCTTCACCTGCGTGGCATCGGCGACGCGCGCGCGGGATTTGCCGAAGGAGAGCGCGGTGGACTGGCTGCGGGCAATACCCCGGAATACCCAGAAGACGCCGCCGATCACGAGGAGAAAGAAGAGGAGATCCGGAAGAATCCCGAGGAACACATTGGTCGCCTCACGGTTCTCCACGGTCACCTCCGTGGGATTTTTGGGGTCGTTCCAGCCGAGCGTCGTCGAAGAATCGCTGGCTTCCTTGTATGAACTGAGCACAGCCCCGGAGGACGCCGTGGCGTAGACTTTGTTGTCGCGAATGAGGATCTTCGTGAATTTCTTCTGAGAGTACCCGCGGGTGATCTCGCTGATGGGAACCTCACGAGCATTGGCGAATTCCTGATCCGTCTTTCCGGAGCCCGCAATCGAGTAAATCGACAGCGCGACGAGCCCCACAAAGAGGAGGATGCCGATCCACTGCTGACGACTGCCCGATGGACGACCTTGAACAGCTGGCATGGTCGAAGAATAGCGGAAAATGACGTTGGTGCCACGAAAATATCGACGGGAAATTACGGAAAATTGTTAAATTGTTACATTGCTCCATTGTTAGCTACAATTAAGACTCAACACTCGCTTGCGAACAATGGAACAATCAAACATGGAAAATTGTTGAATTGTTACATTGTTACATTGTTATTATGGAATAAAGCTCAACCCACGCTTGCGAACAATGCAACAATTGAACAGTGTAACAATGTTCTGATCCCATCTATAATTACCGCACTATGCAACCCCTCTCGATACTCATCACCGACACGAGCTCCATCTTCGTACGACGACTGACCTCCATCCTCATCCTCGCCATCGTCTTCGGGCTGATCTTCGGACTCGCTGAGCAGACCTTCAATAGGCAAGCGGAGGCGAATGCGAAATCTGTGCTCGGAGTGCTGGGTATCGACGATCTGAAGCTCCAAGGCCTGCAGCAGCGCGTGGATCAGGGTGATCAGCAGGCGATAGCGGATTTCACCGCGGAAATGCAGAAGCGCTTCCAAGCGCAGGGGAAAGACGCGATGGCCACACTGGTCATCAAGCAGCTCTTCGATGCCGCCAAGATGTTCCTCTGGTACTACCCGATCCTCTGGCTCCTCACGACCCTCCTCACGCTCCCGCTCCTTCTCCTCGGCATCTCGCGCGAACAGGGCATGGCCGCCATTCTGGAACGCAGCTTCCGTACAGCGGCATCCTTCATCGGCATGAGCCTCTGGATCACGCTCAGGAGCTTCATCTGGATTCCCATTCTGGGCTGGGTCGCCGCCGTGTACCTCGGCCCGCGCCTGTGCTTAGCACCGGTGATTCTCCTCTCAGAAGGAAAAGGCATACGGGAAAGCGCAAGAGAAAGCATGCGCCGAACAGAAGGGAAATGGGGCACGGTGGTCTCGGGGCTCTTCATGGTGGGGCTGGGGGTTGGCGTGATCGTCATGCTCATCAACTTCTTCCTAGCGCTGGGCTCCCCGGCCCTCGCGCTCTACCTCCAGAGCATCGTGACCACGCTCGGCATTGCCTTCACCGCGCTTTTCCTCGTGAAGTTCAGTGGGGAGTTTCGGGCGACGTGATTGTGGCATCCTGACAATAATTTCCCACCAGAGCAGGCATACCTGCCTGCGGGCAGTATCAAGAATAATTTCAATGAAAAAGCCTGCTTCTCCGAACCGCAAGGAAGTATCCCTGCTCTGAAGAAAGGTGTTGTGCTTAAGAAAAACTTCAAAGAACTTCATTTCCGCTCATAGTTAAGCCTCTTTTTACTATCCCATCCTCTTCAATAACGATCGCACTCTAAGG
>JBAWYM010000070.1:0-5137 GCA_037143575.1 Candidatus Peregrinibacteria bacterium | reverse complement strand
ATGCCAAGGGCTCCTGAACAACAACAGACCTGGAATAATCGACTCGATACTATATATAAGGCATTCGATCTCGATAAACGCAAAAATGATGACCGAGAAATGCCACCGATGCTCCGTCATGATGCCCTAAGGGCTGCAGCGGAGTGTGACAATAATTTGGCGGATACCCTCATCGATCTCCTCGTGCACAGTGGCATACTCGACAGAGTCGCTCTTCCTTCTGAAGGGCTGTTCTACGGTATTCACGCGAGTATCCTTGCCGTCCTTCAAAAGAAGTATCCCCCTATGATCGCGGCTCCAAGAATCCCATAATATATGGCGCTGAATGGCGAGATCGTCGCATTCCTCAACGATTACTCTGCGATCTTTGGACTGTGACGGGTAAGGGAAAGATCATAGGACATTGACACCTCAGTCCGGAGACACGACCATCCACGCATGAGACACCGTCATCTGCGGGAAACAAATCCCTTCCTCCTCCAGGTTCAACAGCTGGAAGACCATCTCTTCGCAGGAGAATTTCCTCTTGATAGCACAAAGAGGATACAGAGCGAGCGGCAGTACTGGCACTTCCGCCCCAGCCATCATGTGAAGTCCGGCCTCATCACCCTCGAAGATGTCACGCTCTTGAAGGAGCCGGGCAAACGTCTCCTCAGTATCGGCGCCACTCCGGCAATGCTCGAACGCACACTCGTGGCACTGGGCATTCCTGCTGACCACATTCTCGTAGTGGACAAGGACCCGGCCATCGCGAAATGCGCAGGCTTCATCCCTTCGATGGTCTTCGATATGAATGACCACTGGCCGGAGATGGGGACTTTTGACCGGATCATCTTCCCCGAGAGCCTGTGCATCGCTGTTGGGGACAGCATCAAAGAATCCGAGAGTGTGAGATCTGAGACAAGCGGAGCTCATCCAACGGATGAAAGCGCATCACAGCTGCTTGCACAAATCATGAGACAAGCACTGGAGCGTCTGCGTCCGGGAGGCATCATCCGCGCCAACGGTCCGATGAGTCATCCGAAGGTGATCCGCATGATGAGCGAGAATCTCAAAAAAGAAGGATGGGAAATTGCTTTGGAGAACTGGAGATTTTTCCTCTCCATGCAGCTGCAATCGATGTGAAACCTACTCTTTCGCTACTCTCTCGACCCAGAAGCGCACGGTTTCATTCATATTCTTTGGGATGATGATGATATCGGGATGCTTGTTCTTGAACACCCGGAAGATTTCGTCCGCGAATGCCTGACCGATCGTCGGCACCTGATCGAAATCGAAAATAATGGATTTGAACTTCTCCAGCCCTTCGAGCACTCTGCGGGCTTGGGAGCGTGAAACGTGGACGGTGCCAAGCGTGTAGAGCTTGATCTGAATTTCCGTCTTGTCGAACGCCATCTCCTCGGGATCCGTCTGATACCCGCGGAAAATATCTGTGAGATGCTTTTGGGATCGAAGCGCAATCCTGAAAAAGACACGCGTCCCCCGCTTCGACGGCTTCACTGCGTCAATGAAGAGATCCTGCTGTACGTTATCGATGGTTAATTTCCGACCGAAGCTCTCCAGACTGAAGACATCCGCAACTTTCGAAGTGAAGAAAATCCCCTCGCCGGAATGCGCCTGCGGCAGGGTGGTCGTCTTGCCCTTGAGCAAATCCTGAATCGCCTCCAGATCGGTTTTCAGATGTCGCTGCTGCTGAATATTCCTGAAGACGCCGATCCCGACATCGTGAATGCGAAACAAGAGATCACTGGCGGTCTTTTCGACGGCGATCTGGATCATGTCGGACCCCGAATGTTCAATGGCATTGTTGAGCATCTCGGAAAATGCGTAGTCGAAGATACTTCGCAAATTATCCGAAAGTGACGCAGTGAACTGAGTGCTCCTTTCCACCTCTTCCAGAATCGTGTGTTCAGATACATGATCATTCCTTACCCTTCTGTGGAATTTCCACACGACACGGCCGGCGGATTGCGGGTGAATGTACGCGGAAGACCGAGCCGTCCCCAGCATGAGCAATTGCCCATCGCGGACCAGTTCCCCAAGCATCCGATGAGCATACTGTCGGCTCACACCCAACTTCTCTGCTATTTCCCCCGAGCGGACCTCGTCATTCTTCAACGCTAATGCCAGTATTGTGGCTTTGGTATGCATAAGAGTATGATACACCATACAATTTTTATTGTAAACTATATCGTAAACTACATATTTTTTATTGTAAACTATATCGTAAACTCAACGGCAGGTCATGCCAAAGAATCCGACAAAATGTAGGAATAGATTGTATATACGACTTCGCCTAAATAATCCTGAATCCTTGTTTTAGCTTCTTCTCTGCTATAAGCCAAGATCATGGTGCGGCTACGCCGGTATATTCGAAATTATTCAATCAATTGAGTATACATAGTTTGTATTGACATTGTCACTACAAATCGATACACTGAAATCATGGCCACCATCCAGATCCGCACCAATCCCAAGACCAAGAAAGACGCTCAGAAAGTCCTGAGCAAACTGGGGCTGGACCTCAGTACGGCGATCAACGTGTACCTCGTCCAGATTGTGGCAACTCAAAGCATTCCGTTTCAAATCGTCACGGAGAACGGCTACACACCAGCTGCGGAACAAAAGATGTTGAAAGAGGCTGCTTGGGCGATGAAATACGGAAAGAGATACGCCTCCTCAAAAGAGATGCATGACGATATACTGGGAAAATGAAACACTTTGCAATCGTCCCAACCAAGCAATACCGCAAAGATTATAAGCGTCTTCAAAAAGCGCATGCAGATATTCATACGGCTCCGCAATAAAAACTTCATCAATGGTTGATGGAAGCTATCCTCAAATATCGGCGTAGCTTCGCCGGTATTGTGTAATGAAGCATATCTCCGAAAAATGATGTTTATAAAGCGAAGCCGTATCAGAAGCTGGAAACGGCAATCGATCTTCTGGCATCGGGTGAAATCCCTTCGGAATACCGAGATCATCCATTGAAAGGCCTGTTTGAGAATGCTCGCGAATGCCACATTGCCCCCGATTGGTTACTGATGTACACCAAAGACCACGAGAAGCTGATCCTCCTGCTCCTGCGCACGGGAACGCACCGGGATGTGCTCAGGAAGGAATAGACGAACGGCTTCTGAAGATGATATTGATTGATCATCACATCTTCCTGCTGTCATACGCCCAGTGCAGGAGCGCCTGCCGTTGCTTGCGTCTGCACTCCAGATCCCCGCGACGGCAGTGCAAAACAATCTGCGCGATGTGGCGCTTCATGGCGAGCCAGCGGCGAATCTGCCTGTCGTCCTCCTCTGGCATCCTGCGCCCACGGTAGTAGCGGCAGTACCACTGAAACCACCCGCGCGGATCCATGGGATGTATCCAGCCTTTCCTGCGCCACTCCGAAAGCGGCTGACTCGCATTCACCTCGAAGCAATTCAGCGCCGGATCGTGCTTCTCGGGACACAGTTTGGCGTTCGTAAACCAGTCGGACGGGAATTCCACGCGACCGTCGGTCATGTACTTCCCCCCGAAGACTCCCAGCTCCAGCATCTCCTTGGGTGTGAGATCGGGGGAGAATCGCGGATCGAAGTGCTTCCCCTCCGGCTCCGAGAGGACATATGTGCAGCGCTGCATCCGGTCACTGACGGAGATCGTCAACGGCCGTGTATTACTCTTCGATGTCACCATCATCAGAAGTTCAAATACGTCACCGTCAGCTGCAGGACGGTCGCGAACATCACCCACAGAAGATAGGGAATCTGCGCGTAGGTCACCCACGGTGCAATCGGATAGATCACCACCATCGCCCAGACCAGCGTGCCGAGGATCAGGAGAATATCCGCCGCAGCGAGGAGATTATTCTGGAGACCGAACTGGATCGGTGAAAAGAGGCCGTTGAAGACGAGATTGAGCGCAAACGGTAGCGCGATCATCAGCGCGATCTTCCCCTGATACGTCTGGACGAACACCCAGCCGAAGGAAACGGCGATGATGACATACAGAATGGACCACACCGGACCGAAGAGCCACGAAGGCGGGGCCCAGGAAGGTTTGATGAGGCGGGAGTACCAGAGGGTGGTTTGCATAGGGAATACTGTATACCGGATGCCAAAGAATGCCATAGGTAAAAACTCAGCGCACATGTGGATCAACCAATGAATGCCATAGTGAGCCCTTCGACAGGCTCAGGATAAACTTCGTCGAACGATGATTTTCTACCGTCTCCTCTTCGCCTGAGCGAAATGCCGATACATCACGTACATCCCTCCGCCCGTCCCGATCGCCAAAATTCCAAGGCTCCAGAGCGCGAAGAACAGCGGTGAGAGCCGGCCGAATGGTGAGGTATTGGTTTCATCCACCACGATCCTCACTTCCGGAATCGACACCACGACCCCCTTCTTCCCCACGGCCGATGCCGGTGCGGAAGCCGTGAGGCTGATTTTGCGCTGCTGCACGTCTCCCTTGAAGGTGTGAATCTCCAGACGGTGCTCACGGACCTCCACATTCTGGAAGATCACGGTGCCATTGCTGTCCGTGACCGCACTCTGCGGATCGGAGAAGAGGACGACGGGAGCATTGGTGTAGGGACTGCCGTCGGGACTGAGGAGTGTGATCTTCAGTTGTGCCAAGACCAAACGACCGTTGTCGTTCTTCAGCGCTGTCGAGTACTTGGTAAGGGACTTCTCCATAGAAGTACGCATCGCGGTCATTTGCTCACGCACATCGAAGCGGCTGGCGATGGAATGCGCGAGAGTCTGACCGGAGGCGATGAGGGAGTGCCAGCCGTTCCTGACGGATCCTATTGCGCTCTGCTCCAGAGATACGGCATTCCCTTCGATCCAACGGAGCATCTTCCAGAGGGATTCCCTCAGCTCCATTCCTCCACTCTTCACACGATCCCAGATCGAAGGGGTGATCGGAATGACATTGCGCGTCAGCCGAGCCGCTCGCCTTTCTGCTGCGCGCGCCCTGAGATCCATCGCACGACTCTTTCTCTCCTGCAACTGCTGACGCTGTGCATCCAGCTTCAATTGCAGTTTCTGTGCTTCGGTAAGAACAGAGCGCGCAGGATCCTCTTTCGGTATCTGAATCTGAATTTCGATAACTCCCGGAGCAGCGTGTGAACTCCCTCCCCCAC
>JBAWYM010000069.1:0-5340 GCA_037143575.1 Candidatus Peregrinibacteria bacterium | reverse complement strand
TGATTATGAAAAAGAATGTCAGATTAGTTTACCCACACGAAACCCTGAAGACCCGAATGATTATCATGTTCAAAGCTTCCGAGCAGAATCTCTGGAGCAAAACACCCCAGCCGCCTACAATCCCCGCGTGTCTCTCCTCTCCCCCGCCTCCGTCGCCGTCATCGGCACATCCACGGATGAACGCAAAATCGGCCACCTGATCCTCAGAAATCTCCTCATCGATGGATACAAAGGCGTCGTCTATCCCATCAATCCCAAGGGAGGAGAGATCCTCGGAAAAGCCGTCGTCACTTCTGTAAGTGCGATTGCCGGCGCTCTCGAATTGGCCGTGATCGTCACTCCGGCGGAGACCGTCGCGTCTCTCGCGGAGGAGTGCGGGAAGAAAGGCGTGAAGACGCTCGTCGTCATCAGCGCAGGATTTGGCGAGAGTGGCGAAGACGGCCAGAAGCATGAAACGGAACTTGTGAAGATCGCGGAGAAGTACGGTATGCAGCTCATCGGGCCCAACTGCCTCGGCTTCATGCGTCCCTCGCTGGGTCTCAATGCCTCCTTCGGCAAGCGCCTGCCCCCCGTGGGATCTGTCGCGCTCATCAGCCAATCGGGAGCGCTGGGGAATGCCTTCATTGATCGCGCCAGCGGCATCGGGCTCGGGTTCTCCTTCTTCGTGAGCACGGGGAACAAAGCCAGTATGGATGAGTGTGATTTCCTCCGCATCCTCGCAAATGATCCGGAGACGAAGGTCATCGGGTTGTATCTCGAAAACATCCGTCATGGGAGAGAATTCCTGGATCTCGCGCGCGAGATCGGCGCGACCAAGCCCGTCATCCTCCTCAAAGCCGGTACGAGCGAAAAAGGTCGGAATGCTGTTTCCTCGCATACAGGAGCCCTCGCAGGATCCGATGCAACCGTGGAAGCCATCGCCGCACAGGCAGGAATATGGCGCGCGTCCGGCGCCGAACACTTCCTCGATCTCCTGCGGACCCACGCCACCCAACCGACACTGCTCTCCTCTGCGATCGCCATCATCACCAATGCCGGAGGCCCCGGCGTCCTCGCGGCTGATGCGGCAGAGCGCGAACATCTACTGCTTCCTGCTCTCGAAGCGAAGAACGATCAGGAACTCAAAGCGAAGCTCCCTTCCGCGGCGAGTACCAAGAATCCCATCGATGTCCTGGGTGACGCAATGAGTGACCGCTACGAAACTGCCATCGACTTCGCCATGGAAGATCCCGGCATCGACGGCATCGTCGTGATCTGCACGCCGCAAATCGTCACACCATCGGAAGCAATCGCCAAGGCCATGGTCACAGCCCGTCAGCACCATCCGCTGATGCCCATCGTTGCGTGCTTCATGGGAAACGAAGGAGTGATCGACGCCATTCACACGCTCGAGCAGAATGGCATCCCCAATTTCCAGAGCCCGGAAACGGCCATCCAGATGCTCGGAAGTTTGCGCAAGCCCAAAGGACAGGTAGAGCACCCGGAACCTGTCGCTATCGAAGTGCGACGAACCAAAAATGCGTTGGCGATCCTATCGAAGGCGAAGACGGGGCTCCTCTCCGAAGACATCACTGACCAGCTCCTCAAGCTCTACGGTCTCACCCTCCCACGTGCGCATGTCGCGAAGACCGCTGATGACGCCGTACGAATCGCCGGAGAAATCGGTTTCCCTGTCACCGCCAAAGTGAGTTCCCAAGATATCCTGCACAAGACGGAAGTCGGCGGGGTACGCCTCAATCTGATCAACGAGAAAGATTTGCGCACTGCGTTCGACGAAATCCTGAAGAGCGTGAAGAGCAAGGCGCCGAAAGCAAAAATCGACGGGATCCTCGTCCAGCAATTCCTGCCTCCCGGGAGTGAATTCATCGTGGGAGCACTCCGCGACCCGAGTGTGGGGCACCTCGTGATGGCGGGGCTCGGGGGAATCTACACCGAGCTCTTCGCCGATGCCTCGTTCCGCGTAGCGCCCATCGGTCCAGAGGAAGCCGTGCCGATGCTCACGAGACTGCGCAGTTGGAAGCTCCTCCTGGGACTCAGAGGAAAACCTGCACTGGATATCCCGGGCCTCACGGAGCTGATCTCCAAAATATCGTTCCTTGTAACGGAATGTCCGATGATCCGCGAAATCGACCTCAATCCCGTCCTCGTTTCCGAAAATGGAGTCACAATTCTCGATGCCAAGATCGTCGTGACAGAAACGCCTGAAGCGCATTTCGCCCATGCGGAGTTCTCAGCGGGTTCTTAAACATCAAGGGATCACATGATTATTGGGTGGGGAAAGTGATTCTCTTTTCTCGATTTATAGGTATGTCTTTAGTTTGGTGTATGTACTGCTTGTTTTCCCCTATCCCTAACCCTTCCACCCGCGGGGGGAAGGGAACTGTATGTGTTTTTGTTTGTTTCAATAGAAATACATTCCAGGATGATAGGGCTCTTTCAACGTCACCCTTCCCCCGCCGGGGAAAGGGACGGGGATAGGGGAACACTCGGAATACAGCGCACAACAAGACTTGTATCATTCCCCACCCAATAATCATGTGATCCACACCAAGAGCCCAAACCCATAGGAAAGCTGGCTCACCAAGGTCAAGAAGCATACGATGGCCTACTTTTATGGCCTCCGAAATCACCTCCCACGAGCGGCCTTTCCCAGCTCCTTCGAAAAGGAGAACATTCCGTCACAGTCTCCTCGCCAATTTCCTCATTTTGGGAATATTTTTTGCTTTTCTCATCATCGGAATTTGGAACGGATTTTCGGGGATCAGTGTCGAAAACTACTGGTCACCACAAACCGTCGTCCTCACCGATACCAATGGCACGGAAATGCGACGCATCTACCTGGAAAAAGACCGCTTGGAGCTGACCGATGATGCGTTTCCGGATTCCCTCAAAAACGCCGTCATCGCCATAGAGGATGAACGCTTCTCTACCCGCAGCTGCATCGACCTCAAGGCAATCACGCGAGCAGCTCTGGCGGATGTTACCAAAGACAAAGTGCAGGGAGCGTCCACCATTACGCAGCAGCTGGTCGGTAATCTCCTCCTCGATCGCAGTGACAAGAGCTTCGCCCGCAAATTCGTCGAGCTCATGCTCTCCTGCCGACTGGAACACGCCGCACCGAAGGAAAGAATCCTCGGACTCTATCTCAACCACATGCCCTTCGGAGGCACGATCTACGGAGCGGAAGAGGCTAGTCAGACGTACTTCTCTGTGAGTGCCCGGCATCTCACCATGACACAGTCCGTCGTCCTAGCCTCCCTACTGAAGGCACCGACGTATTACAGTCCCTACGGCATCCACCAACACACCGCCATTCCTCCCGTTGTCGCTTCAGCCATACGTAGAGGAACCATCCGCACTGCTGCGGATATTCCTCCCGAAGCGATCTCCTACGGGCTCCTCGGCACGTGGTTCATCGGTCCGAAGGGAAAAAGCATGCTGTACCTCGAGGGGAGAACGGATCTCGTTCTTCAGTCGATGCGCAGTAACGGATTCATCAATAAGGCACAGGTGACTGAAGCCCGGGAAGAACTCAAATCCATGCGCTTCGAACGCAGAGAATCCGTAATCTCCCTGCCGTACTTTGCGCTCTTCGTCCAGAAACAGCTCAATACCGGAATGGTGCACGCCGACAGATTATGCGATGCGCGGTCTGGAGGATGCATCGTGCAAACCACCATCGATCCGCAGTATCAAGACCTCGCGGAGAGCATCGTCCTAGAGCATGCGCAGGAGATCCGCGAGAAGTACCACGCCAAAAATATCGCCCTCGTCGCAGCCGATCGCGCTACAGGCCACATCCTCGCCTACGTCGGCAACGTCCGCTTCGGGGATACGGAAATGGGATCCATGGTTGATATGGCACAAGTCCCGCGGCAACCCGGCTCCAGCTTCAAGCCCTTCGTCTACGCCACGGCCTTCGGGCAGGGCATGAACCCCGATACGTTCCTGCTGGATGCGCCACTGACGCTCGGAACAGACCACCCTCGCAACTACGAAGGCGGCTACCGCTCTTGGACGTCCATCAGCCATGCACTGGCCGCCTCGCGCAACATTCCCGCGATCCGCACCCTGCTCTTCGTCGGTGGTGAAGTACCGATCCTCCAGACGGCCGCCAGAGCGGGCATCACCACTCCCATGGAAACACGCGAAGCAATACGTCAGACCGATCCGCAGTTCTCCTTCGGCTACCCGCTCGCGATCGGCTCGGCCGAAGTGCCACTGCTCGAAATGGTGCAGGGGTACGCCACTCTCGCCAATGCCGGAATCTACCGTCCCCTCTCCGCGATCAAGAGTATCCGGACCGTCGAAGGCCAGCCCCTGGATAGCAAACTATCGGAAGGCGGCACGCAAGCCATCGATCCGCTCTCCGCACGCTGGCTCACCTCCATCCTCAGCGACACCTCCATCCGCCCCACCGCGGCATGGAACAAGGCACTCACCATCCCCGGCATCCAGACCGCCATCAAGACTGGCACGAGCAATCGCTGTATTAGCTTCGATTTCACCACCCAAACCTGCACCCTCCTGCTCCCGGGCGACGTGTGGACGATGGGCTACACACCGGAATTCGTCCTCGGCATCTGGATCGGCAATGCCGATAATACTCCCCTCACCGCTTCAGCCGACGGCATGAATGTGGCCGCTCCGCTCTGGAAGGAATTCATCCAGGCGGCGCATGAGCTGCGTCCGGATGGACAGATGTACTTTCCTCCGGAGCTTATTGTGAGAAAGGGACGAGGAAACTGAGAAGAGGATAAGTGAGGAATGGATGAAAGGTATCTCTGTGGCCACCACCGGATTACCTCGATGAAGCGATGCGAATGTTCGAACGTGAGGTGTCACTGGCGTATCCAGCTACATCGCCGCGACGAAAACAACCATGGTGAAACAGTACGATCCGATGACAGCAGTCATACGCAAAGCACTCAATGCTGCGAGACTTTCCTGATTTCCTGCAAACATTCGTTTCGAGTTTGTTTCGTAAATCGCGGCAACCCCTCGATGACACTATCGCGTTCAACGCAATTGAGAATCATCTGATACCGAACCGTATCGTTGCGGAGATGAGTGGAGAACTGCCGGAGAGGGATTCCTGTACCAAAAGTCACGCTGATATTATAACACAAGATAAGCCTTACTGCCGCCACAATCGCCCCATTATCGTTGTGATGTTTATCGGCTCTTTTGGCTGTGCCACGTGATCGCGCAGCGATTTTACGTGGCAGCCCCGGCGGGAGTCGAACCCGCGTTACCAGATTGAAAATCTGACGTCCTAACCGTTAGACGACGGGGCCAGAGGGCGCGCTGCGCGAATGTAAAATGTACAATGAAGAATGT
>JBAWYM010000068.1:0-5623 GCA_037143575.1 Candidatus Peregrinibacteria bacterium | reverse complement strand
TGAGGAAGGTGAGGAAGGTGAGGAAGGTGAGGAAGGTGAGGAAGGTGAGGAAGGTAACACGAGAACTTCCTGCCTTTCCTGCCCTATCTGCCTTTCCTGCCCTATCCTTCGAACCTGCTTTACCAACACAACCGGAACCAAGGGTACAACAGCAGCCACCCTCGCCACCGCCTGCTTGCGGACGAACCGCAGAGACGGACGCTGCGACCCGACGGCGGCATGCGCGATTACGGGAAGAGTGCTTGCGGCAGAATTCTCCTGTGCTACGATTCCGATCGCATCAGCAGGACCAATACCCAGGCTGAGCGTGAGGATGGAGCCGATGAGCAGAAGTGCTTTTCCTTGCATAGAAGAAACCAAAAGGTGCTATTTATACTATTTTATTTGAGAAATGTCAATACCTCCCGAAGCAGAAGCAATAGCCGGCCAGACGTATACCGTTACCATTGAGAAGCTCACCCATGGCGGTTCTGGGCTGGCGCACATCGGCACACTCCCGACCTTCGTTCCGGATACCCTTCCGGGGCAGAAAGTGGAAATCCAGCTCCAGAAGAACCGCGGAAACTTCGGCGAAGGGAAGCTCCTCAAGGTGATCAAGCGGTCCAAGGATGAGATCCAGCCGCGCTGTCCCCACACCCATGAGTGCGGCGGATGCGTGTGGCAACAGCTCTCCTACATCAAACAGCTTTCGGCCAAGGAAGATATCGTCCGCGAAACCCTCGCTCACCTCACACCTGCAGATCCCGCCGTTCGCGAAAGCCTCCCGGGACGCGTCCTCAATATCATCCCCAGCCCCCAAGTCTTCCACTACCGCAACAAGCTCGAGCTCTCCTTTGGCTTCTCCAATATGCGCAGCGAAGAGAAGGATGGCAAGCGCATGTACTTCGACGAAGGCCCGACGATTGGATTTCACCAGCCGGGCCAGTGGTCCACAGTCCTGCCCATCAGCGAATGTCACCTGTACGACGAAGCCATCCCGACCCTCCTCGCGGATGTCCGTCGCTTCATGCAAGACACCCATCTACCGGTCTTCAATCCCAAAACCCACCGCGGGATGCTCCGCAATCTCCTCCTACGCCGTGGCATCCACACGGGCGAACAGATGATCGCCTTCGTGGTGAACGCGCGGAAGAAAGAACTGGAACCCCTCTTCCAGTACTTCATGCGCTTCGCCGGGCGCTCCGGCCTCTCCTCCCTCCTTGTGGTGGAGCACCTGGGACTGAATGACAAACCCGAAACCCCCAAGATCCACACCCTCGTCGGCAAGTCGACGATCACCGAGAAGCTCTTCGACCTCACCTTCGAAATCTCCCCCTTCTCGTTCTTCCAGACCAATACGCTGGCCGCCGAGAAGCTCTATCAGGCGATCGCACAGGCTGCGGATCTGGGGCCCCGCGATGTGGTGCTGGATGCCTACTGCGGCATGGGCACGATCGGCCAGTACCTCGCACGATTCTGCGAAAAAGTGGTGGGCATCGAGAGCCATCCGACCGCTATCGAAGACGCTCTGCACAGCGCCGGCCTCAACCGCATAGGCAACATCAGCTTCTACCGCGGTCGCACCGAACAAGTACTCAACGATCAGCTGAAAGCAGGATCCAAGTATGCCTTCTCGACCATCATCGTGGATCCGCCGCGTGCAGGATTGCACCCCAAAGCCCTAGATGCGATAATCGCCCACAAGCCCGCCAAAGTCGTCTACGTCTCCTGCAACATGGCCACCTTCGCCCGCGACCTCGGGGAGTTTCTCAAGAATGGATATGAGCTGCGAAGTGTGCAACCGGTAGACCTCTTTCCGCATACGGCGCATATCGAGGCGGTGAGTTTGTTGCAGAGAAAATAATTATGAGCAGAGCAGGTCTTCGACCTGCGGACTGCACCAGGAAGCCTGTTCGAAAATGGTCTTCATCATTTCGACGCCGGACTCGGGTGCTGACAGCAAGAAGCGAAGCGTGTTAACAAATGGGCCTCTGGTATAGACCGCGGGTCAATCCTTCGACTCCACTCAGGACAGGCGACCTGCTCTGCTAATGGTGGAAAATATTGAGGAAGGTCGGGTGCTACTGGGATTTTTGAAAGAGGTCGGGTGCTACGGGAATGTTCTTGATGTTCTCCGCAGGAACGAATCCTGCTCTAAATATTTTTTCGATATCACTTGATGAACCCGATATACCCCACGGTAAACAACATCGGCACTTGCGCGAGAAATCCAAAGGCAATCGCGCTCCAAGGTTTCCGGTTGGAGTAGAGCGCCCACGCGATCGGAGCGGAAAGGACAGCACCTAGGGAAAGCACAGCGACAACGATGACGAAGAGCATCTGCATGGGATCGCGGAGCAACATCTGGACGGTGAGGTTCATCAGCATCTCCCAGAGAAGCGCCACGCCGATCCACGCCGAGAAGAAAATGTAACTGGCGGAAAGAAGAAGAAGGAGAACGATCTGAATCAGAGCGAAGGAATGTCGGTACGTCATGGCGCTATTCTACCATCGAAGTACAATAGGGAAGAAAGTCTGATGGAATCTATGAAGCATTGATACTTTCGCAACAATCCTCCATACAATTCACCTTTCAGGCGTTTATAACCTCTTCCAAACCTTCCTGTCCCGCGTAGCTCGAAGAGCGAAGTGGGATCAAACCTCCGTATGCACCGCATCACTCTTCTCTCTGTCGGCAAAGTGAAAACGACGTGCTTCGCGGAAGGATGCGATCTCTACACAGAGAGATTGAAGAAGCAGTGTGATTTCACGGAACGCATCCTGAGCCCCGGAACGAAGGAAGAAGAAAATGACCGAATCCTGAAAGCGCTGGAGAAAGCGGAGGGAACGATCGTCGTTCTGTCACACACAGGAAAAGAGCACTCGTCGGAAGAACTCGCCGCATGGATTGGAAAGAAGCGCGACATCGGATCCCCCATCTCCTTCGTCATCTGCGGCGCGTACGGTGCGGACGAACGTGTCATCGCCAAGGCACACCTTGTTTTCTCCTTAAGTCGCATGACCTTTCCGCATGAGCTCTGCAAATTACTCTTCCTGGAACAGCTGTATCGGGCACAGGAGATTGCGAGGGGAAGTGGATACCATCATTGAGGCTCGGAAAGTTGTAAGGGTTGTAAGGGTTTGATGCAACCGATCTTTAGAACTTTTAAAACCTTTACAACCCTTAGAGCCTCTCCAACCTCAGTTCCCCCTCATCCATTCAAATATGAGTTACCAGAACATAGAAAGCCCGGTCATGCCGGGCTTTTTGATTGCGCTTCATATATGGAGTTATCCCATAATCCTCGTACGCACTGTCCAAGAGATCAGTAGGCGAACACCTCTTCATCCCTGAAGAACCTCTTCACTTCCACCTCCGCAGCCTCTGCTCCGTCGGACGCATGGGCGACATTCACCATCTGATCCACGCCGAATTCCGCGCGGATGGTTCCGGGGTCGGCTTTGCGACTATCCGTGACACCGAGCATCTCACGGACCTTGGCGACCACATCCTCACCCTCCAGGACCATGGCCAGCACGGGCGCAGAACTCATGAAGGCTTCCACTTCCGGGTAGAAAGGCTTGGTGGCGATGTGCGCATAGTGCTCGCGGAGGAGATCTTTCGAGGGCTTGATCATCTTGCAGCCGCGCAGGGTGAATCCGGCTTTCTCGAAGCGACCGATGACGGTGCCGATGAGGCGTTTCTTTATGGAATCCGGTTTGAGGAGAATAAGAGTACGCATAGGAATGTAGAATGGAGAATGTAAAATGTAGAATTACGGTAGGTTTATTCTGCTGGTTTTAATGATTGAGGTAAGTAAACGAATGAGTTCTTCACAGTCTTTGAGGAGCGAGGAGGATTCTTCGGTTGTCAGATATTTTCCGTCTCGGAGGAGACAAATCCAATAATCCGATTCATGTGCTTCTTTCAGCGCAATGTTCAGTTTTGCGATAAATTCTTTTTTACTTTGAGCGTTTATTCCTTCACGTACATTTGCTCCAATGCTGGTACCGGAACGTAAGAGCTGCTTGCTCAGAACTCGCTCATACTTTTTTTCGGATAAATACTGATAGACTTTTACAATTCGCAGAGCGAACAAGTAACTTTTATCACGCACGGGATTCTCACGTTCTTGCTTCATTATATTTTCATTCTACATTCTACATTCTACATTCTCAATTATTTAATCAACTCCTCAAGTTTGCTCTGGCTCTCTTCCTGTCCTATCACCACCAGTCTGAGCTGCTCGTGCGTCAGTAATCGCTTGGCCAGGGCATTCACCTGCGCCTTCGTCACGCCGTCGATCTTCGTGAAGTACTCTGGTAGATCCCGGACCTCGGGGTAGAGGAGCTGCTGCTTGCCGTAGAAGTGTGCGCGTTCCTCGGTATCTTCCATGGAGAGCGTGATGCGGCCCTTCAGATACTCTTTCGCGCGGACCATTTCTTCGTCAGTGACGGCATCCTTCGCAATCGCATCGTACTCGTGGATGATCAGGGAGATCGCTTCGTGGAGGCGGGACTGATCGATGCCCGCGCGGGTGGAGAGGGAGCCGGCATCCATGTAGCTGTCGATTTCGGAACTGATGTAGTAGCAGAGCCCCTTCGCTTCGCGGATATTCAGGAACATGCGTGAGCTCATGTTCCCTCCGAGAATGATACTGAGGAGCTTGATCGGGAAGTGATCTTTGTCCAGCGCACCCACGCCTGGAACACCAATGACGAGGTGTGACTGTTCCGTTTTCTTGGTTCGCAACAGGACTTTGTCTTTCCCAAAGGTTGTGAAGGCGGGGAAGGCATGGTCCTTGTCACCCTTGAGCGTGCCGAAGTACTTCTCTGCGAGCATGAGAGCCTTCTCTCTGGTGATGTTTCCGCTGAACGCGATGACCGTATTCTTGGCTGTGTAGAGCGCTTCCTTATGGCGAAGGAAATCCACCTGATTCACAGAATTGATGACCGCTTCCGTTCCGATCGTGTCCCATCCCAGCGGATGATCGCCGTAGAGGAGCTGCTCGAAATCCCACCCCGCGCGGTACATGGGCGTGTCCTGGTACATGTGTTCCTCCTCCAGAATGACGCCGCGTTCCTTCTCGATTTCCTCCTGTGGGAAGGTGGCGTGGAGGAGCATGTCGCTGAGGACATCGCAGGCGAGATCGGTGTGGGTTGCGGCGGCTTTCACGTAGTAGCCAGCGTATTCTTTTCCCGTAAATGCATTGAAGTCGCCGCCGACTCCTTCCAATGTGGCACTCACTTCCTTGGTATTCTTGTACTTCTTGCCGCCCTTGAAGAACATGTGTTCGAGGAAGTGGCTGATGCCGCGCTCTTCATTCTTCTCGTAGCGCGATCCTGCGCCTGCGAAGACCATAACAGTCACAGATTCGACGCCGCTGGCCGGAGCGGTGAGGACAGGGAGGCCGGAGGGGAGAAGATCAATGGTGTACATGGAGGGAGTGTAGGGAGGGAGAGGATGCATGGGAAGGATGGATGAGTTATTAGTTCATTAGTTACTAGTTATTAGTTTCTTACTACGAGGCTCTGAGCTTCACCAAAGCCAAACTAACAACTAATAACTAACAACTAATAACCCGCCTCGTAACCCGTCGATCTTGCTTGACCGTTCCCCCGGTGTACAGGTAGCCTTTCCCGG
>JBAWYM010000067.1:0-5944 GCA_037143575.1 Candidatus Peregrinibacteria bacterium | reverse complement strand
CTCTCAATCAAGCCAAAGTATTCAGATTTTTATGAGTTTCTTTGGGAACGAGTGAGGGTAGCACAATTTATTTCTTTCGGCGTGTGAGGGCAAGAGATTCGAAAGACAATGACCTATTGCTTCCCAACTCTAGTTACTTTCAGAACTATCCCGAATTTTTGGTCTGTTGAGACGGAACCCCATTTTCATTCAATCTTAATCGATTTGTTAGGACCCAAATATACCTGCAGTTCCGTAAGGACTCTGCTTGATCTTCGTGTTCGGTACAGTGGAAAATATCACCTTAATTTCTTCAATAGTTTGACGCAACAGATCATCAACTCCTGGTGCATTTTCTACGCGATTGTTATGGGGCGCTAGGACAATCAATTGCTCTCTAGTACTCAATGAAGCATACACAGTTTCATTCCCGTCATAGAATAACTCATTGGAAGGAACCATTCCGTTTTCAGAAAACTGCTGCCAGTCAGTAAGACCACAATCAAATATCTCAGGTAATACCGGGGCTAACTTTTGAATGATTACTCTCAGTGCTTCTTGTACAGCCTGTTTAAAACCATCTGTTAACCCTGCCATTGATTCCACTCGTAAAAAAAGATTCGGATCGGTCATCCTTTCACGAATCCTTTGATCTGTGTCATCGGGTGGATTCATAAGAATAGCATTCTATATTAATATTGTGTTTTGTCAATACCTTGGCCCTCCCGTTTCAGTTCAGCGAAACCGGGTGCCCGATGAGCGAAAACGCAAACCCCGCCTCCTTCAATTTCCCGATCCCTCTCTTGAGCCTCCAGTTCACATTCTTCACGAGGTTCTGCTGTTTTTCGTAGGAGACGTCCGTGGGGATGAGCGTGGCCCAGTAGCGGAAGGAGCCGTTATTTTTGCGCGGCTTGATCATCTCGAGGAGGCTCGTATCGCCGCCCGGGGGCATGTGGATCACGGTCGGGGCCCATTCGCCTTCGTCGTAGCGACGGACGGTGGAAGGTTCCTGCCATTCGTTGACGGTATTCAGGCGGATATTCTCCAGCCCCTTCTTCTTGTGTTTTCCTTTCGCGAGATGCTTCGTCTCTTCGGTGGATGTGGAAAGGAGTCTGCGCTCCCGCAGGGTATCTAGGTAGCCGTGTTCCGTGCACCAGATGCGGTTGTAGATGAGGCTTCCGAGGCAGGCGAAGGTGTCTTGGTCCATCATCGCTTTGAGGTAGAGCTGACGAAGCGGCAGAGGAATGGCGTCACCGGCGAAGATCTGGCGCATCTCATCCAGTGTCTGCTGCACTTCCTTCGGCGCTTTACCCCGTTCATTTTCCGATTTGTCTCGAAATGCTTTCTGATAGCGCTCCATCGAGTCGAGCTCGTAATCCTGCGGCAGAGCACGTTCGGTATGGACTTTACGCGCACTTTTGAGCAGCTTCTCCGCCTGGTCCCAATCTTTCATGTCGAGTGAATTCTTGATGAGGAGCTTGCAGTTTCGCAACTCATCCTTCCCTTGGTCCGTCTCGGAATTGTTACGCTGCTTCAACGTTTCCACATAGCTTCGTCGCTGCTCGAAATTGAGGGAGAGGAACTGGGGCAAACTCAGACGATTGAAACCCTGCGGCACTTTACCTTTTCTCAGCTTCGCATCTTCAGCATCGAATGCCGTGCGGACCTTCACCCATTCCTTGATGTAATCCTTGAGCTGGATATCGATGAATTGATCGCGATCAGCGGGGTCCGGATATTTATAGACGATATGCTCGAGCCAGAGCCCCACTTTGTGCGGACTGATGGCGCGGGCCTTCGCCGCTGCTTCTAGCAGATCTTTGGCCTTGAGATGCAGCTGCGTCGTCTTCTGCCGGCGGGAGAGGAGGGCAGCGTGTACGGAGGCATTCATTTCCATGCGCTTGTCGAAGTGCATCGCCAGGAATTTTCCCTCATCGAAGAAGAGATCGAGCTTGCGCACTTCGTGCACTGATAGGCTCCTGATACTTGGTTCCTTCAGGAGATTCCTGCGCTTCTCCGCCTCCCGTTTCCAGTTGAGCGAGAAACTGGGGAGCTGCTCCAGGACGAAGAATTCCCGGGCTTTGTACGGGAGGCTTTTGTTCCTGAACCGTTCCTGGATCCACCGATGCTTGGATTCCTTGGAAATATGTCCGGCTTTCACGGCATTGTCGAAGATCGTTTCCACGGTATCTGCGAGGAGGCGCCCGGAGCGCAATTGCTGTTCGGCGATTGTGTTTCGGTAGTCCTCCCATCCGCGTATTTCCTCTTCGGAGAGACCGATGTGATGAAGTCCTTCCTCCAGTGCGCGCGTTTCTTCCAGCGAGGCGATCCCCAGTGTATCGAAGGTCTCGACGATGAAATTGCGGAAGTAACTGCGCAAATCTTCACGGCGCTTCAGGAGATGCTCCTGGTGTGCGTATGCTGCGACATCGGTTCCCCTCTCTGCAGCATCATTGCGCGTGGGATCGAAGCGCGGATCGTCGAGAGCTTGTGTTCTTCCATGACGGTCCGTTCTTTCGCGAAGGCCGGTCGGGGAGGACGAGGGGGAAGAGGGCACGGGGGAACAGTGTAGCGTAGTTGAGTTTGGAGAAGTGAGAGAAGTTTACAAGTTGAAGAGGTTTGTATTGCATCATCTCCCACTGTTCAATTGAGCGATATCTGAAGAATTTTCCAGAGTGCGATCGCCGTTTCTCCGCGTGTGAGAGGGGCATCGGGATGGAGTGCCCGCCCGTGGCTGGGGAAGAGCTTGTAGAGCGAAGCGGCTCCGGCATAGGGAGCGAACCATTCATTGCCTACGACATCGCGGAAGGCGAAGGGCAGGTTGAGCTTGAGCGAAAACGTGAGGCTGCTCATTTTGAGGAATTCTGCCGTCCGCACAGGTTCCATCGGTCTGAAGGTGCCATCCGGATAGCCGAGAATAATCGCTTTCTCCGTGGCCATCGCGATGTACGGAGCGAACCAGTCCTCCGGTGCAACGTCACTGAATGATGGTTTCTGCTGCTGAGTGGTGAGCGAGGAGAAGCGCGTCGTGAGCAGGAGCTTCGCCGCTTCCGCGCGCGTGACGGGCTGATCGGGACGGAAGGTGCCGTCCGGGAATCCTTGGAATACATGGCGGCTGTTCAATCCTTGGATGGCCTGCGCAAGGAGCGAGCTGGAGTCGATATCCGAGAAGGATGATGTATCGGCGGTTTCTGTGGTCGTCGAGGGTGGAGGGAGCGGAATCTTGTCGCAGGAGAGAATCGTATTCGCGACATTGCTCGTATTGTTCCGTATTGCGAGATCGGGCGTCGGGGAATCGATGGTGATGGTCTGTCGGAGAGGTGAAGGTGTACAGCCCTGCAGACGGTATGTGAGGACCAGGGTCTTCGTTGTTCCTTTGGCCAGTGTCCCCAGAGAGCAGTGGAGATTCTGCAGCAGGTCGTTGTCCCACTGGCAGATGTGCGTCTGCTCTTCGATGACGAAGGACTGGAGCGTGGGGATCACCGGGTAATGGATGATGACATTCTGTGCATCCGCCGGGCCGTCATTGCGGATGGTGGCTGTCAGTGGGAGCAGACTTCCGCTTGTGGCTCTGAGTGGGGCAGCGATGGTCACGGAGATATCCGCTTCGGAGCTGGAGGAAGACGAACGTGCGGTATCACAGAGTAATGACCCGGGGACATCAGTATTCACATTGTTCTCGGGATGCGGGTCGGGGGAGAGCGGCCAGGCGTTCATCTGATGCGTGAGTGTTGTGGAGTTGCATTCCAGAATGGTGTACGCCAGGTCCAGGTCGAGGGATTCTCCGCTCTGGAGAGATTCGATAAGGCAGGAGATATACCCAATTCTTTGTGACGAAGAGACACACTTCCGGTCGGAGAGTGAGGGGATGTAGGAGAGCTGAGATTGGGGGGTGACATCCGTGAGCGTGATATTCTCGGCGGTGTCCGGGCCGATATTTTTCACTGTGGCGTGGAAGAAGAGCATGCCGTCTCCTGTTTCCATCGTCACGGTCAGGGCGACATCGGTGGAGCGCAGGTAGACGGGTGTGGTGCTGGCGTGTACCGCTGTTGGCAGATACACGATTGTCAGCAGGAGGCATGCGCGGATGAGATTGTTGAAGGATGTTGGGGAATGCATGGTTGCCAGTGTAAAGCGGTTATCGGGTTGCGGGTAGCGGTTAGCATGAAAACCGATTCGCGAGTCGAGAGTTTTTCGTTATGCTACTTGTCCATTCCTTCCGCCACTCATTTATGATTCTCTCCGATCGTGACATCAAAGCAGCACTGGCCGCAGGACGTGTGAAGATCGAATCGTCTTCGTCGCTTCCGCAACACATTCACGCCAGCTCCATGGATCTGCGGTTGGGCAACACGTTCAAATTGTATGAGCACAGCACGTTTGCCATTCTCGACCCCAAGAAGCCGGAATCCTTCGCCGGCAACATGCGCACGATCACTGTAGAAGATGGAAAATCATTCATCGTTCAGCCGGGGGAGTTCGTCCTCGGCGTGACCATGGAGAAGCTCACCGTCCCCGATGATCTGGTCGTTCGCGTCGAAGGAAGGAGCTCGCTCGGGCGGCTCGGGATCATCATCCACTCCACAGCGGGATTCGTAGATCCGGGGTTCTCCGGGACGATCACGCTGGAGATCAGCAACTTGAACCGGCTTCCCGTGGCGCTGTATCCGGGAATGCGCGTCTGCCAGCTGGCGTTCGAGATGATGACGAGCCCCGCGGAGATGCCGTACAACCGCAAACCGGGGAGCAAGTACCAGGGGCAGATGCTGCCGGAGGAGAGCAGGTTAGCGATGGATCCGGAATTTGGGAATTGAAGATTGTGCATAGGAAATAGATATTTCCGCTATCAGATGAGCAGTTACTAGTTTCTAGTTATTAGTTTTTGGTTTGGCTTCGATGGTGTTCAAATCTTATAATACGTAACTAGAAACTAATAACTAACAACCATTAACTCGTTCACTTGCTATACTCTCCATCATGCTCCGCCGCTTTCTCCACGGCACATTTTCCTCTCTGCGAAACAGGAACTATCGCCTGTACTTCATCGGGCAGAGCATCTCTGTATCCGGAACGTTCATGCAGACGGTTGCCCAGGCGTGGCTTGTTCTGGAGCTCACCGGATCGGGGACGCAATTGGGGATCGTGACGGCGCTGCAGTATTTGCCGATGCTGGTGCTCGCTCCATTCGGCGGCGTGCTCGTTGATCGTGTTTCCAAGCGACGGCTCATCCTCATCACTCAGATGGTTTCCGGACTGCAGGCATTCGTCTTCTGGCTCGTCGTTGCCAGTGGCATCACCCAGCTCTGGATGATCTATGTGCTCGCGACGATTCTCGGAGTTGCGAATGCCATCGACAATCCTGCGCGCAATTCCTTCGTCCTCGATCTGGTCGGTCGCAAAGATGTCCCCAATGCCATTTCACTCAATTCCATTCAGTTCAATATTTCCCGGATTGTCGGTCCGGCGATTGCCGGGGTGCTGATTGTCACTCTCGGTTTGCCTTTCTGTTTCTTCCTCAATGCTGTCTCCTTCATAGCGGTGATCACCTGTCTTCTCCTGATGCGACCGTCAGAATTTCATGCTTCGCCCACCGTCGATACTGGTCAACATCCTTTGCGTGAGGGACTGAGCTACGTTTGGTCGACTCCCGTTCTGCGCAATACGGTGATCATGCTCGGTATCATCGGGACACTCACCTACGAATTCCCTGTGAGCTTACCGCTCTTCGCCGAATATACGTTGCACGGCGGCCCCGACGGTTTCTCGCTTCTCATGTCTACTATGGGGATTGGCGCAGTCATCGGAGGGCTGCTCGTTGCGCGTCGTACGAAGGTCATCCCCGCGCAGATGATGATCATTGCGTTGCTCTTCGGATGTTCCATCATTGTGGCATCGATGATGCCCACACTCATTGTTCCAGCGGTGGGAGGGATAAACCCACGCCTTTAGGCGGCCCTTCAGATCC
>JBAWYM010000066.1:0-6258 GCA_037143575.1 Candidatus Peregrinibacteria bacterium | reverse complement strand
TCCAAAGGACCGTCAATCTGACCCCCTTTGCGGACAAATGTTATGGCGAGGTACAAGATCTTGTCAGATTTACGATAGTATGAGAAAATGATATTAGCCCTGAAAGGTATCTTTCCCGCAAGGGAGCACCTTGATCCGGCCAGCTACGCGAAAGCGAGCGGAGTCGAAGACAGGGATATCCCGCGATTTCTTCTTTCAGTTGCTTTTTCGCAGGTGCAGATGACATTTGAAAGAATGAGAAGAGAATTTTCTGAGGGTTCGTTGATTCAGAGAGACGATGTCCCTCCCAAATACGGAGTTCAATCCCTCTCCTCCAAATACTCGAGCACGAACTCGTGCATGCGGATGAGTGCTTCTTTCAAAATGCGCAGTTTTTCTTCCGCGCGTTTCATTACCAGTGGATCTTCGGAGTACTCCTCGTCTCCCAATGATACGACGTAGCCGTCTTTTTGCCCCCAGTATGCCGCAGAATCCAATAATCCTTGTATGTGTTCGTCATGCGTGAATATTTTCCGGTGCCGCTTCACCAGCCGGAATGTCGTTGGATTGATGTGCCCCTGTATTTCCACCATGACGCGGGAGACAGCATCATCCAGAATGCGCGTATTCAGCACCAGCTTCGCCTCCGAGTAGGGTCCGTCTTCACCCCAAAGCATTTCCTGTTCCTGTGGAGTAAGAGATTTCGGCATCGGCACCCATCGTACCAAAATGTTATCGTCTCACCAACGTTTCGTATGGTTCGCGCAATGTGGCATTCACCTCATCGATATCCAATGCTTCCGGGTCAAATTCTTCTTGGTTCTCCAGCCCCAACCATTCCAACATTTCTGCGTGTTCCTTGTGGCGCGGATTAGTCAGAATTTCCAATAGCCTGTCATATCCTCCCAGGCCGCCACAATCCTCCGGTGGGCACTGCCGTCGACCGCCTATACAGACAGGGTACTCCATACCCGGCTCTGGCTTTATGATCTTTTCTACCAGTATTTCGTGTTCCCAGCTGTCCCCAAAGTCGTATTCATAGCTGCATCGCGAGCCCTTGGCGGAGAGCCGGTCTTGCAGTCGCACCTCTCTCTCATCAGCGGCTTCTTCAAACGGTTCTATGTCCTCTATGGAGGTGTTGGTAATACAGCCACCCATGTACAACCCGTGCTGCTTCTCCGTAAAGAACTGATGCAAGTGACCGTCATACCAGCCCATGGAGATCTGAATTGCTTCATGAAGATCGCGGAACGTCGCATCCCCTGAAATCAGGATGCGTCGCCAGATAGGGGGCGCACTCTGTTTAAGGGTTATTTTAAGTTGGTAAATGGAAGAGGCCATAACGTGCAAGAAGAATCGTTTCTCGATGTACTACAATTTCCCGCGAAAATCTTTCTCGAGCTCAGCTTTGAGCTCGTCGAGAGATGATGAGATCATGACGACAGTACGAAGTTGTGTCCTGCGGTGAGGATGATGGGCATCGCAAAAAAGACTACCTTTGTTCTCTGTGTAGTAAAGAGCTCTTCAGCAACTTTCAATGCTGCTCATGAAAAACAATCAGTGTGTCAATTGAATCTACAGTTCAGGGCACTATGATTTGGAGGCTCGGAGCCTCGGCGTTCATGCCGAGATCCTCTGCGCCCCGAGGGAGAGTGGGTACCGCAAGGTACAAACTCTTCTTCATCAAGGAATGGGAATATGACCAGGTTCTTTGGGGGATGGCATTGTCGCAAGTATTCTGTATTAGAAAAAATCGGTCGCTCGAGAATTTGCGAGGGTATCCATATCATGATCGCTATAATTATCGATATGAGAAGCAATACAGAGAAAAATTATTGTTGCTCCGTTCTGCGCGAACCAGAGACGTGGATACTGACTTGGTCGCAATCCCGAATGAATGATCGGAAGTTCTGTTTTCCACATCGTCCATACATCATTCTGCGCAACACGGTGGAGCTTCCCCGGAGCAATGATCGTTTGCGGTGATGTCGGATGAAAATGCAATTCGCACAATCTTTGAAATCTCTCCAGACTTTCTCTGATATGTCGCATGCGTCTCCTCTCCAGAGCGGCAATCTCCCGTTCAAAACCATCATGAAGCAAAAATGAAATCATAGATCACTGAAATCCGTCCCACGGTAGTAGGAAAATTCATAGGACACTTCTTGATTTGGTTTGCTTGAGGCATAGGGGGCTTCGGCGTGCGTCAAATCCTGCAATTGTTTTCCCGTCAGATGTCCGTAACGCCTGACGATCCGAGCGAGCATTTGCTTTTCATCCGCGGTGAAAACCGAAAGATCTGGTGACACAATGCAACGAAACACCTCGGTCGGGTGAAAATCCGGCCGTTCTTGTACTTGCCGAATGGAAAGCATCTTCTTCCGCATCATTTCATCGGTGATTTCCGCGAGGGCCGATGGAACTGGTCCCATTGGAAGAGCTTTGTACATATCTCCAGTGATGGATTTCTGATACTTCTCGTAATAGTCGAAATCTACGAAATAGAGGAGCTTTGCGAGCTTCTTTTTGCCGCGCACCTCGCCCTCGAGCTCCTTGCAGAGGTAGAGTACGGCATTCTGATATTTTCTCTTGTGGAGAGTCATGAGGATGAATGGTAGCAAAAGGCTGGAATTCGTGCCAGCGAAGCGGCTTGTGTTTCTTTGTCGTCTGGGGGAGAGAAGGATGTGATTGTCGATATCCCAGCCAAGAGCCTTAAAGAGCGGATCGATGAACTCTCTTCGGATTTGCGTCTCATTGTAATGACCGGACTTGTAGGCCTCTCGGTTATTCTCGAATCGTTCGATGAGTTCTAAGACTTTGGCTGGAGCAGCCATTGAAAGTGGAGAAATTGAGGCGATGGTAGCAGAAAGCTGCGCCTCTCGAGTGCTACTTTGCTTCGCACGTCATTTATCTTCTCAGTTTTCCGGTTCCCTCCATCTTCCACATCGCCACCGCAGTCGGTAGCAGTTTCTTCAATTCTGCTGTGATATCTTCCTGGAGTGCTGTTTCTTCTAGGGTAATTTTCTGATTCTTTGGGAAGAGATTGTAGGCTGCTATCGCGGCATCGGTCAGTTTGTTCTGTGTCTCCATGTCGATGTCATCTATTTCAGGGAGTCCGTTTCCTGTCAGGTACCAGTCGATGAGCATTTCGTGCAGAAGGTAGCCGACATCGAATATGCGTCGACGGCGGGCGGCTGCGGCTTCGCGGTTCGGGAAGCCGTTTTCCAGTTGGTATTGCGTGATCGCACACTCCTCACACAGGTATTGTGGTTGCGCGGAGTATCCGTCCCTTACCGAGCCGATGTGGATATCCTTTGCGCCGCACTGACCGCACGTGATACCGAGGATTGCGGGAGGGTCGGCGGATCCGGGTCTGTGAAAGTGATGGAGGCGGATGGGGGGAAGGGGAACTGCGGAGACGGTGATCTCCGTATCGTCCAGTTCTGGTGGAATATTCTCCAATATCCAGTGCTGCGGAAGCTTGTACCCGTGTCTCACAGCCAATTTTTGTATGAACGTTCCCCGCGTATCTTCCTCGATGGCACGTCGGATTGTTTTCAGATGTTTGTCTTTCGTCTCCCATGATCTCAGGAAGTATGAAGAGGATTCTTCTTCCTCCACGATCTCCGGGTGGTCGGCAAGGTATTGTTCCTCGAGCCTGAAAAGATCGAGAAGTTGTTCCACCATGAGCTTCTCCATGCGCTCAATGATCGCCTGTTTCGCCACACCGATCTTACGGTGCTCTGGCCATAGATCGACGACGCAGCTCATTCCGAATCGGTAACGGGAAAGGAGCTGAATTCCAGCATTACGGACATTTCCATCGATGTCGAAGAGTGTCGATCGGATCAGCGTCCACAGTTCCTCCGCTCGCGAGTACAGGAGCTCGTCTGTAGTGACGGCGTATTTCAATAGTCGCACGGTGTTGTAGTGAACACCGCTTTTCTGAGTACTGTGGAGCAGTGTTCGGCATCCGACATAGAGTTCTTCAGCATCTTTTGGTTGCAGGTGAGGATACATATTGAAGTTCTTCTCCAGCTTTTTGAGTGTTGCAGAGAATGCAGCAGTGGTTTCGTTGGCCGCAGCGAGCAGGAAGTTCTGAGCAGGGAAGGGGGCCGGAGGAGGGAGCTTTCGTTTCATGGGAAGATCGTAGCAAATGCTCATATTGATATCAGGATTAATTGAATAGACTTGAGGCTTTTTCATGGAATGTACACAGTGATCATTGGGATGCGCAATGGAGAGTCCATGTTGCATGGGGTAATTGAAGATGAATCCATTCTCCGCCATGATTCCTTATTCCTTTTCGCGATCCCCACGCCGCACTCCAGCACTCCCTTTCCCCCACATCCTCCTCCTTCGCTATACTCCCCCCATGCACTGGATCGTCTACGCCCTGCTCTCCGCCTTCTTCGCCTCGCTCACGGCCATCCTCGCCAAAATCGGCATCAAGGATGTCAATTCCAATCTGGCCACCGCTATCCGCACGATCGTGATTTTGCTCTTCGCCTGGGGGATCGTGCTGTATCAGGGGACGTTTCGGCAGCTGCCCACGCTCTCGCGCTTCTCGGTCTTCTTCCTCGTCCTCTCGGGGCTGGCCACTGGCGCCTCCTGGCTCTTCTACTTCAAGGCGCTGCAGATGGGCAATGCCTCGCAGGTCGCGCCTATCGACAAGCTCTCCATCGTCATCACCATTCTCCTGAGTGTGATCATCCTCCATGAGCACATTTCGCTGCTCATTCTGCTGGGTGTGCTGCTCATGGTGGCCGGGTCCATCCTCGTTGCGCTGGGGTAGACTGCGGTGATCGATGTATCTCGTCATGAGGGGAGTACTCCCCGGGCTTCGGATTCCCTATACTGCTGCCATGCGCCTGCTCCCTTCACCCCGGTTTCGTCTCACGCTTCGGGTCATCCCCATTGTCCTCGGGATCCTGATCTTCAAATACATCGCCCATTACTACGGGTGGGAGTTTCTCTCGCTCAGTCCGCTCTTCGGGGCCATCATTTCCGCCAATGTCTTCCTCGTGGGGTTCCTGATCTCCGGCGTGCTGGCGGACTACAAGGAGAGTGAGAAACTGCCCGGCGAACTGGCCTGCAGCCTGGAAACCCTCCTCGATGAATGCGTCTCGCTCAACAAGACCAAGCCATCGCCCGAGGCGCGTGCGTGCTTCCAGAGTATTTCCGGGCTGCTGCACAGTATCCTCGGATGGTTCCACAAGAAGGAGAAGACGGGAGAGCTCATGACGCGCCTCAGCGCTCTGTACATGCAGTTCGCTTCGCTCGAGCCCCTCACGCAGGCCAATTTCATCGTCCGCCTCAAGCAGGAGCAGTCTGCTATCCGTCGCATGGTCACGCGCATTCACACCATCCGCGAGACATCCTTCAACCCGACGGCCTACGCCATCGTGGAGATCATCACGTTCATCCTCAGTCTCGGCCTCGTCTTCACGCGCATCGATCCGTACTACGAGAGCATGTTCTTCGTCGCGTTCGTTTCGTTCATCCTCATCTACATGGTCATGCTCATCAAAGATCTGGATAATCCCTTCGCCTACTACGAAGCGGACAATGTGTCCGAGGAGGTTTCCCTCAAGCCTCTCCTCGATCTGGAGCAGAGAGCGGCGGAGATGATGCGGTGATTTCTCTCTACATGAAAATTCCCTCCGACCGTAAAGGTGGGAGGGAAAGGTTGCTCTCTCCCACCGCATGGGTGGGAGAGAAAGGTTGTTTCTGTCCGGGTCAATCTTCGAGCTTCGTAGCTCGAAGAACGATTTTTCTTTGCCAGAGCGTCTGGTAGGCCAGGCTGAGGCCTCCGCAGACGCTGATGACCGAGGCAACTAGGACGGTCGAGGTGGGCTCACCTCCGACCCAGGCCAGGACTCCGACGAGGAGTCCCAGCCCAAATAACATTCCTGCGAGGATTTTACCCGCGCTATTCCTCTCCTCCTTCGTTGGTGGGGGAAGAGGGTTCTTCTCTGGCGCCCACATCTCCTTGTTCAGGAACGCCAGGAAGATAGCTGCTAGCAGCATGACCACCACTCCGACGATCCCGCAGATCGTCCACTGGTGATAGAACGCCACTACCGCAATTAGAATTCCCGCCACCAGAATGGCCCGACCCACGAATTCCCGATTCTTGCTGTTCATCTGACTCTCCCTGTGGTTTGAAAGAACGGAACCTCCGTTCTCCTTAGAATTGGACAGAAACATATTATTAAATATAGTAAATAATCATTCGTAATCCACCGGCTATGCCGGTGAGACATCCGCAGGTTCTAC
>JBAWYM010000065.1:0-6606 GCA_037143575.1 Candidatus Peregrinibacteria bacterium | reverse complement strand
CGGAAGGATAACTTCTCGTCAGGCGAAACCGGACATATGTTCCTGGCGAGGTTCATGTTGGCTGGAAAAGTTTTAAGGGTTCAAAAGGTTGTAAGGGTTGTAAATGTTGATTGTGAAGAAACCTTTTCAACCCTTACAACCCTTACAACCTTTATTACCTTCAAAACAGCACACTTTCTTCCCACCTCCGTCTCTACTCCGCTACACTGCAACCTCACATGGAACCCGACTTCGCCTTCCGGCCCATTTCCCGCGGGCGCTCTTCCTCTCGTCGTCCGTCTTCTCTCGGGGGCGGCTTTCGTGCTCCGCGCACAGGGGGCGGATTCTTCCGGAAAATCGGGAATGGTATCGCCACAGGGATTCGGCGCGTTGTGCAGTTTTTCTCCCCGAAAGGAGATACCAAAGGAAAAGGGTGGAAGCGCTTTCTGCTCCGGGCAGGGGGAGGGGTGTTTGTCCTGATCCTTCTGTACATCGGCTACCTCTGGATGACGCTCCCGGATATCAGTGATCCCAAGAGTCTCTTCGCGCCGCAGAGTACGGTCATCACCGATCGCAACGGTATCGAGCTCTACCGGCTCTTCTCGGAGCAGGATCGCACCTACGTCCCGGGCAATCGCATTCCGGATGCCATGAAAAAGGCGATCATCTCCATCGAGGATAAGCGGTTCTACGATCGCGGATGTCTGGATATTCGGGCATTCGCGCGTGCCGCTTTTCACCTCGGTACAGGCGGTGGGGCTTCCACACTCACACGCCAGCTCGCACGCACCGCTCTCGAGCTCAAGCAGGAGAATGTCCTCAGCCGCAAATTGAAGGAAATCGTCCTGGGGTGTGAGATGGAATCGCGCTTCTCCAAGGATCAGATCCTGGAGCTCTACCTCAACTGGATTCCATTCGGGCAGAACGCCTACGGCATCGAGCAGGCGAGTGAGCGGTACTTCGCGGCATCAGCTTCCGGGCTTACGCTGGCCAAGTCTGCGGTCCTCGCCAGTATCCCGCAGCGTCCCACGTACTTCAGTCCCTATGGCATTCATCAACATACGACCGTGACAGCAGCGGTGTATCAGGATGTGCTTCGGGGAAAGATCACCACTGCAGCGCAAATTCCGGATGTCGCTGTCACCATTGGCCTTCTCGGAGCGTACATTGGCACCGGTTCGACGACGGTGTACATCGGCGGACGTACGGACCAGGTTCTGCGGAATATGCAGGATCAGGGGTTCATTACCGAGGGGCAGCGATTGCAGGCACTCACGGAAATCGACACGCTGAAGTTTCAGCCGCTCCGGGATCAGATTCGTGCGGCGCATTTCGTCCTGAGTGTGCGCGATCAGCTGACGGATTTGCTCGGCACACAGACGGATAAAGGGCTCCTCGAGCATGGAGGACTGAAGGTCACCACCACTCTGGATTGGAAGATGCAGGAGATCGCCGAGAAGGTGGTCGCCAATCATCGTGAGGATGTTTTGAAGCGCTTCGGAGCCAACAATATCGCCCTCGTTGCTCTCGATCCTGCCACGCGCCAAGTCCTCGCCTACGTCGGCAATTCCGATTACAGCGATGTCTCCAACGGCGGCAAAATCGATATGGCGCGCGCTCCCCGTCAGCCGGGATCCAGCTTCAAACCCATTGTTTACGCTGCGGCATTTCAGCAGGGCTATACCCCTGCCACCGTCCTCTACGATGTCCCGACGAAGATCGGTGCGGACCAGCCGATGGATTACGACGGCAAGTACATGGGACTGATGACGATCCGGCAGGCTCTGGGGGCATCGCGGAATATTCCCGCGGCGAAAGCCTTTTTCCTCGCCGGCGGCGAAGCGCCCATTCTGCAGCTCGCGAGTGACCTCGGGGCACCGTCTCCGCTCCTTCAGAAGCGCAGTAAAGTTACGACAGGCTCAGGATCCTTCGACTACGGATGGCCGCTGGCTTTGGGTGCCGCCGAGACGCCGCTCACCGAAATGGTGCAGGCCTACGCGAGTATTGCGGGTGGTGGTGTGTACCGGCCGATGGTGACGATTCTGCGGGTGGAAGACCGTACGGGCAATCTCCTCTATGCCCCCGATGTCGGCAAAGGCGAGCGCCAGGCCCTCGATCCGCGCATCGCCTATCAGATCACCTCGATCCTCAGCGACTCCTCCGCGCGTCCCACGGATTACTGGCGGAATCAGCTAACGGTGAATGGCTACGAGACTGCAGCCAAGACGGGGACGAGTAACAAGTGCCTCGAGTGGAAGGACAAGAATACCTGCAAGCTCCGCAAGCCCGACAATGCCTGGATTCTCGGCTTCACCCCCAATCTCGTCGCCGGAGTCTGGTCCGGCAATGCCGACAGCTCTGCGCTCTTCGACAAGGGCGACGGGCTCAATACATCGAGCGCGCTCTGGAAGGAATTCATGGAGAGATCACACCGGCTCATCCCATCGCCCAAAACGGCGTTTGCCGTTCCGCCCGGCATCGTCCAAGTCCAGGTTTCCCTCCTCTCGGGAGAGCTCCCCACGGCGTGTACTCCCGTGGAGCTGCGCCGCCCTGATGTTTTTCTCGAAGAGCGTCCGCCAACCAAAGAAGATCCCGCCTGTGCTTCCCTCGTCGTGGATAGAGTGAGCGGTCTTCTCGCTTCTCCTGCTTGTCCTGTGGAAGCGCAATCCTCCGGAAGCTTCCTCGTGCCCACTTCTCTCCTCGGTGATCGCTGGCCATCGTGGGAGCAGGGTGTGCAGGACTGGGTGAAGGATCAGATGGTCTCGTGGGATTCCAGTCCCAGCCACTCCGGTTCTCTTCTGCCGCTTCCGGTCGCCCCCACGCAGCGGTGTGATCCTTCACTTACCCCTGGACGTCTGACCAAGCCGACCCTACAGATTATGGTTCCTTCCGAGAATGGAACGGTGACCTATCCCGCGTTCCGGCCGAAATTCTCGGCAACCGTTGGCTCCACGATTCGCGAGGTGCGCTACAGCGTCGACGATAAGATCATTCAGGTCGTGATGACTGAGCCCTTCGATCCGCCTCTGCGCATTCCCCGTTCCATCGAGAAAACCGGTATGCACACTTTCGCCATGACGGTTACGGACGCATTCTACAATGCCGTCACCCAGACCGTGCGCTTCCAGTTCGGCGAAGCGAAGGAAGGCATCGACGTGCAGATGACTTCTCCGCAGAACGGGCAGACGTTTGCGAAGGGTTCTCTGGTGGAGCTCCGTGCCACAGTCAATGATGCCGCAGGCACACTCAAGTACATCCAGTTCTATCTGGATTCCGTCCTCCTCACCACGAGGCCGCGCGAACCCTTTGAGCTTTCCTATGCCCTTTCTGTGCTTCCCGGGACGTACCGTATTCGCACAGTAGCGACCGATCTCTCAGGGAAGACGACGGAGGATGTCGTGACGATCGAAGTGCAATGATGAGGTTGAAAAGGTTTGGAAGAGGTTGTAGAAGCCTGAAAGGAACGAAAACAAATGGAACTCTGAAAAACTTAAGCCTGTCATGGTGAGCCGTGTCGAACCACATGACATTTGCCAATTTTTCAGAGGTTCCGTGAATATATGATTCAGGTATTGCTTCGCTATTGCTCATATCCGAACTTTCATCTGCCTCCGTTTCTTCAATCCAGGAATTATCTTCGACGTTCATGCGTAGTTCAGCCACCTTTGGGGGATGACTTTGCCAAAGCTCGGTTATACTGCGTTCTCCCAATTTCCTTCCCTCATTTCTGTATGAGCACATCAGAGACATCTCTGGAAGGACAGGCGAGAGAGCTCTACGGGCAGACGCTCCCCACGCATCCGGCATTATCGCGCACTATTTTTGACATCGCCAGATCGACTCAGCAGGCGCTGCGCTTGGGGTATGGAGCTGATACTCAGTTCCTCAGTATTTATCGGGGACTGCACGGGCAAATAGAGTGCGTTCGCAACCAGATCAAGGATTTGAGTGATTCCGTTGGTGTCGCAGTCGATGATTTTCTGACTCGCACATCAGGAGAATTGGGGCTGAAAGCGTCGGAGTATCGTTTTAATCATGGAGAAATAGCAGATTCTTTACTGCCGCTCGCTGCTGGAACCGGACCTGAGAAAATCGATACTCCTGAAACGCGCGCTGCTTAATTTCGCAGAGTTTGCTCCGTCTCACACCCCGAAGGTTTCACGGAACGCCACGCGCAGCGCCTCGAGCTCATCGCGGAACATTGCGATTTCGCCACTAAGATTCATTTGTTGCCGTGCATTCTTCGGATCCAGAATCCGGATGCGGCTGAGGTCGGCTTCGCGCAGGAGCTTGAGGGAGCCGGTTTTCAGCAAGGGCTGGATCGTCATCAGGAAAATGGGATCGCGAATGAGGTACCCCAACGTGCGAACTTGCTCATGACCGTTATCGCCGGTCGTCAGGAGCTTGAGTCTGGATGTGGTCGCAAGAGAGCGTGCGCTGAGGCGTTCCGGCAGATGATCGATCCCCGCTTCCCGGAGCATCTCGCGGAATTCCTCGTCCACTTCCCGACCGAGTGCTGTGAGAAGACCCTCATCTGCGTGTGCTCCTCCGTGGACCGTCACCTGTGCGCATCCGGCGAAAGACTCCGGCCGTCCGGTTTCGGGATTGTGGTTTCCCCGGATGTGCACCACGGCGAGGCGTTCGCCTTCCGGAGTTTGCAGCATGGTGAGGAGGCCGATGCTCTGCTTCTTTGGGGGCATCATGACAGTATACATCACGAGGGGTTCACGGGATAGTTCCCTGATATTTACGATTTCATCATTTGCGAATTGCGATTGAACCGTGAAATTGTCGAGCAATCGCAATTCGCAAATCTTCAAATCGCAAATATTACTCCCCGATCCCTTCCGCAATATCCGCGTTCGTATGAATCTCTGACACATCCTCGTCTTCTTCAATCGCCTCAATCAGGTTCGTAAGGCTCTCGAAGGTCGCGGCATCGGTGATCGGGGCCTTTTGGTCCGAGACGAACTTCAGGCCGGCTGTAGGGATTGCGAAGCCTTCTGCCTTGAACACGTCGCGGACCTTCGTCCAGTGCGTGAGGTTCGTCTGGACTTCGATGGTGCCGTCCTCCGAGAAACTCAGATCTTCCGCTCCGGCGTCGATCAATTTCAGTTCCAGTTCCTCGCTCTCTTTCGCTCCCTCTTTGTGTCCCACGACGATGCCCACCTGCCGGAACATCCACAGGACAGAGCCGGATTCGGTCCATCGCGCGCCGCGCCGCTCGAGAATGGAGCGGATATTCCCCAGTGTCCGGTTCTTGTTATCCGTCAGGCATTCGATGACCATGGCGACGTTGCCCGGCCCGTAGGCCGCGTACATCACCAGTTCCATCTGTTCGCCCTTCAATTCCCCTGTACCCTTTTTGATCGCGCGTTCAATGTTCGCATTCGGCACACCCTCGGCCTTGGCATTGTCGATCGCCGTACGCAGCCCGGGGTTCATATCCGGATCACCGCCATTGCGCGCAACGATCTCAATGAGGCGCGCATGGCGTGTGAAGATTTTTCCGCGCTTCGCATCCATCGCGGTTTTCTTCACCTTGATGTTGGCCCATTTGGAGTGTCCAGACATACGATGATTTTACTCGATCGTCGCTCAATGCTCAAAGCGGGTTTTTGCATTTGAAAGGTTCTAAAAGTTGTAAGAGTTATAAGGGTTGTAAAAGTTCATTACGAGAACCTTTACAACCTTTTCAACCTTTTCAGCTTTTACAACCTCATTTCCGATACGCCACCATTCCCATGAACCGTGCCCGTTCCACCGCGCTCTTGAGCATTTTCTGGTGCTTCAGGCAGAGGCCGGAGTAGTAGCGGTTCATGATATTGCCGAAGTAGTCCATGAAGGGCTTGAGGGTGGGGTAGTCCTTGTAGTCGATGTACTTCGTCTTCTTGCCGCAGAAGGGACATTGCTTCGTGCGGGGGTCGGTGCGGGGTTGCTTCTGGTCCATAGAGTGAGAGGGAAGGGGGACCCCACTTCGCCCTTCGGGCTTCGCGGGGCAGGGGGGTTAGAGGGAAGGGGCTCAGAGTCCGATAGTGTCATCGGAAATGAGCTGATCGAGTTTCTGGCCGATCTCCGCGCCGGAAGCGGCCTTGCGAGGAACTTCGGGCTTCTTGGCCTTCTGCGCATCGGCGCGCTTGGCTTGCACTCGTGCACGATCGGCGACCTTCTTCTGTAGACGCTGCTCCGTATCCTTGCGCTCCGTCTCCACGGCAGTCGACTGTTCCTTGCGCCACTCGAGGAAGCGCTCGGAGTACTTCACGACTTCGTACCCCTTCGGCGGCTTCACAAACATGTGGCGCAGGACGTTGGGGAGAATGCGCAGCTGACGATCGATTTCCTTGAGCTTGGTGGGAGCGAGATCGTAGTAGGCGACGAGGAAATGACCTTCCGTCTGCTTCTTGATCGGATAGGCAAGACCGCGAAGACCCCAGTGGTCCTTCAGCATAAGCTTACCGCCGGCTTCTTCGAAGAGGGCGTGTATTTCCTTTTCCAGAGTCTGCGCATCCTTCTGCGCGAGATTCGCGGGGAAGAGGAGGCAGAGTTCGTAGACGGAGGTATCCTCCGACGATGGGACAAGAGTAGTCATACGACCCGTGGGTTAAACCGTGTGCCGAAGTGGCAGAC
>JBAWYM010000064.1:0-6689 GCA_037143575.1 Candidatus Peregrinibacteria bacterium | reverse complement strand
AGCTCAAAGCTCAAAGCTCAAAGCTCAAAGCTCAAAGCTCAAAGCTCAAAGCTCACCCTTTGATCATCGCAAGCACTTCCTGATCTGTCGCCTTGGGTGAAACGAGGAAGCTCGGCAACCTGAGGAGCTGATCGCGCTGGAACGTGCGGTCCGGGGCGATGCCAATTCCGAGGAGGTACCCGGCATCCGCCGCAGCCTTCATCACGCGATCGTTCACGCCTCCTTGCGGATAGCCGATGACCATCACCGAACGTCCGGCGTAGTCCTCCAGAAGTTTGCGACTCTGCCGAAGCTCCAGATCCACTTGAGCATTCGTCTGGGAGCGCAGATCTTCACCCGTATGTCCGCCGGATTCGATATCCAAACCATTGGCGATGAGTGTCATCACGGTCTTCTGGGTCATGCTGTCCATTCCCAGTTCCTTCGAAGCGATGAAAAGAGTTGCAGAAACACTACTGGATATCAGTGTATCGGATATTTCCTTTACGTTACCCGCAGTGATATCAGAAAGAGCCAGTACAACGGTCTTGGGGTCGATGCGAACATCCTGCTGCTGCTGCTTCAAGAGCAAATTCCCGAAGTCCCGAAGAGTCGTGATGCTATAGCCATTTTTCTTCAGCAATGCGATGGTGCGAGGAAGAGCCGCCATCGCGCCTTCCTGCGACATCTTCAGCTGAAGAACGGGAAGCGTGAACGTGTACTGACGCACGAGCAGATTGGGAAGAAAAGGCGATAGGTACTTCATCGCCACGTATCCCTCTTTTCCTTGGAATGGGATGCGCGCCCAGTTGGTATCATTGCTCAGCGGCGTCACGAAAGCCTGTCCGGGGATCGTCCCCATCAATTCACTCTCACTGTCTGCAGCCTTGCGAACGTTGACGAAGCCGAAGTTCACGAAGTACTTTCCTTTGAAGACCGATTTTTCCTTGGCGAGCTGATCTTCGGAAACAATTTTCGAAATGTAGCGCTGAGAAACGTATCCTTCTCGGCTGTCAGGCAGGCGGACTTTTGCCCACGCTGCATCGACGAAGCTCAGCACCGTCACCGCATTACCCTGCGTCAGTCTCGCGACCTGTACCGCGGTGATATTCGGTGCGGAGCGCACATTCACAAATTCATTGGTCACCTGATAGACATCCTGACCGGCAGCAGCAGCCGGACCGGAACGGATGGCATCGTACGTTTTCGCAAGGGAAAGATCGAGCACCGGAGCCTCGCCCGACAAAGCAGTATTCGCAGTAGGAAGGGCACCGCTGCCCGTAAGTACTCTGGCCGCCGGAGCTCCATCAGGGGAATTCTCGAGGTACACTCCCGATCCTGCTACCTGCGATCCAGATCCACCCTGCGCCTGTCGCGCAAGTTCCCGGAACCGCGCCACATCCTGCGCCGTGAAGGAGAAATCCTTCTCGGGCGGAATCTGTGCCCCGCATCCTGCGAAGAGAATCCCGAAGGAAGCGATAAGCAGGAAAACAACGAGGGAGCGCGCCGTGACGGACGCAGCGGAACGACGGGGAACAGTGTGGTAGCGGACCATGGGAGAGGAGGAAGTGAGGAAAGGAAAGAGGTTAGAGATGCCTGAAAAGTTTCATTTTCTGAGCGCGCGATGCTTCGCGCAGGATCAACATCACATGCGTTCAGGAACGCGAAGGGTAAGAATTTCCGCACCAGTCTTAAGCACTGTTGCGACCAGAGACGTCAGAGCCAGGCGCAACGAACGTGCAGGCTCCTCGGACTTCAAAATGGGTTCGGTGTTATAGAAGGCGTTGAATTCCTGGCACAGCGCATAGAGGTAGTTGGCCAGCGTATGCGGCATACGGGATGCACGAGCATCCTCGAGAGCACCTGGGAATTCGAGAAGAGTGGAAACGAGGGAACGCTCGTGATCCGTCAGAGCGGCAACAGTCGTGGGGAGCGTGGGTGATGCCACTTCACCTTTGCGGAGAACGGACCTGGATCGTGCATAGGTGTACTGCAGATACGGAGCACTGTTGCCCTCGAGGGAGAGCACTTTGTCCCAGTCGAACACCATACTCATGCGACGATTCTGTGAGAGAATGCCGTACACCACAGAGCCGACTCCCATCATTTCCGCGAGCTCATCCTCAGAATCCGTCTGGATGGAATCGCGGTGCTCGGCGATCACTGCTTGCGCACGCTTCACTCCTTCGTCCAGAACTTCTTTCAGGCGCAGGATATTCCCCTTGCGGGTACTCATGTTGCGATCGGTGAAACTCATGCGTCCGATCTGCGCATGCTCCAGTGTGGGAACATCCCAACCCAGCTGCCCGACCATGGCGAAGAGCTGCCGGAAGTAATTCTCCTGAGCAGTATCCACAAGGTAGATGATGCATTCCGGATGGAAGTGATCGATGCGAAAGCGCACCGTCGCCAGATCCCGCGTGTGATAGATCGTCGCGCCATCACCCTTAAGGACGATTGCCGGAGGAATGTGCGTTTCCGGCGGGAATTCCGCGATGAGTGCCCCCTTCTCTCCCGTTTTGAAAACACCCTTCTTCTTCCCCTCTTCGATGATAGGCAACATTTTGTCTTCGTAGAAACTTTCGCCATGGACGAAATCGAAAGCGACACCGAGTCGCTCATACGTCGTATTGATCTCCTGCATGGTCACATCGACAACACTCTTCCAGAAGGCGCGAAGCCCGGGATCACCCTGTTCGAGCTTCAGGAACGCCGCACGAGCTCGGTCCTCCAGTGTGGCATCGGTCTCCGCCTCGGTATGGAACCGGACGTAGAGATTGAGGAGATCCTCGAGAGTGCATTCGTCGACGGAACTATTACCCCAGAGCTCGAGAGCCACAGCCAATTTTCCGAACTGGGTACCCCAATCTCCGAGGTGATTGATGGCAATGGTCGGGTAGCCCAAATGCCGATGCAGATTGACCAGTGACTGACCGACGATGGTCGTGATGATGTGATGGATGCCCAGAGGCTTCGCAATGTTCGGCTGGGAATACTCGATAATCACCGGCTTTTCCCCCTTTCGTGTGAGAATCGGACTGCATGCACCGATTGTTTCGGAAAGAGCGCTCATCAACGCCTGAGGCTTTAGCCAGATATTGACGTACCCAGGACCCGCCACCTCCGTTCGCTCAATCTCCGGATGACCCTGCAAACCTTCTGCGATGACCTTCGCAATCTCCAAAGGATTCTTCTTCAGTTGCTTCCCTAGTTGCATGGCTATCGACGTCGCCAGATCCCCATGATCTTTCTGCTGAGGACGGCGCCAAGAGAAAGTGACATCTTTTATGGAGAATTCTTTTTCTAGTACTTCGCAAGCCCTCGCTGTGATCTTCTGAAACATGTCGGAAAACTGATGAAGAAAATGCTAATCAAGAACAAAAGTTAAGATCAGTGATTGGCGCTAAATGTAGCACTTCGATGAAGATGCGCTACATGATTACAAAAATTGATCTTGCATACAAAATAATCTCATGTTTTGAACACAAATTGTGTGCGTATTTTTGCACGCTTCTCCTTCAAAATCACCATGAGATAATTATGTATCCACCAGACAGCCTCTGAGCTCCATTGTTATTCAGTGAATATTGGACTATAATGGCTTGGTGAAAACGTTTATCGATATCCAAGCAATCCATACCGGCGTAGCGTTTGGCTCAAACTAAAGAATCTTCTCCCACAACTCCATGTCTCTTTCGATTTATTTCAAACGTGAAGCCGTATGAAAAGGAGAATTGCTCTGAGCGCTCTCTTCGTCACCCTTCTGCTTGGAGGGTGTTCATTTCTGAAGAAAACATCTACAAACCCACTGGATGTGAGTGGAGGGAAAAGCGCCACGGTCGCAATCAGCGATCTCGCCTACGAAAAACACAACCCGCGTCCCAGCGGCATACTCGGTATCTTCACCAGCACCTTCCTTTCGCAGGGAATCTTCTTCGCCTCTCAATCAGGAATCAGGGGAGTGACCGACACGCTCAAAGTTCTTTCGATGCAAGAGCAGCCTCTCAATGACAATACGTTCCTGATGCTCCAACAGCTGGGAGATACGCTCGCGGTAAATGTTCCGGACATGCTCAATCGCAACCCCAACCGCATCACCGCACTAGATCAGTACAGCGAATCCCTCGGAAACCTGATCACCAATGCCGATCAGAAAGTCGCGGAATTAGCGGCCTCGCAAACCACGCTCACTGCTCAACAGAAAACCGAGCAAACTGCAGCGAATGTTATTCAGAAAGAAGTGGATCAGGCATCGAAGCTCAATGACTTCTCGACGGCAGGAAGCAAGCAGCAGGATCTCCTGAAGGCACAATCAAAGCTTGCTGAAACACAACTGAAGCTGAAACAGACAAAAGATATGCTCACCCGTCTCAAAGCGGCAGTCACCCTCGCCAAAGCCCGCCAGAGCGCCATCCAGAAGAATCGCGAAATTATTCTCTCGGGACTCTCGATCGTCGATCTCCCGGGGGCTCAGAATCTCGGAATTATCAAGAATCCAAGCTCCAAGGGTACGACGACCAATCTGTTCACACCGTAAAGCTTGTATTTGGCTAATGGAAGAGACGAATTGGGAATTGTTAGATTGTTACATTGTTACATTGTTACATTGTTTACGATAGATTCATCATATTAAAGATTAACAATAGAACAATTTAACAATATAACAATTTCGTGAGGGTACCGGGGAGGGACTTTTCCTGATATACTAGACAGATTTCATGAGTCAGTCACCCATCCCGCACTCGGCACAAAAAGCGAATATCTTCCTCGTGGCGATCGACGAACTCTTGGGCCTACAGGCACAGGCGGAAGATACATTGAGATCGGCGAAGGCTCAGAGCGAGCAGGACCGGGACTTCACCCCGAGCGAACGGCAGATGCTGAAGAAGTATGAGGAAGGACTGCAGAAGACGCTCGATATCATCGCTCCCTCCGGTATGGAAATAAAGCGCGATGAGCTTATCCTCAATGACCTCCACGCTCGCACGCTCTTCGTCTACAACTGGCCCAACTTTACCTTCCCGAACTGGCTGAGCGAGACGGTGAACTTCGATGCGCAGATGGAGATCAGTCAGTTCATCTACCCATCGAGCAACGCCGCAATTATGAAAATGCTCCGCAGGAAAGTCGCGGAAATGCGCTCCTCCATCCGCATGCTCGAGCAGCGCGGCATCGTGCGCGATCCGGCACTGGAAGCCGCTCTGCAGGACGCCGAAGAACTGCGTGACCTCCTGGCTCGCGGACGCGAGAAGCTCTTCGAATTTGGCATGTACATCACGATCTTCGCCGAAGATCTCCTCAAGCTGAAGAAGGTGCAGACGAATATCGAGTCGCTCCTCGGAGGCAAGCTTATCCTCACCAAGCCCGCCATGTTCCAGATGGAACACGGATGGATCTCCACGCTCCCGCTGTGTCTGGATGAACTGGAAATCAGCCGCAACATGAATACCTCTCCGCTCGCGACGAGCTTCCCCTTCAGTAGCGCCGACCTCACGGATGATCACGGCATTCTCTACGGCATCAACCGGCACAATGATTCGCTCGTGATCTTCGATCGCTTCGACCTGCCCAACGCCAATGCGACGGTCTTCGCCACTTCCGGTGCGGGGAAGTCCTTCGCCGTAAAGTTGGAGATCATCCGCTCGCTGATGTTCGGCACCGATGTCTTCGTGGTGGATCCGGAAAATGAGTATTCGGAGCTCTGCAAGACCGTCGGCGGAACTTACATTCCCCTCTCGCTCCAGAGCGCCTTCCGCATCAACCCCTTCGATCTCCCCAAAGCCATCCGCGCAGAGGAAGCAGCACCAGGCGAAGTCCTCCGCTCCGCAGCCATCACACTCCACGGACTCTTCAAACTGATGCTCGGCACCCTCACGCCCTCCGAAGACGGTGTCCTCGATAAGGCGATCCTCGATACCTACGCCCTCAAAGGGATCACCCTGCAGACGGAGAATCCGGGGACACTAGAGCCTCCTGTCCTAAATGATCTCGTGGATGTCCTCTCGACAACCCAAGGCGGAGAGCACATGGCGCAGACGCTCCAAAAATTTACCGTGGGAAGCTACGCCGGACTCTTCAACCAGCTCACCAATGTGGAGCTGGACAATCAGATGATTGTCTTCCAGATCCGTGACCTGGAGGAACAGCTCCGCCCCATCGCGATGTATATCGTCTTGAACTTCCTCTGGAACCGCATTCGCGCCGATTTCAAGAAGCGCTTCCTGGTCGTGGATGAGGCGTGGAACCTGATGCAGCACGAAGATTCCGCGCGCTTCCTCTACGGCCTCATCAAGCGCGCCCGCAAGTACTGGCTGGGAGTGACGACCATCACGCAGGACGTGGAGGACTTCGTGAACTCCCCCTACGGCAAACCCATCATCACCAACGCCTCGCTTCAGGTGCTCCTCAAGCAATCACCCACGGCGGTCGATAATCTCCAGAAGCTCTTCTACCTCACCGACGGCGAGAAGTACCTCCTCCTCAACTCCAGCGTGGGGCAGGGACTCTTCTTCGCAGGGAACCGCCACGTCGCCATCCAGATCGTCGCGAGCCCCAAGGAGCAGGCGATCATTACGACCAAGCCGGAGGAAATCGCTGCGGCGGCAACGGCGAGACGGGAGGAAGAGAAGAGGGTGAAGGATGAGATGAAGGACTGATACGGAATTAACTAATACATTCTCTCTTAACGGTACAACAAGCCCATGAGAATC
>JBAWYM010000063.1:0-7061 GCA_037143575.1 Candidatus Peregrinibacteria bacterium | reverse complement strand
TCTTTCCCTACTCAAATCATGATTGTTTCACCAACCAAAAAAGTTACCAGAGCCGAAAAAGAGATCGCCGTGTACCTCGGCCTCCTGGAACTGGGCATGGCACCCGTGAGCATCATTGCGCGGAAGGCCAAGCTCAAGCGCCCCACGACGTATCTGATCCTCAAGGAGCTCACGGGGAAAGGCATGGCGGAGTGCTTCCTCCGCAATCGCATCCGCACCTACTCCGTCCTCTCTCCCGCTGCATTGTATGAACGCTTCCAGGGGCACATGGAGGAGTTCAAGCGGGCTCTACCGCAGATGATGGCTGTAGAAAATCAACTTGTGAAGAAGCCCCGTATCACGTTCTACGAAGGCAAGGAGGAAGTGCGACGGCTGTACCTGGATGTCCTCACGAGCAAAGGCGATGTCCTCAATTACTTCCTGCCGGACAAAGCCTACGAGTACTTCGGCGAAGATTGGGTGAATACGGAGCACATCGCTGTGCGTGTGAAGCGGGGGATTCGAATTCGCGCGATCATGCCGGATTCACAGTGGGCCCGTCAGTATGCACCGCGCAATACCAAGGAACTGCGGACCGTGAAGCTCATCACCGATCCCTCCCTCACCTTCACCAACGAAACCTTCATCTACGATCACAAGATTTCGATCTTCTCCTTTGAGGAGGATTTCGCGCTGCTCATCGAGAGCACCGAGACGGCGCAGGCACAGCGGACAATGTTTGAGCTGGCGTGGGGGAGTGGGTTATTGAAGGAATAGTATGCAGAGATGACGGAGGATTGGGAGACTCCGCAATCATCCGACCCGATATTCTGATATTCTCCACTCCATGGATTTCACTCAGCATGCCACTACCTCTTCCGACGACTTCCTTCAGACCTCTGTTGCGGTTCTTGCCTTTGCCGTAAAAGATGCCATCCAATTGCGCGGTCACTGCGTCATCGGGCTCTCCGGTGGGTCCACGCCAAAGCCAGTGTACGAAGCATGGAGCAAAGAACGCGGGATCGACTGGTCGAAGATGACCGGATTTCTGATCGATGAGCGGTGCGTTTCAGCGGATCATGCGGATAGCAATCAGCGGATGATCCGGGAATGCCTTCCGCATCTCACGATGATTGTTCCTGATGTCGCCAAAGCGCCTCCTGCGTGCGCCGATGATTACGATGCGCGCTTGAAAAAACTTTTCCACGAACAGGGTTTCCCCGATGTCATCACGCTGGGACTCGGTGAGGACGGCCACACGGCTTCCCTCTTTCCGCCAGTTCCTGAAGCAGCGTTCGTTAACCGGCGGTTTAAACCGCCGGTTAACGAACGCTTCGCGATCCACACCCAGACCAAGCAGTTTGCTGCTGCAGACCGTATTTCCGTTACGCTCTCCGTCTTGGAACGATCAGCTGCAAAGATCATTCTCCTCTCCGGTGAAAAGAAGCGGATGGTATGGGAAGAAATGCTGTCGGCGGTGGATGATGAGCATCGCTGGCCTTTGAAAGCTGTCCTGAAAACAAAAGGATGTGAGGTTGTGACGTGGTGGTAAATTGCCTCTTCTATTCATTTGAGCGCGGGTTTCTACCCGCATAATGATCTTCTATACTGGGGCCATGAAACTTCATGAGCTTTACGATCAGTACTGCGTACACTTACATAGAGAGGTCAGTCCAGCCTTATTTTCAGAATTTGAGAGTGCTTTGCAGTGAACCGACGCCAGCAGACGCGAAGAGATTCAAAAGCTGTTACTCGCTTCGGGTTCGAGTCATATCCATACGATCGTGATCAATGAAGTCCCCGAAGGGGATCTGGCAAAAAGGCCTGTAGATCCTCATAATCTCACAGGTAATCAAAAGCATGCGAATGGACTTTCTGAAGATGTACGGAAGAACTTCGCTGAAACGATCGCACTCTGATTAGCGGTGTCAGATACACGAGGTGCCTCTCTTAGACATCGAGATTATCGAACCCTCCCTTCGGAGCTGCCGCCTCCACCATCACCGGAGAGAGCTCTTCGCCTTCGGCAGGTCCGTCCACTTTCTTCATGCGGAGGACGACCTGGCGGTATTCCCCTTCGCCGATGCTCTCGCTCGTGAGGTCCTGCAATTTCGGAGAGGATGCGAGGTACATGTGCACGATGCGGCGGAAGTAGGGGCTCATGGGTGGCAGGGCCACGCGGTTACCGGTGCGGCGGACGAAGTCGGCTTTCTGATCGGCCATCGCACGGACTTTCTCCTCCTGTTCGCGCCTGTAGCCGTCCACATCGAGGACGAGGAAGGGGCTGCGCTCCGTCTTCTCCATCGATCGCAGCATGGACTTGAGGAGGTGCTGAAGCGAATTGAGCGTCTCGCCGTGCCATCCGATGATGCGGCTCGCATTGGAAGAGAGAATATCGACGCGGATGAATCCTTCACCTTCTTCCTCATGGACGGTGATCCCGTCGAAGGGAAGAGCGAGAAGGGTGAGGAGGCGGCCGAGGGTGTCTTGGATGAGCTGGGAGTTCATGTGATGAGAGCATAGCGGCTGTTTCCCGGGGAGGAAAGCTGAAGCGGCATGGTTGTTGCTGTCGTATCTATCTCGATTTCTCATTTTTTATTCATCGTCAAGACTTGTCATAGTGAGCGTAGTCGAACTATGACATTGAATGGAGATCACAAATTTGTCTCCTTCGACTACGCTCAGGATGACAAATTTGAAAAGAGCCACCCTACGGCGGCTCCTTTCTCGATACAAAAATACGAGATCTACCGGACGGCGTCCTTGAGGGTCTTGCCGGCCTTGAACGACGGGACCTTCATCGCGGGGATGGAGATGCGCTGCGTCGGGTTGCGGGGGTTCACTCCCATGCGCGCTGCGCGCTTGGAGACCCTGAATGTTCCGAATCCCGTGATCGTCACGGTGTTGCCACGCTTGAGCTCCTTCGTCACGAGGGTGATGAGGGCGTCGAGCGAGGAAGCGGCTGCGCGCTTGGTGATGCCAGCGGCGTCCGCAATGGCGTTGATAATATCCTGCTTGGACATAGGAGATTGGGGGAAGAAGTAAATCGTGCTCAGTGTACGATCGAGAAGGGCTAACGCAAGCCATTATCGCAAATCAGACAACGACTTTTCCGCTTAGATATGCGACGTTAGCATCAGTTAGCCAAGAAACCTGTACACCAAAGGTGCTCAGCCGAAGGGGGATTCCAGCGCAATAGAGCCATTTTTCACTCAGATCTGCAACTTGCAGGCCTTCGTGACTGCCTTCCATTATAAGGAGAGGTGTTCGGTCATCTCTTTGACAGTGGCCTATGGTGGACACTAGGCTTCGCGGGCAATGTTTATGATTTCATCCTGCGGGTAGAAACCCGCTCCCGAGAATAGAATAAGGATTCCATTCTTCCCAATCCCTAATAACTAATCCCTAATCCCTAATCCCTCACCATGCCCAAACATCTCGTCATCGTCGAAAGCCCCACCAAGGCCAAGACCATCAAGCGCTTCCTCGGCAAAGACTACGACGTGGAAGCCAGCATGGGGCACATCCGGGATCTCCCGAGCGCAACACTTGCGGTGGATACCAAGACCTTCGAAGCATCGTACGAAGTATCCGACGACAAGAAACCGGTGGTGAAGCGGCTGCAGAAGGCGCTCGATGAGGCGGAGGAATTGTGGATCGCAACAGATGAGGACCGCGAAGGGGAAGCGATCGGCTGGCATCTTCTGGAGACGCTCAAAAGGAAGAAGAAGCAGGACGTGCACCGCATCGTCTTCCACGAAATCACCAAGGATGCGATTGACGAAGCCGTGGCCCATCCGCGCATGATCGATCAGCGATTGGTGGATGCCCAGCAGGCACGTCGTGTTTTGGATCGTCTCGTCGGCTACACGCTTTCCCCATTCCTCTGGAAGAAGGTGTACCGCGGGCTCTCCGCCGGTCGTGTGCAATCCGTTGCCGTGCGCATCATCGTGGATCGTGAGCGGCTGATCCGCGCGTTCAAGGCAGAGGAGTACTGGACGATTCAGGCTGATCTCCTCAATCAAGCGAAGGCGCCGTTCATCGCTAACCTCAAAACGAAGAACGGGGAGAAGTTCGTTCCGGTGAGTGAGGCCGAAGCGCTGCAGGTGGTGAGCGATGTGAAGGATGCCCCGTTCACGGTGACGGCGATTGATGAGAAGGACATTACGAGGACTCCCCCACCGCCGTTCACGACCTCGACGCTGCAGCAGGAGGCCGGACGCAAGCTCGGGTTCAGTGTGAAGCAGACCATGGTCGTGGCACAGCAGCTCTACGAAGGCGTGGATCTGGGCCGCGGCGAGGGGCAAGCGGGTCTCATCACCTACATGCGCACCGATTCCGTAAATCTCAGTACCAAAGCCCTCACCGATGCCCGCACGGAGATCGAGCGGCACTACGGGCGGGAGTACATCGTGAGCGAACCGCGTCTGTACAAGACGAAGAGCAAGAGCGCGCAGGAGGCGCACGAGGCCATCCGTCCGTCCGAGATCAGCCGCACACCGCAGTCTCTGGAGGATGTCCTCGATCACCAGCAGCTCAAGCTCTACACACTGATCTGGAATCGTACTGTAGCCTGCCAGATGGCGACGGCAGAGCTCAAGCGCGTGGGAGCCGATATCACCGCGGACAAGTACACCTTCCGCGCGACCGGTCAGACGATCACCTTCGACGGCTTCCTGCGGGTCTACACCGAGGGCCGCGATGAGCCGGAGAATCGCAAGGAGAAGGAAGGGGAAGAAGAGGAAGATGGTTCTGCCATCCTCCCGCCGCTGCATCAGGGCGAGGAGCTCACTTGTAATGACATTACCCCCGAGCAGCACTTCACCAAGCCTCCGCCACGCTACACCGAGGCGAGCCTGGTCAAGAAGCTCGAGGAGGAAGGGATCGGCCGCCCGAGCACGTACGCTCCGACGATTTCGACCATCCAGCAGCGCGGGTACATCAAGAAGGAGGGCAAGCAGCTCGCTCCCGAAGAGATCGCCTTCACCGTTACCGATCTTCTCGCGGAGCACTTTCCCGATATCGTGGACCTCGCGTTCACCGCCACCATGGAGCAATCCCTGGATGACATTGCGGAGGACAAGATCAAGTGGACGAAATTTCTGAAAGAGTTCTTCGTTCCGTTCTCCAAACTCGTGGAATCCAAGACGAGCGAAGTGAAGAAGGGCGACGTGATGAAGGAGCGCGTCATCGGCATCGATCCGGCTTCGGGCTTGGAAGTGCTGGCGCTCACCGGCCGCTTCGGACCGTACGTACAACTGGGGAGATTCCAGAAGGCGGCGGAAGGGGAGAAGAAAAAAAAGAGCGCGAAAAAGGATTCCAAGGACAAGCTGCGCAGCGCGTCCATTCCCAAGACCGTCTCTCGTGACGACATCACCATTGAGCAGGCGCTCGCCCTCCTCGCTTTCCCCCGTTACCTTGGAGATGATGCCGGAGAGAAAATTGAGGTGTTCCTGGGTCGCTTCGGTCCATACGCCAAGTGCGGCAAGCGCACAGCTTCCATCCCTCCAGACCGCGATCCCTCAGCGCTCACCAAGGACGATGTCCTGAAGCTCTTCACCGAAGCCGCACAGAAGAAGACTCAGGCTGCGGAGGCGCTGCGGACGCTCGGTGCCGATACCGCAACGGGCGCTGAAGTCACAGTGAAGTCCGGCCGCTTCGGTCCGTATGTCACTGATGGCAAGACCAATGCTTCCATCCCCAAGCGGTTCACCGCGGAAGATATTACCCTTGAAGACGCTTCAGAACTTCTCGCCAAGAAGCGAGCAGCGGGCCCGGGAAAATGGAAGGGGAAATGGAAGAAGAAGGTTTGACCCCACTTCGCCCCACTCCACTGCGTTCCGCGGGGCTTCGCGGGGCAGAAAGATTGGGTGAAAGTGAAACCTCTACCATTCTTAGGGCTCGTAAGAAAACAAATGTCCAAGATGAGTTTTGAGTGCACCATCCGACGCGAGATGCGCCATACAGCAAAGCGTTCGTTAACCGGGGGTTTAAACCCCCGGTTAACGAACACGCTTAAGGGTGACTCTGGAAAAGTCTAGGAGGTTATTTCTGTACGAGTCCTTAGCTCTGTTTCCTCTCAACATTTTTCATACGGAGAAACTGGCTTATAGCAAGAATGTCCTACCAAGTTGCAATTGAAAAGATACTAATCCGGCGCTAGATAAGCGGCCTTCTCTCGTACTGCGCCTGCCCTTCCGTAGCTCAGCAGCGAAGGAGGGAAGCGTTTACCAATGCCAAGAAAACGTAGCCGATGCCTCAGATTCATTAGTAGTGCTTCAACCGCGAAGTGGTATCAGTGAATATTGGGCAGACCATTGTTCCTTCATGAAACTCCAATGACCGTCCCCGGATAGTAATACTTCAAAATCTCCTCCGCCTTCTTCCCCTCCTTCGCCTGACCCGCAGCTCCGCATCCGGACATTCCCACTCCGTGACCGCTCAAGGGAAAGCCCCTACACCACGGATCGGGCTTGCTTACGAAGACTTCCACGAACGGAAAATTCTTCCACCCCTGTTCATCGGGGCTGCGCGTACGGCCGTCGTCACTACTGAAGTACGGCGTCTTCACGATCTGCCCATCCTTCATGATCACCTGACCCGCTGTCGATTGCACGGCGCGGATCCACTGAGGATTGGCAACTTCTGTAGCCATGCCACGGTACAGCTGGAAACGGGCGGGGGAATCGTCGCCGTCGTAGGGCATCCCCGGGAACTTGCGATGGGCGGGATCGGTGTAGAAGGCGGCGTAGCTGCGGGCTGCGCTGGCGAAGGCCCGCTGCTTCTCGTAGAGCTCGGTATCAGGCTCTTCTGCGATCCCCGCCATGTACTCTTCGAGCGGCAGTTCATTGATGAGCGCCGGGGAACCGCTGATCATCTGGCAGGTGATGGTTCCGCGGTAGCGGCTGCGGACCACCGAGAGATTGAAGTCAGTGCAGGAGGTGTGGCCGGCATCGAGCGAGGAGAGACGGATACGAATCAATAACCCAGCGCGGGATGCTTCCCGCGGGGACGATATTGTCTGTTGTGTGGCTCGTGCTGCCCTCTGCGCGCCTGGTGTCGGGATATTGATGCGATCATTC
>JBAWYM010000062.1:0-8640 GCA_037143575.1 Candidatus Peregrinibacteria bacterium | reverse complement strand
TCACGTCGAAGCATCCCAGCATTTCATCCAGGGGTTGTGGGTTTGAGCGATGTATCAGTCTTTCCCTTAGTACTACCTACCCTGTGAGCACAGAGACCAGACGATTGTTTGTAATCCGCAGTATCACCTCAAGAACAATCATCGCGATATCTCTGGCGTCTTCGCAGGGGTATTCAATATGATCATTCTGATGAAGATGCTCATTGTCGGAGGAGGAATCTCCGGGCTTACGGCATGTACCAATCTTTCCGATCATGGGGAGGATATTCAGATTACGCTCGTTGAGCAGCAGAGCCGCTTCGGGGGTCTGGCGAAGTCTTTTGTCTATGGGGGAGAGTATGTATTCGATATTGGTCCGAAGCGTTTCCACACGGAGGACGAGGAGGTGCTGGGGTTCCTGAGGAAAATCGCCCAAGCGTGTACCCTCCAGGATATCGGGAGATCATCCAAAGTTCACTTCCTCGGGAGTATTTTTGATTGGCCGTTAAGCCCGAAAGCGCTTATGCACCTGCCGATTGGGACCGGATTACGGGCAGGTCTGGATCTCCTTCGAGCGCGCTCTTTTACAGAGGAGGAATTGCTTTCCTTTCGCCATTACATTGTGTCTCAGTATGGAGAAACACTCTTCAATCTCTTTTTCAGGCCGTATACCGAGAAGTTTCTTCGTCGTCCGATTGGAGAAATACACAGTGATTGGGCGACGACAGGCATCAATCGCTCCATTATCAACAAGGAGCAAAAAGGGAATTCCCTGATCGAGTTGATGCAACGCATCCTTCTCCCCTTATCCGTTGACGCGAATTTCCTCTATCCAAGAGATGGAGGATTCGGTGCGTTTTGGGATGCCTGTGTAACGCTGTTACGCAGAAATCCTCTCGTTCAACTGAAAACTTCTACATCGGTGACACAGCTCATCTCGCAGGAAGGGGGTGTCATTGCACACTTTTCAGATGGGGAGCAGAAGGCATTTGATCACGTCCTCTGGAGCGGGAGACTCCCGGACCTTCTCCGAGCGACTGGGATGGCGGCAAATACACTCCCGTCGCTTCAGTATATCGATACGGTTTTTCTCAATCTCGTCTTCCGGGATAGCGATATCCGCACACGCAAGGCTCTCTGTCAGTGGCTGTACATCTCCGGAGGCCATCTGCAGATTTCACGCGTCTCCTTCCCCAAATTTTTCGTAGAGGGGAATATTCCTCCGGGGTATCAGGGTCTCTGCGTGGAAGTGACGCGGGACGAAGATGAGCCATCAGGGAAAGAGAATGATCTCCTTTCACAGGTTATTACAGAGCTCAGTGATCTGGGCATTATCCGTTCGCATGCGAAGCCGATACTTGCGAATATCCATCGGGAACGTGCAACCTACCCTGTCTATCATCGGTATTACCGAAAGGCGGTCGCAGATGCTCTTCACCACGTTCACACGTTTTCTCCGCGCATAACTCCGATGGGACGCAGTGGTTCATACTGGTATAACAATGCTGACCATTCCATTAAGCAATCTCTGAAGCTTACCAACGATCTGCTCGCGAATATTCAGCCTTCATTCGACTGCTACGGTTGGTTCGGTGGTCGATAATCGCCACACATATGTTCATTGATGCCATGCTTCATTTTTTGCGCAACAGGAGGACTGCAGTTATATTTCCAAAGTGAAACATAAGCTGACAAGAAAGAAGAAAATCCTCAGAAGGCCAAAATCGGCGAATCATCAAGAGCCTCCGATTGCGGCCTGGGCTTATATCATCTTCGCGATGATCATCGGTCTTGGTCTGGCATTCAGACTCGTTGGAATCGATCATATCCCTGGAATTAATGGCGATGAGGCTTATGCAGTAGTGAAAGCAATACTCACGATGCACGGTACGCATGTCTCGCTGTATTCCGGGAGCGGCAATATTCCTAGCATGCTCCAGTATGCAACTCTGATACTCCTTCATTTGTGGTTCTCACCATCCTTCATCGTGCTGCGGGTCAGCGGGGCGATTTTCGGTGTACTCGGTGTTCTTTCTTCTTATTTTTTGCTTCGTAGAGTGGTGTGTGAACGTGTCGCCATGGTGGCAACATTACTCTTTGCAACGTTACCAGTACTCATCGCATATTCGAGGATTGCATGGGAAGCGGTTCCAGTTCCGTTTCTTTCTCTACTTTCGATCTATCTGGCTTTGCGAAAGCGTCCGTTTCTCACGGCACTGGTGTTTGGATTGTGCGTGGCGACGTACCCCACAACTATCTTTCTTTTCCCCTTACTCTTGACCATTCTGTTTGCCCAGGCGACACGTGCCTGGAAGCAGAATGCTTTGAAGAAACCAACTATATTTCTGGTGTGTGCGGTTGTTTTGATGATGATCGAAGTATGTGTGGTGCAACAGTTCTCTCGTCATCAGTCACCAATGGAACAACTCTTGATCACTGGTATCCCCAGATTGATCAGTGGAAATGAATGGAGGTCATTTGGTCTTCAATATTTGCAGCTCCTCAGTGGACCGACAATCTATTATTACATTGTTGGGCGTCTTTCCGATGCCCAGTGGTGGGCACACATGCTTCCCGCGGGGTTCTTGCTTCTAGGACTGTTGATGATGCATATCATACGGATTTGCACTCGGAAAGTGGGCGTAGATGATGGATTCTTTACTCTCGGCTTAGCACTAAGCCTGCTTTCGTTCTTTGTCATGGCTGGAGCGGGGAACATGGGACCACATGTTGAGCGTTATGTTCTCTGGATGGTGGTACCGAGCTGCATTTGGGTGGCGATGCGTATCTATGAGGCTAGCGTTGCACTACGCAGTCCAAGGCTGGCTGAAATCGTCGGCCTGACTGTGTCTTTACTTTTGTTGGTCTCATTTTCGCAATATTATTTTTCAGCCATTCTCATCGGTAATTCGACATCGCACAATACTTTTCTGACCGGGGCTGTCGAGCCCAAGGAACAAGCATTTGCGGCTATCGATCGCATTCGAAACACCAAGGAAACAGCCGTGATATTCACAGAAGACTGGTGGTTGTATTGGCCAATAAAATACTTAAGTCTTGGGGACAATTCCTATGTCGTAAGTATCGATAGGCAGCCGATATCCGAAAGCTATCCACCTGATTTTGCTGTATCGGAGGAAATACTGAGCAATGCCCAGGTGTTTTATATTGCCTGGGAGCAAGGTGGGCTGCATCAGCGGCTCCAGAACGACACTGCTCTCCAGTCCATTGCTGTGATCAGAGGATACGCTGGAAAGACTATCCTCCGGGTTTTTGAGAAAAAGGATGTTCTCTGAGCTCATGAGCGCAACAAACACAGAGCCAAGATTTGCACAATGTGAAACAGTGTATCGGATCAGTACTATTGTCGACTATGAAGTCGAGAGTGTCGGCTCACTACTTTGGACTGTTCGGTCTGGCGAGTTTCCTTGGAGCGTTCTTTTTCTTATTCAATGCTCATTGGCCATCAGTGGGTCATGACTATGGCTTTGTCCTCAGCCGGCTACTTGAAGGAAACTGGTATTTCTTTCATCAGGGGATAGCGGTCGTACGCTACGCAGTACATCTTTGCGGTGGTAGTGTGTTCTATGGGCACCCTTTGGATATGTATTATTCACCAGTGCAGCTCCTGTCATTGATACTTGACCCCTGGATTGCTATTCAGCTCGTTATCTGCGCCGCTTTGATAGTTGGATATTGGGGATGGTATTTGTTTGGTCGTGATGTCCTGAGTTTGCCGCCACAATGGTCACATTTTTTGGCGTTGGTGATCTCCGCCAATGGTTTTGTGTTTATGCATTTGCTTGCAGGACATTTTACCTACCACGGTTTTTCGTTGTTTGGTCTACTCTGGTGGTTTCTTCTCAGTAGAATTCGCAGAACATGGAGTCAAGAATTATTGACGGCACTCGCATTTGCCATGGCTTGCGCATATGTATTGTATTCGGGAAATTGGGTGGTTTTTCTGTTCTTCATTCTCAGTATTCCGTTTGTGCTGTTTCTTGATTTGATTTTTTCCGTCAGAAGAATCAGAAGAATACGTCAGATTCTTTATCGTGCATTACTCTATGCACCATTATCTTTATTGATTTGTGCGAGCAAATTGGTGGCAATAGGGAGTTTCCTCAGATATTTTCCCCGCACCATACCCATTGATCGCATTGATCCGAGCACTTCAATAATTGGATATTTTCTCAAGTCTTTCTGGCTTATTCCACAGTCATCATCTGCATTTGAGGGCGTCCCTTTTATGCTGCAGGAGAAGAGTGTCTTCCTTTCTCCAGTGGTGATAATCGGTATTTTTTTTGGATTGATCCTTATGACGAAGGAGTATCGTCACTGGAAGGAAAACAAGTATGTCTTTATGTTCAGTCTATTGTTCGTATTACTTTTTTTCTGGAGCATGTGGCAGATATCCAGTGGACGAGGATTTCTGTCTGACACCCTGCATGCGCTACCGATATTCGCCTCTCAACATGTGGCGACGCGTTATCTCTATCTTTTCTCCCTGTTTGTATCGACCTTCGGAGTATGGTGCCTCGCCCGGTTGGTGCGAAAATGGGCTCCGCGCTGGGAGTGGATGATGCTCTGGTGTAGTGCGATAGCAACCGTGGTGACATTCTTTTGTGCTTATTATCCTGTTTTGAATGAAGTAGGTCTCTGGGCCAATGTGCAGAATCATGCAAATCTTCTGAGGACATTCGATTACGCCGAAGATGTAATCCAGGTGGCCGACGGAAGCAATCTGATGGGTATGTCGGGGATTAATTGTTATGAGCCGATTCTCGATAATGCTGGCAGTCCACAGAAGGTGCTGCACATCGGGCCCGTCGATGATGAGCAGGACGGATATTTCAATTTGATGAATCCTGCATGTTATCAATATCCTGTAGCAAATAGCTGCAAGCCAGGGGATCGTATTGCTGTGCAGGACGGTCAAAACTTAGAGAATTTTCGTAGGGGTCTTCCTGTCTCTTGGAAAATTTCCATTGCCCAATATATTGCCGATCGGTTGACACTCTCAGCGCTGTCTATCGTGCTATTTGCTCTTATTATTGTCATCATGCGCAAGCTTCAACGGATACGAATTCGTGGATTGACCATTCGTAGTGCGTCTAGTTTGCGTCGATCGATTATACTATCCTTCATAATATTCCTCTGGTGTGTTCTTGGTATTCTTATCCTGCAGATGAACTATTTTCCTATGAGTATGTCGATTATTTAATCACTGGGTTTGTTGGACATGTGTGCTTTTTCCAGCTTCGGTAGACCCGCAAAAGTTCCCACGGAACCATCAGGATGTGCGATATCTTCATTTTCGAATCTTTGCAATGCCGCCACTCCTCGAGAGGGAATTCGTGGATCAGGAGTTCCCAGGAGACTGGAGAGTTTTTTCTCGTAGCATGGTGCAGACGCAGGAGAAGCTCTACGTCGAAGATCCACCGTGAAAGGAAGTGGTCGCTGCACGCTTCGAGAAGCGCCGGACTGGCCCGGAAGAGCTTCGCTCCACATTGCGTGTCATACATAGGAAAATGAAAAAGGTTGCCAGCTGCGGTGGCGAACAATCGTCCCAGATAATGCCGCGACATCGAACGCTCAATTCTTTTCTGTGCCAGGCGTACCCGTGCACCCGTGACAACCTCTACCTGCGGCTTAGTATTGAGTACCGCGGCAAAGTCCAGAATGGTACGTAGCGGCGTCGCCAGATCCGCATCCCAATATCCGATGTACTGAGCATTGCGTTCGAAGCCCTTCAAGAAGCCCTGCCGCACGGCCTCAGCCTTTCCCTGATTCTTCGGTAGATGCAGCGAGGAGAAGGACGCAGGTTGCCCGGCGCACATCTGCTGGAGCAATGCCTTCGTCCCGTCTGAACTTCCGTCATCAACGAAGAGAAAATGGATCGCAGGGTTCGCCTGTGCGAAAGCGTGGAATGCGGCAGCATCGAGCCTTTTCTCTTCGTTGTAGCACGGCACAACGATGAGTGTTTCGGTGGAGGAGAGGGAGAGATCGTTCAAGAGCGGAGAGGAGGGTTTGATGACAGTATACTGGAGTGCATTGCAGAGCGTGTAGGCTGGATTAATTCCTGTGGTGAGCTTGATTCTATTCTGTCATGATGCCCTTCTGTAGCCATCGACTCCTTTATGACTCCCGCCCCCCAGACCACCGCAGAGCTCCTCCAGGAACTTCGGATCGAGTGTCCCGGGGCGCATCCGGCGGATTTCCATTTCACACTGGAATCCCTTCATGCGCTCGAAAGTGCGGAAGACACACACTTCTGGCCGCAGGTGAAGAGACGGTTAGTTCTTTCCCTTTTGCGACGCTTTCTTAGCACGCAGGATTTTCACCTCATCGATATCGGATGCGGCAACGGCTCTCTCCTTGGGGCAGTCAGTGAAGCCTTCCTTTCCTCGAAGGTCGCCGGGATGGACGGGTATCTGGAGGGGCTCATCCGTTGCAGGAAGCGCTCATCCGATGCCCACCTCTTCCTTCATGACATTCTCCACCTTCGTAATCTGCACGATCAGCTCCGTGAGCGCTACGATGCCATCACGGTGCTCGATGTCCTGGAGCACATGGATGATCCCGAAAGCGCGGTGCGCTCGATGATTCCACTCCTGCGTCCCGGGGGGATCGTCATCGCGACGGTGCCCGCGCTGCAATCGCTCTGGAGTGATCGCGATACGTTCCTCGGCCATCGGAAGCGCTATGCTCTCCCGGAACTCCGCGCACTCTTCGAACGACAGGGTTTCCGCATTCTGCACGCCAGTTATCTGTATGCGTACATGGCGGTGCCGGTCTTCCTCTATCGGAAGATCCTCGCTCCCTTTCGCAAACATTCTGGTCAGGCAATGGAGGAGAATGAATTACGTCCCGTGCCGATCGTCAATAGCGTCCTCAAAGCCTTTGGATACTTCGAGGTCTTCCTCTCCCGCTTTCTTCCCTTGCCCTTTGGGACTTCTGCCTATTGTGTAGCGCAGAAGATTGCATAGTTTCATTCTGATCACAACAATGTCTTCTGTCCTCATCACCGGCGCCCTTCGTCTGGTTCGTTCCTCGACCACACTCGGAATGACAAGCTCACCACAGGTGTGCTCAGGACGCCTCTTGTCTATTATTCTTTTGTTGAGTTAATGGCTTCTCGCACTGCTCTCATCACCGGCGCATCCGGATTCTTCGGTGGCATCCTCAAGCGCACACTCCTGGCGCAAGGGTGGAGCTGCGTGAATCTTGATCTGCTGCCGGATGACGATCGGCATCCACAACTGGAAAGTATTCAGGGAGACATCCGTTCAGCAGAAACCTTGGAGGCCATCTTTTCCACGCATTTCTTCGATGTGGTCTTTCACTGTGCCGCGATTCTCGCCCATGGTACTCCGGACAAGCAGTTCCTCTGGACCTCCAATGTCGACGGGACGCGATGTGTTGCCGAAGCCGCGAAGAAGTACAAAGTTCCGAAAGTCATTTTCACGTCCTCCAACTGTCTCTGGGGCGAGAGCTTCCACCGACCCGTGCGGGAAGATGATGCCCCCGCTCCAGTTGAGCTCTACGGACGGTCCAAGGGGGAGGGAGAGAAGATCCTCCTGTCGTACGTGCAGGATTTCGATGTGACGATCTTCCGCTGCCCTACGATCATGGCGGAGGAGCGGCTGGGGCTCCTCTCGATCCTCTTCGAATTCATCGATGAAGGCCGCAGGGTCTGGGTGGTGGGAGGCGGCTGCAACCGTTATCAGTTCATCTACGCCGGAGATCTGGCGGATGCCTGTCTTCGCGCCGTCGATCATGCTGGTTCGACGGTCTTCAATATCGGCTCGGATTCCGTGAAAACGCTACGCGAAGTTTTTACCTTCGTTACCGATAAAGCCGGAACCGGAGCTCGAGTCACAGCTCTCCCGCGCACACTCACACTTCTCGCGATGCGTATCGCCTTCTGGCTGGGAATGTCTCCACTGGGTCCTTATCAGTACAAGATGATCGCCGAGGATTTCGAGTTTGATACATCCAAAATTAAGCGGGAACTGGGATGGCATCCGACGCTGACGAATGGTGAGATGCTCTGGAAAGCCTATAACCACTACCACCAGCATCGCGGAGAAATCGAACATCGCACCAATGTTTCTGCGCACCGTCAGCCGGCGAAGATGGGGATTATCCGGTTGCTGAAGTGGATGTCGTAAGAGCGGTTCGTCATTGTGGATCACCGGATTTCTTGCTGGAGTGACGAATGATCGTTCATGAGACGGATCATGTACATGTGTGAGCCAAAGACAAACAACGACAAAACACACACAACTCCTTCTCCCTGCTCGAGATGCTCTACGAAGGTATACTCTCAATACGCCCATGACGAGAAGGGAGAAGGTAGGGATGAGGGCAGAAAAGAGCATCGCCTTCCATTGAACTCTTTCTTTGCTGGTGCGACATGAGATTCTGACGCTGAAGATTCGCCGAAAACCTCTCCCTTACTCCTTCGGCACGACTCAGGACAGGCTCTCTCCTCTCTTACTTTTGAAAAGGGAACGTGTGTGTCTGCATTGATCGATGGGCACGTGAGGAGAGGGAATATGTATGTGTTTTCCGAATTACTCCAGTACATAATCGGGTAGTCGTTTACGCCTCTCTCTAGCCAATATCGCGCTCAAGATGATTGACTGATCCCATCAG
>JBAWYM010000061.1:0-8904 GCA_037143575.1 Candidatus Peregrinibacteria bacterium | reverse complement strand
GTCGGCAAGCGATCCATCGTCGCGAATAATGCGCTCGTCCGCGGCAGCAGCATCGGCGATGACTGCGTGGTCGGCTATTCAACGGAGGTGAAGGCTTCGGCTCTCGCAAGCCATGTCTGGACGCACATGACCTACATCGGTGATAGCCTCATTGGACGCAATGTGTCCTTCGGCGGCGGAACGGTCACCGGCAATCTCCGCCTGGACGAAGCGATCATTGATTCCGTCGTCGGCACGGCAGCCGCTCCTACGGGCCTGACGAAATTCGGCACGGCCATCGGCGATAATTGCCGGCTCGGCATTCACACGACGATCTACCCGGGCGTGAAAGTGGGAACAGGATCCTTCGTCGCGAGTGGAGTGCTGCTCTCGGAAGATGTGCCCGACAGAAGCTTCGCATCGATGAAGGAAGGGAAGCTCGCGATCAGACCAAATCGAACGGAGGTGCCGATGCCGGAGAAGCGCGAAGAGTTTAGGAAGAAGGTGGAGGGGAAATAATACGACGAGTTCCTAGTTATTAGTTGGTTAGTTTTTAGTTACACATCTTCTGACCTGCAGCTAACGCTAATTACGAGAAATATTCTCCTTTGACCGTCAATCTTCGCCTCAAGATTCCATCACACACTAACCACCTCCAGCCTTTCGAGACACTTCTCCTTTCCCAGCATCACCGCAACATCAAACGCACCGGGGCTGTAGGCAAGTCCGGTGAGGGCTGCGCGCAGGACCCAGAGCATCTGGCCGGGCTTGAGAGTATTAGCTTCCGCTGTCCCAGTGATCCGCTCCTTTAAAGTATCCGCCGTCCACTCGTCCTTCATGATCGCCTCCAGGGTATCTTTCAGGAGCTCAAGAATCTTCGGCAGAAGCTCGAGGGTAACCTTCTGTTTGGGATTGGCGAGGAGCTCCACGGTTACCTTTGGCTCACTGTAGAAAAAGCTCAGGAGATCCACTGCTTCGGAGAAGAAGGTGAGGCGTTCTTGGATGAGTACCGCTTTCGCTGAAAACTGGGCATCATGCACTGCGTTAGGATAACGCTCCACGACGAGAGATTTGATCCTGTCGGCGAAATCGCTCAGGGGAATCTTACGGATCCACTGGCCCTGCAGCCACTGAAGCTTCTTCAGATCAAAGACCGCTCCTGCCTTCTGCACCCGCTCGAGAGAAAACTGCTCGATGAGCTCGGGAAGGGAGAAGATGTCCTGCGTGGTGCCGGGATTCCAGCCGAGAAGACCGAGGAAATTGAGGAGTGCTTCCGGGAGGTAACCCTGCGCGATGTACTCTTCGACGGCGACCGAACCCTGCCGCTTGCTGAGCTTGGTGTGGTCAGGATTGAGGATCAGCGGAACGTGCGCGTACTTGGGAGGCGCCCAGTCGAACATCGAGAAGAGAATCAGATGTTTGGGGGTAGAGCTTAGCCATTCCTCGCCGCGGATCACGAGATCGATCTCCATAAGGTGATCGTCCACGATGTGCGCGAGGTGGTAGGTAGGGAAGCCGTCGCTCTTCATCAGGACCTGATCGTCGACGGTATGGCCATGAAATGTCACGTTGCCACGGATCTCGTCGTCGTAGCTGATGGATCGGTCGCGGGGCACGAGGAGCCGCAGCACGTGGGGCTCGCCGCCCTCTATGCGGTCGGCGATTTCCTTCTTGGGAAGGTGCAGACAATGCCGGTCGTACATCGGCGCCTGCTTCTTTAGCGCCTGCTCATCGCGCATCTTGGTGAGACGTTCCGGTGTGCAAAAGCAGGGATAGGCATGGCCTTTCGACACGAGCTCATCGGCATACTTACGGTACAGCTCCAGCCGCTCAGACTGAATGTACGGACCGCGTGTGCCTTCCTGCGTGATCAGCCCCTTGCGGAGCATCACGCCCTCATCGGGATCGAGCCCGGACCAGTGGAGCGTGCGGAGAATATTCTCGACGGTCCCTTCCACACTCCGTCCTTGATCCGTATCTTCGATGCGCAGGATGAAGCGGCCATTGGACTGTCTGGCCATCAGATAGGCGAAAAGGGCAGTCCGGAAATTCCCGACGTGCATCGAGCCGGTGGGAGAGGGAGCGAAGCGGGTACGCACAAGGGGTCAGCGCGGGATGCTTCCCGCGGGAATGTGAATAAGAAGTACGAGAATACTAGAGTACTGGAGCACTGGAATACTAGGGAGTACATGAAATTCCTAGACGATGAAAATGCACGCAAATTTGTCATCCTCGTTGTCGAAGGGTGACAAATTTGCACCGCACGTTGATGGTCATCATTCGAAGGATTTTTATCCCGAACTCCTGCTACAGTGCTCATTGTGGACATCCTCCCCCTCCTCTGCTGCCCGGCCTGCCTCGGCAAACTTCAGCAACAGCCAACGGTGCTGCAGTGTGAAAATTGTCAGAAGTCGTTCGAGCTCCGGGGAAACGTTCCGCTCTTCATCCCGCAGAAAACGGAGAATACCGTCGCTGTGCACATTGCCAAGCCTCGCTCCAGACTGCGCTCGTTCTTCCGCTTCCTCAAGCCTCCCCACCACTCTCTCTCCTTCCTCGATCTTTCCCCATCGTACAAAGAAGACAAGATTCTGATTGAATTTCTGCAGAAGCATCCAACCGAGAATGTGCTCAATATCGGTTCTCTCTCTAAAGATTTACGGAAATTCCACGCGAACATCTGGAATCTCGATATCGTCGCGTACCCGTCGGTGGACGCCGCCGCCGATGCGCACGCCCTTCCCTTCCAAGATAACGTCATCGATATCGTCATCTTCAAGAACGTCCTGGAGCACGTGCAGGATCCTGCAACGGTCCTCAAGGAAATCCACCGTGTGCTGAAAGTCGGCGGAACCCTCTACGCCAAGATCCCCTTTCTGCAGCCCTTCCACGCGGTCCCGTCGGATTACCAACGCTACTCCGTAAGCGGCATCCGCGAACTCTTTCCGCAGTACCAAGAAGTGCAATTCGGCATCGCCGTCGGCCCGGCCTCCATGCTCTCCTGGATCCTGCGCGAATATTTCGCGGTGCTCACCTCGTTCGGCAACGAGAAGCTCTACAAAGCAGGAATCTTCTTCTGGGGCTGGCTCACATTCTGGGTGAAGTACTTCGATATCTTCTTTAGGGGAAACCGGCTGGCGGATCGGCTGGCGTCGTCGTTCTATGGATTCTATCGAAAGGGATAAGGGGAACGTATTATAGAGGAAGGGTCTGCAAGCAGTCCCTTAATACTCAATACTGTTCCTTTTATACTTCCCAACACCTCAAGAAAATTCCGCTTCTGAATACGCCATCGAATTACTTCTTCACTTCCACATCAAATGTCACTGGGACAGTGGGCGTGTCGGTTGGGCCGCGGGGAACAGAGGCAATCGCATCCACGACATCCATCCCGGAGATGACTTTGCCGAAGACGGTGTGCTTGCCTGCGAGCCACGGTGTGCCGCCGTTGCGCGTGATGATGAAGAACTGACTGCCATTCGTATTGGGTCCGCGATTGGCCATCGCGATCATGCCGCGATCCATCGGGAGGGCGTTGCCTTGGAACTCATCAGCGAACGTGGGGCCAAAAACGCTCGTGCCGCCCATACCAGTTCCATCCGGATCACCACCTTGGATCATGAAATCGGGGATAACGCGGTGAAAGGTGAGGCCGTTGTAGTACCCGGACTGCGAGAGGAGAACGAAGTTCGTCACGGTCCTAGGGGCACTGTCGGCATCGAGCTCAAGAGTGATATCGCCTTTGGCGGTGCTCATAACCACCGTCTGCTTTCCAGCGAGAAGGGTACCCGTGAATCCGATGGGAGCGCGCGCTTTGGACACAGGAGGAGTGGTAGGCTGCGCTGGTGAGCATCCGATCAGGAGCACAAGCGCAAAGAGAGGGATCAGGAAGAGGGTGAATTTTTTCATAGAGCGGGGGCAGCCTACCTTCTCCCAGAAGGATTAGGCAAGCGACTGCAAAATTATTTCAGCAATATGTCGAGCCGCATCTGGCTGATAAAGCTTATGGATCGCTTTTTGCATAGTTGCATGAATTTCCGGCGAGAGGAGATGGCGCACGAGATCGGTAATGTTTTGTGTCCGATCATTCTGCTCCAGCACGATGCAGCCGCCGCTCTTTTCGAGAATGCGTGCATTGTGCTCTTGATGATCATGAGCAACCTTTCGGAGTGGGATCATAATTGCTGGAATACTGTTGGCTGCAAGCTCCGAAGTCGTCGCGGCACTGGCGCGGATGAGCGCTAGGCTGGCAATGGCATACAGGTGAGACATCTCCTCATAAGCGAAAGGAATTTGCCAGTACCCCGGATAAGAAGTGGTGACGGTCTGCTTTCCATTCCCCGTAATATGAGCAATGGAACAGAGCTCGAGAAGGGAGGTGAGTTCCTGCGCGATCATTGCATTGATAGCCTGAGAACCTTGGCTCCCTCCGATGACGAGCAGGACGGGCCGATCAGTAGGAAAACCGGTGATGGTGAATCCCCGCTCCTTCACTCCTTCGGTGAACCGGGTATCCACGGGGTTGCCAGTGAAGAGATGCTTCCCGGCTTTCTTCGTCGGAAAACCATGACACTGCACTTTGGCCCACAGACCCACGAAGGTATTGGCCCAGCCGCTCACGGTGTCCGATTCGTGAAGGATGATGGGGATCTTGAGCCTCCAGGCTGCGAGGCACACCGGCACGCTCACATACCCGCCCTTACTGAAAATGGCTTTCGGATTGCTCTCGACGAGAATGGAGTACGCAGATTGGTACGCCCGAAAAAATCGCATCGGAAAATTCCAGGACAGCCGTGGCGCATCGAGGGGAATCGGAACGAAGCCCTGTCGCTCGATAAAGAGAGCATCCTCTGGCCTCTGGGAACAGACGAAGCGCGCCTGTATTTCCGGATGCATCTTCAACAATTCCCGCGCAACAGCGATGGAAGGCGATATGTGCCCGATAGATCCGCCGCCGACGAAGAGGACACTCTGGGGCATAGGGAGGAAGGGCGCACCGATAGGCTGCCCGAGGCGAAGACGATAGGACGATGACGGGGGGAAAGCAAAGAAACGGGATGGGGAAATGACCAATGACCAAGCGCCAATGACCAGGGAAATCTCAAGTCCCAAGCACCAATAACCAAGATATTGTCCTTTTGATTTGGGAATTGGTCATTCCCTGGTCATTGGGATTTGGAATTTGGTCATTACCGTCCCATAAACGACAGCAACCTCCTCGGTGTCCTTCGCGCCGTTACGGCCGCCTCTGTGGAATGCATCGAAATATTCAGGAGGATTCCCACGGAGGCGAGGAGCGAGATCAGCGAAGATCCTCCCGCACTGATGAAGGGGAGCGTGATGCCGGTGAGGGGAAAAATCGCGAGGTTGACGGCGATATTCAGTATTGTCTGCACTGCTATCCACGTGGTGATCCCCATAGCGACGAGAAATCCGAAGCGGTCCGGGGCTTCCTGAGCGATTTTGTATCCCCGCACGATGAAGATCGCGAACATCCCGAGAATGATGAGTAGCCGCAGGAAGCCCAATTCCTCGGCCATGGCCGCGAAAATAGTGTCGGCCTGCACTTCGGGGAGGTAACCGAATTTCTGGATGGATTTGCCGTAGCCGACTCCGAAGACTCCGCCGCTGCCGATGGCGATGAGCGCCTGCCGGATTTGGAAGCCGATGGTTTCGGCAATCGTGGGATCTGCAGGATTGAAGAAGGCATGGAAGCGATCCCGGATGTATTCCTTCTGCAGAATGATCGGCAGACCAAGAACGCTAGCCATGGCACCCCCGAGGATCACATGGAAAATATTGCCTCCAGCTACGAAGAACATGACGACGGCAATCGCGAAGAGTACGAGGAATGACCCGAGGTCCGGCTGCAGGGCGACCATGATCGTACTTACGACGATGAGCATGGCAAACGGGATGAAGCCCTCCTTCCACGTCCCGATGAGCTGCTCACGCTTCTGAAGCCACAGTGCGAGATAGAAGACCAGCGCAGGCTTGAAGAATTCCGAAGGCTGCATCGAGAAGAATCCCAGTCGGATCCAGCTCCGGGCCGTCCCGAAATCCGCCCGGATTCCCGGCAGGAAGACACTAAGGAGAAGGAGAAGGCTGATGGCGAATACTGGAAGCGCCAGCCTCTCCCACATCCGGTACGGAACGATCATCGTGAAGCCCATCACGCAGAACCCCAAGATCACCTGGAGGAAACTCCTCCAGAGATAGAAGGAATTGCTCGGTGCATCCATGAGCCCACGCTCCACGAGCTGCGACGTGATCTGGAAGCTCTTGAACACGCTCACGCTGGAAATCATCGCGAGCCCGAAGAGGGTGAGCACGACAGTAATGCCGAGGAGCAGAAAATCCATCCGACGGAGCATGGGACCGGGAGCATAGCACGCGACGGAGGGAACGCGCTCTGATGTTGCGCATTCATCGGTTCATCGGTTGATTACATTGATTTCAGTCGAGCACGATTGAAGGGAAAGCCTTTTGAGAAATTATTCCTGTCTTTCTGCTGTTCCCGTCTCAAGAAGATGATCATGAACATCTTGAACTTCTGAATCTACAACTGAGGACGATGCAGGCTGCAAACCTTGAAGTGCCACCATGGCATTCGTAAGAATACGTGAGTGAATCTGTTGCGCGTTTTGCCGTCTCTTTCCGCATCGATCCATCAACTCATATTCTTCCTTCGATCTATATTGCTGATAAACCATTGCATTCCGTTCAATCCACAAAACAAGATCATTGAGGAAATCAAGCTGCATTTCGATGGAATGCCCCGCAATAAATTTCTCGTAGATCTGTTCAACATCATCCCCTTGATTCAGCGCAATCCCAATTTTCTCTGAATGAATAGGATCGGCATCACCATTCCTCAGAGAATCACTATCTTTCAACTTCTTTTCCATAAATGAAATGGGGAATAAATACAGGGAATACATAATAGATTCTTATCTGTATTTGTCAATAGCATCGCAAATTCCACAAAGGAACGCCCTTCGATGCCTTCCGCTCATCGTCGGAAACCTCGCTAGAACCCGCTGAACAAACAATTTCCAGGGATAGAGCTTCTGCCGAAATTCCGGCACGATCTTCGCCATCTTCACGAGCGAAGTTCCAAGTGTCTCCATCCTCTTGAGGGAATCCTCCAGAGTCATCGCATGATGATGTAGCGCCTTTGCATCCGGTTCGTAGAACAAACGAATGCCGGCATCACGCAATCGCATACCCCATTCGATATCCTCCCATCCATACAATGAGACGTCTTCGCGAAAGGGGAAGCGTTTGGCGATGTCGGTCGGCAAGCTAATATGACTGGTGTACGTGAAGTTCGCCTGAATGTTCACTGGAAGAAAACCATGGGCGAATCGTTGAATCTTGGGATAGCCAAATTGCCAGCCGCTCTGCTCCAGGAAATGCATGACGGGAGTGACCGTAAGGGCGGGATCCCACGTCGTAAAGCCGAGGACTGCCTTTGGATCTTGGATCTTGGATCTTGGATCTATTATCAAAGGATCGCCAACCGAAAAACCATGTGCCTTCAAATGCTTTTCGCATGCATTCGGTTCCAGGAAAATATCGTCTTGACCAAAGAGAATGACAGAAGCAGTGGCGAGCTCCACTCCACGATTACGGGCCGTGCCCTGATGACAGGGCGGAACGGTAATGATTTTCACTGTGGGAACACCATCACCCGTCTGCCCCGTAGGCGCGTCATGCATGGCGCGCCTACGGGGCGCCGTTTGGTCCTGGATATCATCCACCACAATCACCTCCAGATCCTTCGCAATGGTCTGCCGCGACAAGTGCTGCAGACACACTGTCAGGATCTCCGGACGCCGGTGGGTGGGGATGATGACGGAGAGGGAGGGCACGGGAAAATGTAAAATGTATAATGGAGAATGTAGAATGATTTGTATGACAGAGCCCAAAATTCCTCATCATTTTCCATTCTACATTCTCCATTCTACATTATTCTTCACGTATCCCATTCATGAACATTCTCTTCCTCGATCTCGGCTCTTCCACCGGATGCATCGCCTGTGTGCAGGAAGACTCCGTCGCGAGTATGCAGACCATCGGCCATCGCACCAGTGACGAGACGCTGTTGCCGGCGATCGAAGAAACGCTCAAAGAAGCCGGATGGCAATGGAGTGATCTCACCCACAGCGCCTGCGTGATTGGCCCCGGTGGATTCATGAGCCTGCGCGTCGCCGTGGCCTTCGCGAATACAATCGTCCACCGGCTGAAGATCCCGGGGACAGGCGTCCACCTGAGTGATCTCTATTGCGCGAGAGTCAATAGTCAAAAGTCGATTGTTCAAAGTTGCCTCTGGCTCCACTCCACCAAGAAAACCCAGCTTTTCATCCGCGGCTTTGGGGAATTCGAAAAGCACTGGCCTGAACCAGTGCAGATCTCTCTTGAAGAAATCGCAAATCCTTCGACGGCCCTCAGGACAGGTCGCCAATCGCAATTCGCCAATAGTGTCTGGATCGGTGAACTGTTGCCTGAACATGCCGCGGTACTTTCAGAAATGGGAATCGAACCCGCCCCACTCCAATCTCTCGAAGAAGTACTGCCGCAATTTCTGGCGAAAAAAACCTACGATTCCAGCCTGCTCGAGCCGTGGTATGGGAGAGAAGGATAATGCAGCTATTGTCAGTACACCAATAAGAGCATAAGACAGGAGCATGTTCGGAGGTTTTGGAGAAACTGAGACAGCAACGATCAGTCGGCTCAGCATCCTTGCCAATAATCCGTCAGCTCTTGAAGCGGAAATCATCTACCTGTGCTCTCTTCCCCCGGAGTTCGATAGAACCGTTCATCGAATCCAAGAGAAAAGAGGAAATACACATGATGTCTTGAGTGCATTGTGGAGACTGGTAACTTTTTTGGTTGGTGACCGAAGCTATGAAATGGCTTGTGTAT
>JBAWYM010000060.1:0-8953 GCA_037143575.1 Candidatus Peregrinibacteria bacterium | reverse complement strand
TCTCGAGATTGAGGCGGCCTTGGGGAGCGAGGGAGGGATCTTTGACGTGGGACATTGTAGTGAGGGGGTAAGCGTAGGTCTTCGACCCGCGGACCTTGGGATCGTCGACCAGTGGATACTGTATTGGATTCTGATGCATCAGGAATGCATGGTCTGCAGATGACCGGAACAGTAACGGAAGATGCGCTCCGGCAAAACAGGTTTTTTGGAAAAACAGAAAAACACACATAACAAACATCCCTCTTCCCGACGAATGCCTGCCCCAAGCGAACGAAGAGACACGAAGAACGAGTACTTCTCAACGACAACTATTTTCTCTATTGTCGATTCCTCCTCCTTGCAGATCACATTCCTGTGGGTGTACATTCGTTCACGTTCTAGGCAACCGCTTAGAATAGCCAACAAGCCAGTCTTCCCCCACCATCGGCTCCGTGGCATCCTTTACTTCCATTTTCCCATTCATAAGCATGTTCTCCGTCAACCGCATCTCCATCATCGGCTACCAGACGCAAGCGCTCGAAGTCCGCAAGACCCCCGGTGGCACCAGTGTCGCCGATTTAAATATGGTCGTCCCCTATTCCTTCACTTCTCCGCAGGGCGAACAGATGATGAGTAAAGCTTTCCAGGTCGTCACCCTCTGGGGATCGATGGCCGAATTCGCCGGGCAGTACGTGCACGCCGGATCGCAACTCTATATCGGCGGACGGCTGCAGACCGACAGCTGGGATGATCCCACGACCAAAGAGAAGCGCTCCAAAACCAAGATCATCGCAATGGATATGATCCTCCTCGATCCCAAAGACGGGCAGCTCCCCGCTCCCGAGAATGCCAAGCTCACCCTCGCTGCGGTGAATCGCGCCGACCTCGTGGGCAATGTCACCCGCGAGCCAGAGCTCAAGACCACCACCGGAGGTCATCATGTCCTCTCGATCGGCATCGCGACCAATGACCGCTGGAAGGAGAAGGCGACGGGCGAGATGAAGGAGCGCGCGGAATTTCACAACGTCGTCATCTGGGGCGCACTCGCGGAGGAGGCCGGCAAGGTACTCCACAAGGGCAGCCGCGTCTTCGCCTCGGGTCGCGTGCAGACGCGCAGCTGGGAGACGCAGCAGGGCCAGAAGCGCTACACCACCGAGATCGTCGCTGACCAGTGCGCACTCCTCGGCGTCAAGAGCACGATCGCCGACGAAGCCATCGACCGGACGAATGAGCGCCGTTCGTCGGGGCTCTCCTCTGCCCCTCAGCCCCAACAGAATGAACCCGAACGAGAATCTGTGGGTGTTGCCGCCGATACGTCTTCCGACATTCCCGAAGTGCAGTACAAGTCGGAGATCAAGGTGGAGGATCTGCCATTTTGATAGACGGCATCACCGAAATAATCCTGAATTCTTGATGAAGGATTTTCTCAGTTTTGAGCCATGATCGTGGTACATCTACGACGGTATAGTCGCAAAGATAAGATCAATGGGGGCATCAATGATCAATCTCTAAGAGGTCGCCAGAATTCTGGACAAATTCGGAATTGTAAGTATTATCAGCATTATGTTTGGATTTCCGTCCAGTGCAGAACTATTAGCACAATCGCAAGCTGTATGTGCATATGCCTGTAGAATTAGTGCGCAGGCTATTGAGGTCAACAATCAACAAACAGGTAGAGTCAACATCCAATATCTTCTGTTTAAAGTTCAGGAGATCCTGAACCGGAAAGAGCGTTTCCTGATTGATGATGACGGGAATATGGATCTTCATCAGGTACAATCAGCCTGCCAAGCAGTGTTGTCCCTTCGTGATCTTAATTGTGCTATTCCTAATGATCTTCAAAGAAAACTATGTGATGTATTTGAAGAGGTGAGAGGAGCTCTTTCTCGTAAAATGCAAACATTGCTTTGGAACAAAACTCCGTCTCCAAAAAACGAAGAAGTACAATACCGACCCATGGATCCCTGCAATGATTTGGCGCAAGTCGTCGATATTGAGAAACCATGGACGTCTAGTGAATTCATCAAGAAGCTTACCCATGGACATTGCGAAGGATTGATTGGCTATGACAATCCTTATGCCTGTGAAAAAAGAATCGTGAGCGCAATGATTGTGTATAGTTCTAATGAGATACTTCAATTATTGAATTTTGCGGTGCACCACAACGTACGAAAAATTGGAATAGGAATAAAGACGATGGAGAATCTCCAAAAAACAGTTCTGCCTCAAAGGAATATGAAGAAGATCAGAGCTATAGTAGCACCAAAGAGCTCGGGCTATGATTTTTTGGTTAAATGCGACTTTAGGGTCTCGCATGTCCTGCGTGACTATTTCGCGAAAGATGGCTCTATCGTCTCGGATAAAAATGATGCCCTCCAGCTTGAGTGGCCAAATGAAAAACGCACCAAGAGCACTCATCGGTCTACCGCTGCGAAATGAGCTGAGGAAAGGAGTATTCCTCTCCTACATGTGTATTGGCTTGCTCATCCTATGACCTGCCCCTCCTCGTCGATCAGCCGCATCTCCACCTCGAGCGGCTTGCCCGTTGTGGTCCGGACTGCGTCGATCAACGTCACGAGATCAATGAATGTCCCCTCATTCTTGTTCACGAGGAAATTGGCGTGCTTGTCGCTGATGCACACATCACCAACGGCAAAACCCTTCAATCCCACACCGTCAATGATCTGCCAAGCCGGAACATTGTCGAAGGCTTTGAAGCAGGACCCTGCTGTCTTCACGGCGATCTGCGTCTCGGTTCTACGCTTGAGCACGTGCGCAACTTCAGCCTGGATCTCTACAGGATCGCGCAAAGGAATATCCAGCACGGCCTCCCAAATAATCGTATCAAGCAACTTTCCACTTTCCATGGTTCGTCCAGGCTCACCACTTGTTTTCCACTTTCCACTTTTAAAAGAGCTCTCCCGATACCCAAACCCGCATTCCTCCTTCGGCATCGTCCTCCATTGACCATCGCTGAACACCGTCACCTTCTTCACGAAGCTGTCTATCCACGTTCCCTGCGGCCCTTGTCCGGCATTGCCGAAGAGCGCACCACCCACCGTCCCCGGGATCCCCGCAAGCGCCGAGAGATCCAGCCCTCCGCGACTGAGCTCCATCACGAGGCTCGCCAAAATCTTCCCCGCCTGCACCGTCACGATTCCCCCACTGATCATCGTACTGGCCGCGTTGAGGTGTAGGACCACCGCTTCGATCACACCATCGGCGAAAACGGTATTCGACCCTCCTCCGAGAACGACGATCGGAAGATTTTTGGCCCGGGCAAATTGCACAGCCTCTTCCAGCTCCGGCTTGTTGCGCACATCAATGAAGAAGCGTGCTGTGCCGCCGATGCGCATGGTTGTTTTGGCCTTGAGGGGAACGTTTTCCTGGATTTGCATGGACGGGACGGAAAGTGATTCGTTCGTTCGTTGTTAGTTATTCGTTCTCTATTTATGGAGAATATCGTAGCAACAAACTCATAACTCATAACCAGTAAACTATTACTTCCGGGACAGAAACCCCGCCACCTTCTCCATGGTATCCGCGATCTTCTGGCCACGACTGATCCCCTGCATCTTCTGGAGCATGACCGCGAGAATCCCGATGCCCGCGAATCCTCCGACAATGAGAAGGTACTCGCGCATACCGAGGGAAACATGGAGGAAGAGCAAGCCGGCCTGCAGTGCAGCGAGGAAGAAAATCCCAAGGAGCACGCCCACCCCCAGCGTCACCGTGACGAGGTGCGCTTTGTTTTCTTGGCTATCCTGAGGCGCACTCGCGAGATTCGTCAGAAGGCTGCTGGAGAGAATAACCGGCTCCTCACCCCAGTCTTTGAAAAGCTGTAGAACCTTGCGCTGGAGCACGAGCCCGACAAAGGTGCGAAACGGCACAGACGTCTTGCCGGTGATCACGGCTTTGGAGCTTTCGGTTTTCACTTCGACTTCGAGATCGGGCACGGTCGGCATGGGGGAAGAGGAAATTGGAAGAATGCTATACCCGTATCGACCAAACTGCCAATCCTCTATCTCACACAGAGCTCGATGCCATCCTCCCGAAGCTCGCAAAAGACGAAGGAGTGTCGTGATCCTCCAAAGCACTCTTCTTCATCCAGTTCGCTCTCGAGCAGGAAGAGGATATCGTCCTCAATCGGATGGCGACGGACTGTGATCAAAAAGGGGTGCGATACTCTTCCCATGAGAAGGCATGGGCATGATTTTTACGCTTCTCTACCATCTGCAGGTTGTATCGGAGGATATCCCAAATCTTCACACAGACGAACGCGGACGTTCGAGCATAAACTCACGACGGAACCGAAGGTGTTCAGTAAGCCGCTGCGCAAAGGCCTCAAGGGCTATCGCCGTCTGCATGTGGACAACTACCGGATCATGTTTCGTACTGCCGGATCACGAGTCATCATCCTCATCGCGCACCACTCCGTGATCTTCAACACACTGAACATACGTAAGATCTTGCGGAGACGGTCATAGAATAGAATTTCTGGTAGGCGTATCTCTCTCCAGAACTCTCCTCTTTACGCACAAGTAGGCATAACTGCGCTCCAATCTTGGGCTTCTTCTCTCTCCTTCATCCTGCTACTCTTTCCACGTTGCGCCTTTTCTGCATCCTTCGGCGAGGTACTGCGGGGACATCTCAGACGATGCGTCCAGGTTCTTTGCTTTTGGAAGCTCTTCTCGCAATTGCCCTCTTCGCCATCTTCATGGGGGCGGTGAGTATCGGTCTTTTTTTGGGGCAGGAGGGAACGCTGCGGAGTGGAGATCGGGTCCGGGGAGTATTTCTCTCGGAACGAGCACTTCAAGCAGCGCGCTCCATTCGGGATAATGATTATGCTGGTCTTACCGTGGGTTCGCATGGCATCTGTGAGGTCGCTGGTCGCTGGCAATTTTGCGGTACGGAGAGCGAGAGTGAAGACCACTACCGCACGAGCGTCACAGTCACCTCTCTTTCTGTGAATCGTACCTCCATTTTTGCCAATACTTTTTGGAATTTTTCCCGAACGCGTTCGGGATCGGTGGTGTTGTCGGAGGAGCTCACGAATTGGCGCGCGGTGAAGCCGCTCGGAGACTGGAGCCTTTTGCAGCTCAAAGGGGAGGTCATCGATGAGACTCCAGGAATAGCGTATCGGTCCGTTGCGGTTACCGGTGGATATGCTTACGTCACGACTGGATCCCCAAATTCAAATGGTCTTCTCGTCTATAATGTATCGACGGACGGAGCGCCAGTGTCTGTCCCAACGACGATCACGATTGGAGGTTCGGCCTCGGGAATTACTGTGGGTACCAATCGTTTGTATGTCGTCGTCAAGGACTGGGATGCCGAGGTGAAGATCGTCGACATTTCCAGTCCTGAAGCCCTCAGTAATGCTTCCATTCTCGGCGCAATAGATATCCCGGGGAATGGCCGTGCGCAATTTGTGGCGCTCTTCGGACCGACGCTCTTCGTCGCAGCGTCCGATGATGAGACGCTTGATCAGTTCTATGCCTATGACGTGAGTGACCCCAGAAACCCCCTACTCCTTGCGTCGTATCACGATGCGGGTGGTACCTACAACGCCATTGCCTTGCACGAAGGTTTCGCGTACATCGCCGCCACGCATGATGAGAGCGAGATTAAGGTGCTGGATGTTTTCGATACGATCAACCACAACGGAATAACCCCCATCACCATCACCGATCGTATCGGTGCCAACCCTTCCGATGTCCCCGATGGATTGTCGATCGCGACCGTCGGCACGAAGCTCCTCTTCGGTCGCAGTGAAAACTCCTTAGGGAATGAGTTCATTGTATATAGTCTTTTACTGGGGCCTACCCCATCCAATAATCCCAATTATTGGTCGATTGGCGGTGCGGTGAATGGGATTGCGACTGACCCTGCAGGGAGCTACGCGTTCATTGCGTCCGGTAATCCTGAGGCTCAAATTCAAGTAGTCGATCTTTCGCAGACACTTCCTGTTGGAACATTCGATCTGCTCACCTCGGGCATTGGTCGTTCCATTGCCTATGATTCCTCTCGAGATCGTGTGATCCTCGTCACCGATCATGGTATTGCTCTCTATGGACCTCGATGATATCCCTGTCTTCTTCTCGCCCCGGCTATTTCTTCCTCATCAGTGTGTTGTGTTTGGGGGTGATGTCCCTCGCAGCTCTTGGGTACCTACTTCTTTTCAGTCTCGGCACCTTGAAAAGCTCTGTCACCCTCAATCATTCGAGGCAGGCGTACTTCATCACTTCGTCGTGCTCTGAGCGGGTCCTTCAGAATCTTTGGAATGATCCCAGCTATAGTGGCGAAGAATTGCTAGTCCTCTACGGTGGACAGTGCCATATTTACCCTATCGGCGGCTCCGGCAACGAGCATCGGTCGATCTGTGTTGAGGGGAACGTCGAGGAAACCATTCGTCGGTTTCAGATCGTGCTTCAGCGCATTCTTCCCTCGATTCAGGTCGAATCTTGGCAAGAGGTGGATCACTGTTCTACTCTCTCTCTATGAAGAAATCTCTTCCCCAGAATGGTTACGTCTTTCTCCTCAGTGTCCTTGTCATGGGAACCGTGTCGGTTGCTACTCTTGGTTCTCTCCTTCTTGTGAGTATGGGCATCGTGAAAACTGGGAAGACTGTGCAAGATTCACAGCAATCATTTCTCCTAGCATCATCCTGTGCTGAACATGCTTTGCAATCTCTCTGGAATGATCCGTCGTACGCCGGCGGAGAAATCCTTCCTTCCGAACGTGGCGAGTGTGAAATCCTCCCGATAGGCGGATATGGGAATGAGAATCGTTCGGTGTGTGTTGAGGGGCGTCAGGATGGAGTGAACCGTCGTCTGGAGATCCTGCTCCAACGCATTCTCCCATCTATCCAAGTGCAATCATGGAAGGAGGTCGAGAGTTTCACGCTTTGCAAGTGGACGGATATCAGCTCTTCATCCTTCAGCTCCGTCAGTGTTGGGAGTACGTCGTCGGCCTCCTCGGCCTCTGAGGTCTTCACTTCATCGGCTTCGGCGAACGTTTCCTCCTTCTCTGCAGCCTCCACTTCTTCCTTGGTATCCCAGTGCACCAACACTACAACACTCGCCTATGGCTCTGCCGTTTTCCTCCCGCACAGCCCCGGAGTAGTGCATGACCTCACCCTCGTTGCGCTCACAGAATCCGATTTACTGAGTGTGTACTGGCTGCAGGATAGTACCAACAACACGTGGACGCTTGCTGCCACACCAGCATCAGTACATTCCCGTACTATTGCTTTCGGGACGGAGAAGATCGTCTATGGCCCTGAGATGAGTAATAATGCTACGGATGTCGTGCATAATCTTACAGCCACACGCCTCGACGATACCCATGCTTTGCTCTTTTACAATGACGGATTTTTTGGTTGTCGCGCGGTGATAGCGACGCAGATAGGAGCTCAGATCACTCTAGCCCAATCTGCAGATCCTCAATTTTTTGGATCCTGCCAAGGATATTTGGATGCCATAGCGCTCACTCCGACAACGGTGGTCGTTGCACACGGACCGAATCTTTCGATGGTCACTCTGAATGTTGGCACGATCAATTTGGCAGAAGAGACCATGACCATTGGGATTGGATATCAGACCGCTGCAGGCTTCAACATGGCGGAGAATGGGAGGCCGTTTGCCCTTGCCCGTCATGGAAATAATCAGTTCGTCGTCGCTGCGCTGAATGGACCCGCAGTAGTTTATCGGCCATGGAATCCGTTCTCCTTAGATATTGCCCTTGCTTCCGGATGGCAGAACGTCATCAATTCCTGCCTTTTCACAATTTCCGGGCCCTCCATCGGTCCTGCATCAATGAATAATTGCACATCTTTCATCCGTAATGGAGGAGCGCCTCTCTCAGCAATCGACCTGAATGGTGTCGTTGCCATCACTCCTGCGCTCGAAGAGTTTGACTGTCACCCTACGAGTGCAACGGTGATTGTAGGTATACCGACAGGGATATCTGATTCAGCCATTAATTGGACATCCCTTCGTCTTCCCGCAACTTCTTTTCTCAGTCAGCCTTTCCTCATCCGTCTTTCCGATCATTCGTATCTCGCAGCGTACGCTGGGTTAGATGGTGATCCCTACGTCGTCGGGAATCCCGTTCCGGCTGCAGAGCTCATTAATCTCGCACCTCCTCCATGGGTGCCGTATGCAGGCGTTGCCCTAACCGATTCCACAGTACTTTTTGCTGATGCCGGTCCGACGATGCAGCGTGATCCGGTGCGCCTTATCGCTGGGGGCATGGTAACAGCCTGCGATCCCCGCTGCGGGAATGGCGTTCTGGATGGCGACGATCAGTGTGATGTGGGGAAGCTCTGTGGAGGATGGCAGGAATGTATCAGGGGAAGAACATGTATGTGCGCACTTCCTCTTTCTGGGGGGTGTGATCCCAGTTCCTCCTCTTCGGCTGCCTCCCTCTCCTCTTCCTCCTCCAGAGCTTCTGCGATGTGCAAGGAGTCTGTCTGTTACACCAGTGGCGTTGGAACGACGACGGGAGGAGGGCAGTGCCCTGCCATGTCTCTCGCCCAATGCGATGGGACGAACGTGGGTCAGGGGAGCTGTACTGCCAGCAATGCCTGCCAGGGACTTGGGAATTGCTGCATCACCGCTGCTGATCAGGCGGCCGGCATCACACAGTGTTGCCCCGTAAATTTCTCATCATCTTCTGCTGCCCACCCTTCTTCCGTCTTTTCTTCCTCCGCCTCAACCCCTTTCATCTCCTGTTCCGGCACTGATATTTGTCCAGTAGCATCTACGGCTGGCTCTTGCAGTACTGTTTCAATTTTCTGTCCTAGTGGGGACATAGGTCTTCCTACTGTGCAAAGCTGCGGTAGCTTGGGCTGCAGTGCATACTGCTACATCTGCCCGGTGGTGAGCTCCCAATCTTCGTCCTTCAGTAGGGCAAGCGCTGCCTCCTCCGTCGTGTCCTCTATAAACTCCTCACGCGCTTCTTCCGTCGTTTC
>JBAWYM010000059.1:0-9329 GCA_037143575.1 Candidatus Peregrinibacteria bacterium | reverse complement strand
ATTGGAGGATACTTCCATTGTATAGATTCGGAATTATTAAGTCAAACTAGTATATAACCTCTTTCCTTTCCTCTCAAACCTACTCAACCGTCACCCCCATGCTCCGCGCCGTTCCCTCGATAATGCGGCAGGCGGATTCGATGGTCTTTGTGTTCAGGTCGGGCATTTTGATCGTGGCGATCTCGAGGACCTGGGCTTTGGTGATCTTTCCCACCTTGTTCTTGTTCGGCACACCGCTGCCTTTCTCCAGCTTGGCGCGCTCTAGGATGAGCGTGGAGGCGGGAGATTGCTTGAGCTCGAAGGTAAAGCTGCGATCGCTGTAGACCTTGATCACCACCGGAACGACCTGCCCCATGCGTCCTTTGGTCTTCTCGTTGAATTTCTGGCAGAAGCCAGCAATGTCGATACCGGCTTGTCCGAGTACAGGGCCGAGTGGGGGAGAAGGGTTCGCCTGTCCGCCTTTCGCGCGCGCTTTGATGACTTTGACGACTTGTTTTGCCATAGCCGCGGTACTGTAGGGATAGGGAGTGTAGGCGTCAATGAAATATGTGAGCCTTTGGGAAGCTGTGAGCTATGAGCTATGAGCGGTGAGCATATCTTTAGAGGCAGCTCAAAGCTCATAGCTGATCGATCATAGCTATTCGGACAGCGCTTCCACCAGCTTATACATCTTGTCCTCCTTGCCCCTCGTGATGTGTACTTCGAAGAGCCGTTCGCGGATGCGGACGAGAACAAAGCGCTCTTCGCTCAGCTCCGGATCGAGGAAGGTGAGGAAGTTTCTGGGGGGCTTGCCGAGCGGGCGCTGATTTTCGTCGAGGAGATCTTGGACGCGCGGAGAAAAGAGCGTGTGCAGAGATTCTTTGAGGGCGAGGAAAGCAATTTTCACCCGCGGGGAATCCAGCCAAGCGATCATGCCGGCACGATCGCTGTCCTGAAGGAGGGCGAGTGCGTGCATGTGATCACCGGGCTGTTGCACTCCGGCGATGAGGGTGCGTTCGGTATTTGCTTGGGTGGTGAGCCCGAGTGAGGTTGCCGTTGTGGCGATATCCTTTTCCCCCAGCTTCTGCACACCTCCTGCAATAGGTTGAGAACCCTGAGAAGCGTTTTGTGCTGATGAAGGATTTTGGGTTGGAGGTTCCGGGAGTGGTACGAGTGCGCTATCTGTGGGCGTGCGCGTCGGCATGCCCTCTACCAAGAGGATATCGGCAGTACTTAGTCCGACGAGGAGCATCAGGAGACTGCCGGTGAGGAGGATGGAGCTGCGGGTCATTGGACGGGAGTGTACCCTTGATAACTTCAGTCTGTAAGTAGGAGATATTTCAAGAGATATTTGCGATTTGGAAATTTGCGAATTGCGATTTATGCAACAATCGCAAATTGCAAATCAAAAAATCGCAAATCATTCCCTTCATTCATTGATACGACATCGTCACTACAATCTGATATGCTTTCCTCATGGTTCTCGCCCGTCGTCCCCGTAATCAAAAGACTCTAGAGCCGCAACAGGCTCCCCGCGATGCTGATGCTTTCGAGCAGACGCTTCGGCCGAAGATGATGAGCGAGTACATCGGTCAGAGCGAGATCAAGGGACATTTGCTCGTGCACATCGAAGCGGCCAAGGCCCGTGGGGAACCACTGGGACATACACTTCTGCACGGTCCTCCAGGACTCGGAAAGACAACCCTCGCCCACATCATCGCCCACGAAATGGGATCGCAGCTGCGAATTACGAGCGGACCCGCCATCGAGAAGCCGGGGGATTTGGCATCACTCCTGACGAATCTCGGGCAGGGTGATGTGCTCTTCATCGACGAAATTCATCGTCTGCGTCCGGTGATCGAAGAAGTGCTCTACAGCGCGATGGAGGATTACGCGCTGGATCTCGTGATCGGGAAGGGTCCGTCGGCACGGTCCATGCGTCTCAGTCTCAAGCCTTTTACCCTCATCGGCGCCACAACCAAAGCGGGTTCCATCAGTGCGCCGCTCCGGGATCGCTTCATCCAGAATTTTAAGCTTTCCTTCTATACCATTCCCGAGATGGAGCAGATCGTCCTGCGTTCGGCGGGGATCCTGGGGGTGAAGCTGGAAGACGGAGTAGCGGACTTGATAGGATCGAGCAGTCGCGCAACCCCCCGCATTGGCAATCGTCTGATTCGCGCTGTCCGAGACTTCGCCCAAGTTTCCAAGGAGACGGTTGTTTCGATGCCACGGGTTCGCTCCACATTAGAAGCGCTCGGGATTGACGATCGTGGGCTCGATCGTACCGACCGCATGATTCTCCGGACGATCGTGGAGAAGTTCGGCGGCGGTCCTGTTGGACTGTCGACTCTGGCTGCTGCCACAGCCGAAGAAGAGGATACGCTGGAGGATGTGTACGAACCGTATCTGATGCAGCAGGGATTACTCTTACGGACGCCCAAGGGCCGGACGGTTTCGCCGATGGCCTACAGTCTCCTGGATATTTCCGTTCCCGACTATCCACAGAAGAATCTTTTTCCTGCCGGATGATGACGTTATCCAATCAATCGATCGGCTTGATCATTGGCGGCTTTCTTCCGGCAATTGTTTACGGTTTTTCTGGTGTACTGCCAAAAGTGAGCAATCAGGCAGGGATTGGTATCGGTCTCTATACGATCATCGTCGGACTCGCGGTGACATTGACTGGCTTGATCATCTTTTTCTTTATTCCTGATTCCACTGTCAATTGGAAGTCCGGGATTGCTGCGTTCGGTTTTGGTTTAGCATCGGGCATTGGCAACGGTCTCGTCGTTATTGGACTGATGCGCTTCAAAACACCCATGAGTCAGCTTACGCCGCTCTACAATATGAATACACTTATCGCGGTGTTGCTGGCACTGTGGATCTTTGCGGAGTGGAAGCAGGTAAATCAACTACAGCTCATCATCGGGTCGGTGCTGATCGTGTTGGGCGGGACGCTGGTGGCGCGGGCGTGAATGTTCGGAAAGTGTTCTGTCATATCTTCAATTCTTTTCAGCGCGGCCCGGAGTTTACAGTGAGCGGGGACGAACTGTGGCCGCATGTTGAAGCGGCAGACCTTATCCACAACTTGTACTCTGGAACGTGTGCGATAGTCATTCAAGTCCGATGGCTTGTTCAATGCACTCTTCCACATCATGCACCCGCGAAGGGGTGCGCTCAGGGTGGGAATTGAATTCATCTTTTCATCACAACATCTATCTCAGCTCTGATCTCCCGCTCAAACCTCTCCCGCGAAAATTCCTTCGCTCTCGCGCGGCAAACTTCCGGATCGAATGATAATTTCCGAAAATTGTGCAGAGCCCCGGCCAGGGATTTTGCCGTCGGCTCGTCGAAGAACGCTCCGGTTGTGCCTTCGACAATGGTTTCCAGCGGTCCTCCGGTGCGCAGTGACAGCACCGGTGTGCCGCAGGCCATGGCTTCCAGAGCCGCGATGCAGAAGTCTTCCTGTCCCGGGATGATCAGGCATTCCGCGTTGGAGTAGAGATCTGCGATTTCTTCTCTGGTTCGGTACCCGCAGAATTCCGTATTTCCGTCATTGAGGCTTTCCAATCGTTTGCGATCAGGCCCGTCCCCGACAACTTTCAGAATGATGCCTGCTTGTTTGCACGCTGCCATCGCCCGGTCGATCTTCTTGTAGGGAACGAGAGTGCTGACGGTTAACGCGAAACGAGGATGCTCTATAGACTTTGACGCAAAGGTTTTCGAGAACCAGAAATCGTCCACCGGCGGATGGATGATCCGGCTTTCGCGACGCCAGTAGAGCTCGATGCGTCTCTGCACTTCGGCTGAAGCGGCAATCAGAGCATCCGGCCGGTCTGCGGCTTCACTGTCCCAGATGCGCAGTGATTGGAATGACCGCTCGAGATACCAGCGCTTGAGCGGCCCAAGGAGTCCGTGCCCCGCTCTCTCCAGAACATCGTGCGTGCGATCCCAGAGGTACCGGGCAGGGGAGTGGACGTAGCAGAGATGCTTCGGATTTCCATTGGTGATGATTCCGTGTGCGAAAGCGGATGAGCTGCTGAGAACGAGGTCGAAGTCGCGGAAGTCCCAGGCCTCAACTGCGGCGGGGAAGCGGTTGAGGTAGAGGTGGTGGTTGAAGCTTTGAGCGGAGCCTGTCCTGAGCCGGGCCGAAGGGAGCTTTGAGTTTTGAGCAGTACTCGTGATCACTCGTTCTTTGGGAAACCAGCCGCCGAGCTTCTTCTCGTCGTAGAGAAGCGTGTAGATCGGAGCATCCGGGAACATTTCCGCGAAGATCTTCGCGACGTTCTCCGCTCCGCCTTTCATGGTCAGCAATTCATGGACGATGGCAACTCTCATCCCGGGTAGCATACGCGAAATTTTCTCATCGGCATCTTCGGTTTCATCGAATTCCGCCGTCTAGAAGTTCCAGCAGTTCCGGAAATTGATCATAGCCCGAGGAAGTATTGAAGTGTCCTGCATCATGGATGATGGCCAATGGACAGTGGAGATGATGTGAGAGGGTGGAGGATTTCCTGAGCGGGATGAAACGATCGTTATCGGATTGGATGATCTGTATCGCGCCGCCGTTGTTCTTGATGACATCCCAGTCGAATGGATCCCGTACGAAATTCTCCATCGCTGGTTCGTACTCCTGACCCATACCGCGTCCCCAGACCGGCGCGACGAGGATTGTCCCGAAGATCGGATGAGTCAGGTTTTCCAGCACTCGCAGCGCGAAAGCACATCCCAGACTGTGGGCGATGATGATCGATGCGGAATCGATCGATGATGTGTATTCGGTGAATACCTTTTCCCATTGAGCAAGTGCGGGCTCTGATCCTCCGGGGAAGTGCGGAATGATGACATCGTAGCCTTTCGCTGTCAGCTCTTTCTTTAGCCACGGAAGCCAGTTTTCCTTGGGATTGCCTTCGATGCCATGGAAGAGGAATGCTGTTGGCATAGGAGAATGGTACCACGACGGGATGGTGGTAGGTTGTGGGATTTCGCTATGCTGCGTTTGCAACTTCCTCCCTTTTCGCAATGATAACCTTCACCTTTCTCACCGGGCTCCTCGGCTCCCTCATTCTCGTTACCGGGGCCGCACTCCCCGACCGGAAAACTTTCCATCCCGCGCGTTCCTTCAAAAATTGGTGCTTCGCAATCGGAGGTATGGTTATGTTCCTCTACGCTCTACTGAATTATATTGCCGGAGGATCAGTGTTTTTTCTCTTCCTGCAGGTGCTCGTGAATCTCTCGAGCGTCTTCATGATGCTCGATATCGATGACCGCATCGATACACCGATTATGGCAACTGCAGCACTGGGATTGATCATTTGGTCCTTCTGGATCCGCATGGAAGTGCAGACGCTGTTCTTCATCCTGGGGCTCTGTGGGATTGCGATCGGCTATTGCTCGAATGGTGGGACGCTCCGCAGGGAAATCGCTTTGATGATTGGCAGCGCACTCATCGCGCTCTTCAGCTACCTCACGCACACTTGGATTTTCTTTTGGCTGAATGTGTTCTTCGCGCTCTTCTCGACGTATTATGTCTGGCTTGGACTACAGAAAAATCATCGCATATTTGCATGAGGATTGATGAGGTGCAGAGAACTATTTCCCCGGCGGTGGCGGTCCGATATAGATGTGCATGGTCGTCGGTGCGGGGTATGTTTTGCCGAGGAGTCGCGAAGCGACCGTGATGTCGAAGGATGATAGGGCTTTCACGTTCGGCGTGCAGATGAGCGTCCAGCCGTCTTGTTCGCACATGTCGGATGGAAGAGGCGTAGCGCCGGTATTCCGGATATCCCAATCCATCGCGATGAATCCTCGCAGCTGCAGGGGCGTCGCTGTGAAGACGATCGTGTCGCCGGATCGGATGGTGACGGTATGGGGGGTGAGCACATTGGAGTTTTTCATCGTTGCCGTGAGTACTGTCGATGGAGTCGGAATGGACGAGCGTGATGAAGACGATCCTTGGCATGTCTTGCCGGTTCTCACGCCCGCAAGTGCTGCCGCACAGATGGACGCATACGTCTTGCCGTCACATCCGCAGAAGGGCTGTGGGTAGCGCGAAAATCCGCAGACGAGCTTATTTCTTGAGCAGGTCTTCGTCACCGCATCCCACACACTGGTTTTGGGGCAGAGACAATCGGAGAGTGGGGCTTGGGGGCCGGGGGGCATGTGGATGGACCAAGCGAATGATGTGGATGTCGCCATAAAGCTGGCGAGTACGGAGATTGCTAGGAGGGAGAAATGGTGGATGTGACGCATGCGAAGATCGTACCTCATTTCCCTTCTTTTTTCTTGATGCATTGGTCACCGCGTGTCATGTCTTTCGTCTCGCGGTATTTTCTTCGCACATTCATCGCAAGTGCAATACATCCTCCGAGGCAGAACCATAGTGCACTGTCCACAGCGAGGGGCAGGATGTTCCCGACAAGGGTCATATCTCCGCAGGCATCGCTGTCGGTAATGCACTGTGCGTAGAGTTCGTCTGTCCATTTCAACGATTCAATACGTTCATGCTCACGTGTCCAATGCCATGTCGATAGTGGGAGTATCACTCGCATCACCGGAAGTGCTGGCCGTGCAATAATAAAGAATACAAGGATGAGAGTGCAAAGCAGCGTACAAAGCATGACGAGGACTCCTCGTATTCCGCCCTTCAGAAACAGTTTTGAGAATTGCAGATCATGGAACATAGAGGGTGGGTGATGCGGCGGAGATGATGATAGCAGCAAATCTTCGTTTCATGTTGTCGTGGAACAGACGACAAAGGCAGTTCGACTCGGCTACGGCCTCGCTCACTGTCATTCGACTCTCGCTTCAAAAAAATGGCCGAAGCACCAAAGGTGCGTAGACCATGAGCAAGCGCCTTGAGCGTAGCGATGGCGCGAGTCGAATGGTGGGTCAGGCGGGGATCGAACCCGCGGCCAAAGGCTTAAAAGGCCTCTGCTCTACCACTGAGCTACTGACCCAGATGTGGTAATGGTCGGAGCTATCGTACGAAAGAACGTTGATCTCGTAGCACATTCTACCAACATAATCGGTAAACGGAATGCATTATCCCAGAGTTCATTCGAGGATGACGAAATCCCGATAGGGTGTTCGTTGTGGCTTTCTTCATTCTCATTTATTGCTAGAGTTACCGGTAAAGCTTACTTCTTCCCCCTCTTCTCCATGCTTGGCAAATCTCTCACAGGAATGATTCTCGGGATCGTCACCATTATCGGGGCGCTCAATTGGGGCCTCGTGGGCATCGGATTCTTCCTGAAGATGCAACTCAATATTGTTTCACTGATCGCCCCCAATCAGATGTCGGAGGCTGTCATCTACGTTATCGTGGGTCTGTGTGGTCTCGGTGTGCTGGTGCTGTCTTTCAGGAAATAATTTTCCTTGAAGATCAGAAGGGTCGGTTCCACCGGCCCTTTTTTCGGTTTGGGAGTTTGAAGCTTTGGTGGTTTACTGGTTTGGTGATCGATTCGCACTGTCACCCTTCGGCCCTTCGTCTCGGCTCAGGACAGGCTCAGCTCAGGATGACTTGCCATGTTTATCATCTATTGATTTTTCTATCATTATGATCGATACGCACTGTCACTTGGCTGATCAGCAATTCGCAGCAGATTTTCCAGAGGTTTTGCGCAGCGCATCCGAGAGGGGAGTTGCGAAAATGCTGTGTATTGGTGATTCTATTACCGAAAGTAGAAAGTGCTTAGATCTAGCGGAAAAATATGAACAACTCTATTGTACGATCGGAGTGCATCCGCATAATGCGAAGGAGTGGAAGGGCGCAGATGTGGGAATATTGAAGGATATCGCCGGCTCATCGAAAAAGGTTCGGGCGATCGGCGAGATCGGATTGGATTTCCACTACGATTTTTCCCCGAGGGACAAGCAGAAGGAAATTTTCGCCGCTCAGTTGGAGCTTGCGCAGTCGCTGGATCTTCCGGTGGTCATCCACTGCCGCGAAGCTATCACTGAGATCAAAGAAGCCTTGAAGGATTATCCTCTCCATCGTGCCGTTCTGCACTGCTGTAGCGAGCGATGGGAGGATGTTTCGGATTTAGTGAGTCGTGGACTCTTCCTCTCCTTCACAGGGATTGCAACATTCCCAAAGTCTTTGGAAATTCAGCAGACGATCCGGAAGTGTCCGATCGAACAGCTGATGGTGGAGACCGATGCGCCGTACCTCGCGCCGGTTCCCCATCGAGGGAAGCGCAATGAGCCAGCGTACGTCGTTGAAGTTGCGACGTTCATTGCGGAGCTGAAGGGTATGACATTCGAGGATTTCGAGCGGAAGACGACGGAGAATGCGGTGAGGTTTTTCGGGATTGTTTAGTGTGGCGGCGTCGCTCCGAAGAGGGATGCATTACCTTCTTTCAGCAAAATACATTCGGAAGGTTTCATCAGGAGTTTGGCCGGATGTATCTAGGAAATGATTTGCTCCGATGACGTTTTTCAGGAGCAGCAATTCGTTATACACAGATGCAATACGCTCAGGGCCAGTAGTCCAGCACTTACGCTCGGCATCTCGCTTGTTCAATTCGTTTTGCGAGGGCATGAGCACTTTGATTTCGAGGCTACTGGCGAATGCCGCTTTGAATAACCTCAGAAATTCTTCATATTGTCCGAAGATGATGTAATCCACGACGACGCTCTTCCCTTGGCTCGAAAGCTCTATAGCTTTTCGCAGTATCTTCAGGTGAGCGAGCTTCAACCTTTCTTTGCTTTCAGGAAGCCATTGATCACCATCAGGAAAAAATTCAGTATCTTCTCTATCTCCATCTAGTAATGCATAGCCGGATTTTTCGACAAGAAATTGAGCAATGGTCGATTTTCCTGCTCCACCTGGTCCCATCAATAGCAAAACTTTTGTCATATTCAGATTATAGAACACTTGTGGCTTGAGCGAATATCGAACGAAGTGAGATGTGAGTCGAATGCCGCGTATAAAGTGCTGCGCACTCACGCGGCACGTATAGCGTTACCGGTTGTATTTCTCGTCTGTAGGAAATGGCTGTGCCACGTGCGTCGCAGACGCTATACGTGGTGGCTCTTTTTCAAGAACTACGAACCTATTATATCAAAAATCCGTGATTTTTGCCCGTCAGCTACCTAGTCATTCAGGTAGTCATTCGGGGTAGTGCGGAATGACTAGGTAACAATTCCGCGAAACCCGCTCCAATACTGGCTTTTTCCGTTTTTCCTGCCCGATGGTTCCGAGTCCTACTTCACTCCGCTCCGGCTCTCTTTTTGTTACTCAGAGGAGAGCCGTCGCTCCGTGAACGCTTCGCGTGCGAAAAGCCGAGGTCTGGTGCCTCGGCCTTCCTCATTCCGTCCTGTCGTTTCTTTTTGATTGTGGGGGGACA
>JBAWYM010000058.1:0-9427 GCA_037143575.1 Candidatus Peregrinibacteria bacterium | reverse complement strand
TAGGCGGAAGCACCATCAGTTATATCGCCCAATGGAACGGCTCCTCCTGGACCTCCCTCGGCACCGCTACGGGGACTAATGGCGATGTTCACGCCCTCACAACCTACGGTGGAAACCTCATAGCAGGAGGCTCGTTTTTAACCATAGGCGGAAGCACCATTAGCCGTATCGCCCAATGGAACGGCTCCTCCTGGTTAGGCAATTCCATAACGACTAACACCATTCCTATTACCGTAAACCTAAATATCTATCTCACTAGCACTTCCCAAAGCATATATCTGACAGACAACTTCACCTTAAACGGAAACCTCACCATAACCCAAGGCATTCTTAACTTAGGCTCAAAAGATATAGCCATAACAGGTAACTGGATTAATTCAGGAGGTACACTTACTTCGGGAGTAGGGACAGTTACACTAAGTGGAACTACTTCTCAGTCTATTACAGGGGGAAGCGGCTTTTATAATCTTACAATAAATAAAGCAAGCGGCACCGCATCGCTTGCGGATAACACCCTTAACGTATCTAACATGCTTACTCTCTCAAGCGGCACCTTCGACGCTTCCACCTATAATTTTACAACACTTAACTATTCCCAGACCGATGGCTCCTTCACCGGCTCCGGTGGGACGATAACTGTAAACCAGAACTTTACCGTAACAGGTGGCGCATTCAACGCCGCAAGCTCTACTCTAAAGATGACTGCGCTACTTAGCGGATGTAATGACACTATATATGCGCTCACCACATGGACATATAATGGTACGACATATCTTGTAGCCGGAGGTTCTTTTACAACCATAGGCGGAAGCACCATCAGCAGTATCGCTAAATGGAACGGCTCCTCCTGGACCTCCCTCGGCACCGCTACGGGGACTAATGGCGATGTTCGCGCCCTCACAACCTACGGTGGAAACCTCATAGCCGGAGGCGTCTTTACAACCATAGGCGGCAGCACCATTAGCAGTATCGCCCAATGGAACGGCTCCTCCTGGACATCCCTCGGCACCGCTACGGGGACTAATAATTATGTTTACGCCCTCACAACCTACGGTGGAAACCTCATAGCCGGAGGCGGCTTTACAACCATAGGCGGCAGCACCATCAACCGTATCGCCAAATGGGACGGCTCCTCCTGGACCTCGCTCGGCACCGCTGCAGGGGCTAATAGCCCTATTTACGCCCTCACAACCTATGCGGGAAATCTGATAGCCGGAGGCGGTTTTGTGACCATAAGCGGAAGCGCCATCTGGCGTATCGCCAAATGGAACGGCTCCTCCTGGACCTCGCTCGGCACCGCTAATGCGACTAATGCCACAGTTTACGCTCTCACAATCTACGGCTCAAGCTTAATAGCTGGAGGCCAATTTACAAGAATAGGCGGCAGCACCATCAGCTATATCGCCCAATGGAACGGCTCCTCCTGGACCTCTTTCGGCACCGCTACGGGGACTAATAGTTTTGTTTACGCCCTCACAACCTACAGTGGAAACCTAATAGCCGGAGGCTGGTTTACAACCATAGGCGGAAGCACCATTAGCAGTATTGCCCAATGGAACGGCTCCTCCTGGGCCTCTATAGGCACCGCTAGCGATGTTCAAGCTCTCACCACCTACGCTGGAAATCTAATAGCCGGAGGCGGTTTTACAACCATAGGCGGAAGCACTATTAGCCGTATCGCCCAATGGAACGGCTCCGGCTGGGCCGCTGTAGTAAGACCCGTCATCACCACAACCGGTGTCACTCTCAACACAAACCTCAACCTCGACACATATGGATCCACCACCATTCTCGCCGACGCCCTGACACTCTCGGGAAATCTCACCATCACCTCAGGCACTCTTGACGCGGATGGCAAGGCCATCTCTTTAACAGGCAACTGGTCCAACTTTGGTATATTTACTTCCGGATCGGGCACGGTAACATTCGACGGGGCTGGAAATCAGAGTGTCAGCGGCTCGACCGTATTTCACAATCTTACGATCTCCGGAAATACTGTACGGACGGTAACCGTTGCGGCCGGTACCACGCAGAGCGTGAGCGGAGCACTGATCTTAGGCGGTGCAGCCGGACAACTCTTGAGCTTGCGGTCGACGCAGACAGGCAATGCGGCGCAATTGCTGCTGGATGGCGACAGTGGAACGCAGAGCATTAGTTATGTGGATGTGATGGATATCAATGCAAACGGAGGGCAAACACTCCTCTGTTTTACGGGAACGGCGGGATGCATCGATAGCGGGAACAATACCAACTGGAACTTCATCTCTTCGACCTCGATCGCATTCGTCTCCTCCCTCAATCCTTCCACCTACCAAACGAATGTCACGCTGACGGCAACGGTGACGCCGGCCTCCGCAACCGGATCGCTGACCTTTAAGAATGGTGGATCCATCATTGGAAGCGCAATGATCAGCCATGGTTCTGGTGCGATCACTATCGGCACTCTCGCGATAGGTAGTCATGCTCTGACGGTGGAGTATGGCGGGAGTTCCCATTTCTACGGTTCCGTTTCGTCCACGCTGACGCAGACGGTACACAAAGCGAATAGTGCGATGGTCATGATTTCGTCGCTCAATCCTTCCACATTCGGATCGGGCATCACGCTGACTACAACGCTGACGCCGTCAACTGCAACCGGAACGCTCACGTTCAAGGATGGTTCAATCACGATCGGATCGGCAACCATCGGTCACGGTTCGGGATCGATGACGACCACACTCCTCGGCGGTGGAACACATGCAATTGCTGCTCAGTATTCCGGTGATGCCAACTATAGTGGCTCAGTCTCGGATGCATTGGCGCAAACCGTGATCAAAGGAGTGACGTCAACGGTCGTCCTGTCGTCGCTGCATCCTTCCAGGTACAACCAAACGATCGTGTTTAGTGCAAATGTCCTCCCTGCCAGTGCCACCGGAGTCGTCAGCTTCCGTGACGGAGGCATCGCATTCGGTACCGGAGTGATCGCCGGAGGAACGGCATCCGTGACGTCTGCTGCTCTCGTTGTCGGTACACACACCATTACCGCCGTGTATGGTGGAAACAGCAATTATTTCGGCTCTCTGTCCGATCCTCTGAGCCAGCAGGTGATATACGTGACAGGAACGGGTACTGCCCTCGGACGAGTTTGGGATGATCACAATGGAAACGGGCTGAAAGAAAGCGGCGAAACCGACGGCATCGAGCATGTCACGGTCACATTGTCCGGACAGACGACGACGGGGGCGGCATTGAGTTTCGCTCAGTCGACTGCGTTGTCCGGCGATTACCGCTTTTCCGACATTCTGCGCAGTAATGAAGTCGGTTATACGGTTGCGGCTGATCTCACGACCGTACCGTCCGGCTGGATCAGAACCACTGCCACCAGCTCCGGAGGGATCGTGCTCGGGACGGGTGCTGTGAAAACAGTGAACTTTGGATTCGTGAGAGCGAGTACTCTGTCAGGATCGGTATTTCTGGATGTAAATGGAAATAGCGTACGCGATGTCTTAGAAACGCGATCTTTCTCGGGCATCACGCTCACATTGACGGGAACGAGTGCGACGGGTGGAGTCATCGGACAGTCAGTGAAGACCGATGAGAACGGAGTGTACATCTTCTCCGGTCTGCCGGCAGCGAGCGGCAGCTTCCTGCTGGTGTCCGGTGTGCCGCGCGGCTACCTGCAGACGACGACTGCCAGCAGATCGGTTGTGATCACCGTCGGAGGGCAACGCAGGGCCGAATACATTGGCTTTAGTCCGCTGCCGGTTCCTGTCGTGTCGAATGTGGAAGCTACTGTGACGGCATCGGTTGCACTCATCACATGGTCGACCAATCAGGAAGGCAGCAGTTTGGTGGAGTACAGCCCGGACGGAGGAACGTTGACCGCGACACCGGAGACGGACTCGGGAACGTTGACGACAGACCATGCCGTGATGATCGATGATTTGCCGTCTTGCGTCGTGTTCCGCTTCCGTGTGCGATCCAGAGACTTCCTGCTGCAGGAAGGAACCAGTGAAGAATCGACCTTCGATATGGCAGGATGCCCGGGCCTCGCAGAGATCCTGGCAGAAACCGGCGCACTCATGACCGCGGAATCCGGTGGGACACTCGGACTCACCGGCACAGGCTACGCCATGACGCTCTCGGTGCCGGAAGGCGCGGTGGAGCAGATGCTCACGTTCCAGATGACTGAGCTGGATCCGCTGACTGTGGCGGAAGCACTGACGCCGCCTGCAGGAAAAATCGGCGTGGAGAGATTCTTCACATTGACGGCGCTCAGTGGTGCGACGACACAGGTGCGGACATTCGAGAAGCCATTGACGATCACCATGCGGTACACCGCAGACGATATAGCGGGAATCGATGAAGCGACGCTGGCCATCTGGCGCAATGACGAAACGGAGTGGACGGAATTATCCGAGTGCGCGGTGGATACGATCGCCAAGACCGTCACCTGCGAAACCGATCACTTCTCCACGTTTGCGATGTTTGGGGATACGTTCCCCGGTACCGAGTCCTCACCGTCGATTCCCGCAACCGCAATCTCCGTTCCCGCTTCCGAAAATCGCAGGGCACGACCAGTGGTTGCCGCCACTTCTGCATCGGAAGTCACCCATCCATCTTCCGATAGCATCTCTATCGATATCTTCGTTCCTGTGAAGGAGGCAAAGCCCGTTCTTCCTGTGTTCACCGAAGAGCAAAAGTCGCAGCTCAAGATAGTGGAAAGACAGCATCAGATTCGCGAGCAGAAAGCTCGAGTACAGGAATTGCAGATGCACGCTCTAGAGCGTCGCACTGCACGTTTGGAGCAGGAACGTATGCCGGTTGCCATCGGACCGTCATTCTGGGAACGAATGATAGACTCCTTCAGCGCGATCTTCGATTCCAATAAGGATACGTTCACAGGCATCGTTACCTTCGGGCACGAAGCCGTCACCGGCATCATCGGCCTTGGTCATGATGCGCTCTCCAGTACGATCGCCTTCGCAGAGCATTCCTTTATCACGCTCTCGGACAAGACTATCGCTTTCACGCAGAACATCATTGCAGTAACTCAAAACGGCTGGCATTCCCTCATCGCTTCCGGCCAGTCTCTCGCGCACTCCATTATTAGCCGTTTCGATGCCCGCGAGCAGATCGCTGCAGTCCGGAAATCCATGGAGCAGTCCCTCATCAAGTATTCAACGGCACTGAAGAATGACAATGGCCGTCTGGTCCTCGCGCAACTGAAGATCACCCTCCTCAGTCCCGACGGCAGTCCCTACGCCCATGCCCCCGTCGTGCTTTTCTCCGATCCCGTGAGCGCCGTCACCGATGTCCAAGGCACCGTGATCTTCCAGAATGTAGAGATCCGTGAACACCGTCTGGAGATCCACACCTTCAAGGGAGATGTGCAGCAGCGCAAGATCAGCCTCACAGCTTCTGCGCCGGCATCGGCCGTAGGGAAGAAGGGGGTCGTGGTGTCGATTCCGGAAGTGAGGATTATAGTGGATGAGAGCAATCTCTCACCATTTGGCCGCCTCTCTCCGTTGTTCTTCGCGCTCTGGAGCCTCGGGATCCTAGCTATCGGGACAGGCGGAGGGATGTACGGGATGTACCGGTATTTCGCACTGGCGAAGAGGAGACGGTAGCACGACGGAACCTTTAAAAAATGTCATGGTGAGCCATGTCATTCCGAGCCGTGTCGAGGAATGAGCTGCGGAGCCATCTGAAAAGCTGCCAATTTGTCGCAGTAAGCCGAGCCTGTGCTAAGCAGGTCGAAGCATCGAACTGCGACAAATTGGCAAATATCATGGTTCGATCCTTCGCCCCGGCTCAGGACAGGCTCGGCTCACCATGACATGCTTTAGAGTTTTTCAGAGGTTCCTAATGGGTGTACGATTATACACCACAACGTTGATCGCATCTGTGCAACTCCAAAAAGTTGAAGAGAAATATTCTTCGCGTAAGGTGGTGGACATTCATCCACCTTTCCCATCTCTCTTCCCACCCATACCATGACGAAGATCACTACCCTCAAAGACCCCATGCAGCTCCCAGTCACCCATAGCGATGCCACCGTCCAGAAGACCGCGCCCTCCAAGGATCCGCGCAATGACGCCCTCAACTCTGCGCTCGCTCAGATCGAGAAGCAGTACGGCGCCGGCGCCATCATGCGCATGGGCGACGGTCATGCCGTCCGCATCGAAACCGTTCCCTCCGGGTCCATTGCCTTGGATATCGCCCTCGGTGGAGGCATCCCCAAAGGTCGTATTGTCGAGATCTTCGGTCCGGAGTCCTCAGGCAAAACGACACTGGCCCTTCATATCATCTCAGAATTCCAGCGGAATGGAGGCAAAGCGGCATTCATTGATGCCGAGCATGCTTTGGATATCACCTATGCCAAGAAGATTGGTGTGGATATCGATGCCCTCCTCGTCTCTCAGCCCGATGATGGTGAACAGGCGTTGGAGATCACCGAGACCCTCGTCCGCTCCGGTGGCATCGACGTGATCGTGATCGACTCTGTAGCTGCCCTTACGCCCAGAGCCGAAATCGAAGGCATGATGGGCGACCAGCACATGGGACTACAGGCGCGTCTCATGAGTCAGGCGCTGCGCAAGCTCACCTCCATCGTGAGCAAAACCAGCTGCTCGGTGATCTTCATCAACCAGATGCGCATGAAGATTGGCGTGATGTTTGGCAATCCCGAGACGACAACCGGTGGCAATGCTCTTAAGTTCTACGCTTCCATTCGCATCGACGTTCGCCGTATCGATAAGATTATGGAAAAAGGCGAAGGTGATCAGGAGGTCGTCGGAAACCGCACGAGAGCGAAGATCGTGAAGAATAAGATCGCACCACCCTTCCGCCAGGCGGAGTTCGACATTCTCTACGCTCGCGGCATCAGTAAAGAAGGTGACATCATCGACCTCGGGGTGAAGTACGGCATGGTGGTGAAATCCGGTGCACATTACCGCTACGGAGAGGAAGCGCTCGGTCAGGGACGAGACCAGACGCGCGTCTACCTCACTGCTCATCCCAAGACCGCGGAGAAGATCGAGAAGGAGATCCGGAAGGCGGCGGAGATTGTTTGATATTTTGAAGCCGCTAACCCTGACAGCACCTTGGCAGCGAATTTGTCACAGTGAGCCGCGTCGAACTGCGACAAATTCGCGGTGATGGCGATAGTCATTGCCCTGCTGTCATGGTTCGACGCGGCTCACCATGACAGCCTTCGAGGTGTATGCTTTTCGTATGGTATCTCCCCATCCTCACGTCACCGTTCTCGAAAATCTCTACGAAGGGCATGGGTGGAAAATCAACCTAGAAGAGGCATTATTGCCGGATGGAAGAGCGCATTCTGCTGCAAGAGTGCATCGGAATGATACGGCTCATATTCTCGCATTCGATGATAATGGGAATGTATTGATGCTTCGGGAATTCAGACCATTCTATGGAGCGTATCTCTGGATGATTCCCAGTGGGATGATGGATAAAGAGAACATGCCAGATGTTGCTGCACAGCGCGAGTTACGTGAGGAAACTGGATTTCGAGCACAAGATCTGAAGAAGTATTTTTCCATTCGAAATTCAGAAATGCTTGTGCAGGAAAATCATATCTTCATGGCGAAGAATCTCGTCATCGATCCTCTCCCCCAGGATGACGGCGAAACGATCGAATGCCACCACCTCTCTGTGGAGCAGGCCATTGCAAATGTCCTGGCAAGCCCGGTGATTCATACGGTCTCCCTTGTCGCCCTTCTTCGCTACGCCCGCGAGCACGGCATGTAAACTTCTCCACACACTCTCCACAATAGACCCGCACACAATATTTCAGAATGCGCAGTGTTCAAGCGGAATCCTTTGCGAGATCCCCAAAACAGATTACCATCCATCTTCCTCTATGACTCCCCCACCCCCGTCACCACCTTCCATCGTCACCCAGCCGCATTCCATCGAGGCTGAACGAACGGTGCTCGGCGCTTTGCTGGTGGATCCCGAAGCCATCATCAAGGTCAGTGACTTCCTCACTCCGCAGGACTTCTACGATCCCACGCTGCGCGCCATTTATCAGGCGATCCATGAGCTCTATACGGGCCATGAGCCGATCGACTTCGTCACCGTCTCTACCAAGCTCGCCGGGAATGAGAAGATCCAAGCCGCTGGTGGATCTTCTTTCCTCGCGCAATTAGGGTCCGAAGTCCCCACGTCTTCCCACGTTTACCAGTACGGCCAGATCGTGAAGACCAAAGCCGTCCATCGTCGCATTATTTCGGCTGGCCAGAAGATTACCGGCATGGGATTTGAGGAAGGTGCGCCGGTTCCTGAGCTTCTCGATCAAGTGGAGAAGACGGTCTTCGAGATCTCCAATATGTTCCTCAAGGACAAGTTCATTCACATTCGCGAAGTTCTGGAGGCCCGCTACGAACGCTTCGCCGAAATGCATGAGACCAAAGAGGACGATTCCGTAAAAGGTGTACCGACGGGATTCAAATCCCTGGACTTCAAACTCTCCGGTCTGCAGCCGAGCGATCTCGTCATCATTGCTGCTCGTCCGAGTATGGGCAAAACCTCGCTGGCTCTGAATATTGCGCAGAATGCCGCCATTCGTTCGGGGAAGAGTGTGGGGATCTTCTCCCTGGAAATGAGCAAGGAGCAGCTTGTGGATCGTCTCTTCGCTTCCATGCTCGGCGTCGACTCCTGGAAGCTCCAGCGCGGCAAGCTCGATGATTCCGACTTTCAGAACATGGGACCGATCATGGACGAACTCAACAAAGCCAACATCTTCATCGATGACTCCGTCGCTTCCACCATTCCGGAGCTGCGCGCCAAGGCCCGTCGCTTGCAGATGGAAAATGGCCTCGACTTGCTCATTATCGATTACCTCCAGCTGATGAGCACCGGCAATGACAGTTACGCCGGCAACCGCGTGCAGGAAATTTCCGAGATCTCCCGCTCCCTCAAGCAAATCGGCCGCGAACTGCACGTTCCCATCGTCGCGCTTTCGCAGCTCTCCCGCGCCGTCGAAACCCGGCCCGGCAATATTCCTCAGCTCTCCGACCTGCGCGATTCCGGCTCCATCGAGCAAGATGCCGACGTCGTTTTGATGATGTACCGCGAGGATTACTATGAAGAAGACAGCGACCGTCCGGGGATTGCCGACATCTACATCCGCAAGCACCGCAACGGCCCCATCGGGCGCATCGAATTGTTGTTTAAGAAGGAACAGATGCGGTTTTATGATATTGATAAGGTACATTCCTCATAGGAATGACCAAGAACCAAATCCCAATGACCAGGGAAGGTCTAAGAATCAAAACATAAGTAGCATTTTGATTTTAGTACTTGGGATTTGAGATTTCCTTGGTATTTGGTACTTGGGATTTGGTCATTCATTTGAGAGTTTCTCAAACTGAACCTCGCCAGGAACATATGTCCGGTTTCGCCTGACGAGAAGTTATCCTTC
>JBAWYM010000057.1:0-9739 GCA_037143575.1 Candidatus Peregrinibacteria bacterium | reverse complement strand
AGGATACTTCCATTGTATAGATTCGGAATTATTAAGTCAAACTAGTATATCTTCCTGTCCCCCTCAGTCCTTTCTATGAGACTTTCCCACCGAATATTGATCGTATTGCCATTACTGTGATTTCATTTTTACTTATTGCACTGATGCTCATTGATTGCGTAAGAACGCATAAACATTGCCTTGAACGAATGGGGATCTACCTCATCTCCGGCTTCCTTATCGTACCGATGATCGTTCGCATTCATATATTGTCTGGCGGAGTTTTCTTTGAATCTTCACTGCGATATTCCTTCATCATCTTTACCATACTCACGCTCATGGCTGCACATATCGGCGAGCTTTCGCAAAGATTTCTATCACGCATTTCACGAGCGGGAATTCTTATTTTTCTTGTAGCACTTGCCGCAGGCAGCTTTGCGCTTCAAATGCAGGCTGTGACATTTTATGCGATCGAGAGATATGCACCGTAAATTCAATCCTCCAAGATAATATCCATTCCGCTGAGAAGAGAGACCGCTTCAGGAAAAGAGAAAATGGCCTTCTTGATTATGGAATTACTGATATCGATTGAGTAATTTCTCGCTTTGCGGAAATCCGCTCCAGTAAGATTCGTTCGTAAGAAAATGCATTTCTCGAAATCCGTCCCTACGAATGATGCACCAGAGCAATCTGCATCCATAAAGCTGACCTCCCGAGCTTGGCAATTTAGCATGCGAAGATCAGCGTAGCGCACGAATGTGAGATTTGTCAGACTTACAACGCAATCTTCGAATTGGAGCTGTCGAGTCTTTTCGGCAAGAGACCAATCGATACCCATCACCTTAGAATTCCGGAATGTCACATTGAGAATGACGCAGTTCTTGAACTTGACGGCACTGACCATGGAGTCGACAAAGATACAATCGATGAATTTGCAGCGAATAAAACTGCATTCCAGCAGGTTGCACTTTTCGAACGTGCACTTTTCGAATTCCTTTTCGATAATGATCTGACCGCTCATCTGGAGCCCCTTCATCTTCTGCCCTGCGTACTGTGTGTCAGGATCTGTGGCCAAATTCATAAAAGCATTCTAGTGATACTGCCCAGGACTGGGAAATACGAGCTTAGTCATAATCCTTCAATTTTCGCACAAACTCCTTCGCTTCACTCTTCTTCGTCACTTCTCCCCGTACCTGTGCGTCATGCAGCTCTTGAATGATCTGCCCCACTTTCTCCCCTGGTGACAATGTGAGAATTTCCATGATCTCCGCACCGGTAAGTAATTGCTTCGCTGGTCTGGGGTGTGCATCAAGGAAATGATGGTAATCTGAGAGGATGGATCCATAGAGTGAATAATCCTGGGGTGTTGTCCCTGCAATATCCAGCCACATCAGTTGTAGAAGCTCATGAAACCACGGATGATGATACCAGTGCGCTTTGCGAACATCATTCATCTCCGCGAATGATCCCATCATCATATGGTGCTCGATGAGCCAAGAGACCTTTCTGCGACGGTGCGCAGTGGTTTGCAATCTCAAGAGAGCCTTGTCGCAAATTTCTGCCGAGACCTTGGCATGAGCATCGAAGCGGATACGCTCCTGCAATGAGAATGTTTGCACTTTCCCGCAATCATGGAAGAGCCCTGCGATGCGCACATCGATGTCGTGCTCCGGCAGGAACGACCGAAGGAGCTGCATTGTGTGATTCCAGACATCCCCCTCATGATGATAGTCCGCCGGCTGAGCGATGCCCTTGCAGTCATAGAGCTCGGGGAGAATGTACTGCAGAATGCGCGTTTCCCACAGATCTTCCAATGCCTGATCTGGATGCGTGCCCTTCAGCATCTTCTCCATCTCGATGAGCACACGATTGCCAGAGAGTACGGAGCTGTCCGAGGCATGTTCCAGCAATGCCTGAAACGTCTCTGGATGATATTGGCCGGAGAGAAGGGACCGGAAGCGCACCGCCCGCAGCATTCGCAGGGCATCGTGCTTGATGCGTATCCCCGGTTCTCCAATGAAACGAATGAGCCTCTCTGTAAGGTCATTGGCACCACCAAATGGATCGAAGAGCTCGCGAGAGATCGGGTTCCAGTAGACCGCATTCACCGTAAAGTCGCGGCGCTTGGCATCCTCAGAGCGTTTGCCAAAGATCACGGATTCCGGATGACGACCATCGGAGGCTTCGTCGTCCTCACGAAACGTCGTCACCTCGAGATTCAATCCTTTCGTCCGGACGATCACACTGCCAAACTGTGCACCGGTGGAACCAACAGTGTTCTTAAAGAGCGAAAGAACAGTATCCGGATGTGCCTCTGTGGCGATATCGATATCCAGAGGAACCGTGCCCATGAGCATATCGCGCACCGCTCCGCCTACCCACCACGTGTCGAATCCGGCATCCGTAAGAGCTTCGACAATCTGATACGCACAGGTGCCCTGTTTTGAAGACAGAGTTTGGTCGGTGGTAGCGGAAGAGAGGGTCATCTTTGGCGCATTGTTATATGGTTACATTGTTACATTGTTTTCTCCGTTTCACTGAGATCATGATTCGAACTCGCTTGCGAACAATTCAACAATATAACACTGTAACAATTTTATCCGGCCATCCACATGCGATTTTCGCTACGATGCATTTATGTTGAGATTCGCCGTCGCCGGCTCCCCTCTTTCCACGCCTACCCCGGGAGGATCAGTGAAGGGTCTTGAACGTGCGCATGCTCTTGGGATAAAGGCCATGGAGCTGGAATGGGTGCAGAGCGTACCGAAGAATCCGCAGCGCATGGCGGAGATCAGAGAGACGGCAGAGAGGCTCGATATAAGTCTGACGGTCCATGCACCCTATTTCATAAATCTGAATTCACCCGATGTTGCGAAGCTTGCCGCAAGCAAGAAGCGCATCTGGGATGCTCTGGCGATGGCTGAGCTCTGCGGAGCACGGTCGGTCTGTGTTCATCCGGCATTCAACCTCGGCCAATCTCCAGACGTGGCTTACGCAAATGTCCGGCGTGCAACTGCGGATATCATGGAAATGAAGCTGAAGCTCTTTCCTCACGTGAACCTTGCCTACGAAACCATGGGAAAGCCGACGCAATTCGGAACTCTGGAAGAAGTACTCCGGCTCAGCAAAGAATTCGATATCTATCCCTGCGTGGATCCAGCCCACATGCATGCACGGGAGAACGGCAAGATCAATTCGAAGGAAGAATGGAATGCGATGTTCGATCTTTATGAGGAATTTCTCGGGAAGGCTTCGCTGAAATTCGTTCACATGCACTTCTCGGGGATTGCGTACACCGAGAAAGGCGAACGACATCATTTGCCGCTGCAGGAAAGTGATGCGAAATGGGAGGATTTTCTTACAGTCCTTAAGGAAAGGAAGATTGAGGGAACGGTGGTGTGTGAATCTCCGCTGATGGAAGAGGACACGCTCCTTCTCCAGCAGACTTTTGAAATAAAGCGAAATGCGGAGAACAGGAACGTTCCTGTCCAACGAATTCAGCGCCTTTGACGAGATCGTCTTGGAATTTCGACAAATCTCGATACAATTTCGGCAACCTTCCCCACCTCTTCAATGAATATCGCCATCAATGGATTCGGTCGTATCGGTCGCCAAGCATTGCGCATCATTCTGGAGAAGCACCCGGAGCTCACAGTCGTTGCGATCAATGACCTTACTGATGGCGCAACGCTTGCCCACATGTTCGAATTTGACTCAACATACGGCCGCTATGACGCAGAGACGGAGTTCAAAGACGGCAAGCTGATGACGAAGCACGGTGCCATTGCGCTTACCGCGGAGAAGGATCCTTCCGTATTGCCGCACAAGGCCATGAAGGTGGATATCGTTCTGGAATGCACGGGAAAGTTTGTGAAGCGGGAGGAAGCGGGGCTCCACCTCAAGGCCGGAGCGCAGAAGGTCATCATTTCCGCTCCCGGGAAGGACACGATTGACGGAACCTTCGTCATCGGCGTCAATCACGAGACGTACGTTCCCAAGACCATGCACGTCATTTCCAATGCTTCCTGCACCACAAACTGCCTTGCACCAATGGCCAAGGTTCTTTCGGACACGTTTGGCATCAAGCACGGACTCATGACCACCATCCACAGCTACACCAATGACCAGCGCCTCCTCGACCTTCCACACAAGGATTTGCGGCGCGCCAGGGCTGCGGCCATTAACATGATCCCGACAAGCACGGGTGCGGCCAAGGCGATCGGCCTCGTTGTTCCGGAGCTCAAGGGAAAGCTCAACGGCATTTCGATTCGCGTCCCCACGCCCACCGGAAGTATCACCGATCTCACCGTAGTCACCGAGAAGGAGACGACTGCGGAGGAAGTGAATGCCGCATTCGAGAAGGCCTCCAAAGGGAAGATGAAAGGCATTCTTGGATTCGAAACTCGTCCGTTGGTTCTTCAGGATTACGTTCAAGATGACCGCAGCTGCATCATCGATGCTGCACTCACGGAAGTGATCGGCGGAAACCTCGTGAAGGCGTTTGGTTGGTATGACAATGAATGGGGATACAGCAATAGGATCGTGGAATTGGCGGAGTATGTGGGGGAGAGGCTGTGAGATGATGAGAATTTGACCCTTACATTGTTCGGTTCCATTCGTTCGTGGAACCGGTTTCTGGTTGAGATGAAGCCATCCGTTAGGCATAGCTCAATTTACCCTCACCCTACCCTCTCCCTTTGCGAAGGGAGAGGAGGAGGATGAAAGCATGTTGAGTACATCAGAATCAGAGTTGAATTTCATTTCACAGCGCATTCCTGAAACGACGAGAAAGGCGCGAGCGCTTAGGCAGAACCAAACCCCGGATGAGAAACTGCTCTGGGATATGCTGAGAGGAAGGCGATTCCATAATCTGAAATTCAGACGACAGTCTCCCATTGGACAGTACATCGTGGATTTTCTTTGCCCTTCACACCGGCTTGTCATAGAGCTTGATGGGTGTGTTCATCAATGGCAGCAGGAACGTGATGCTCAGAGACAACAGTACCTTGAAAGCGGAGGATATACGTTTCTGCGCTTCAGTAACCTTCAGGTGAAGGAATTAATGGATTGGGTTCTCGCAAGAATCGCTGAAGCCTGTACTTCAGGATAAGCATCATCTACACCTCCCTCGCCCTCCGCAGAGGGAGAGGGCTGGGGTGAGGGTCAATGGCAGGCATTATTTACTTCTCCTCCTTCTTCTTTTCGTCGACCACCTCCGCATCGACCACCTTCTCTTCCTTCTTCTCTTCGCCCTTTTCCTCCTTCCCCTTCTTCTGCGCCTCCTCATACACCAGTTTCCCGATCTCCATCGCATCATCAGAAAGCGCATCCGAGGCCTTCTTGATCTCCTCCAGATTAGCTTCTTCCTTCTTGAGGACTTCGCGCAGATCATTCATCTTCGCATTCACCTTCTTCTTTAGCTCCTCAGGAAGCTTCGCATCCAGATCCCGCATCTGCTTCTCGAGATTGAATATGAGGGCATCCGCTCCGTTGCGGGCATCGATGCGCTCACGATTCTTCTTGTCGTCCTCGGCATGAATCTCGGCGTCCTTCCTCATCTTCTCAATTTCATCTTTGCTCAGTCCCGTGGAGCCCTGAATAGCAATGTGCTGTTCCTTGCCTGTTCCGAGGTCTTTCGCCGTGACATGGAAAATGCCATTGGTATCGATATCAAACGTCACTTCGATCTGAGGAATGCCGCGATGTGAGGGAGGAATGCCATCGAGAATGAACCGACCGAGCGATTTGTTGTCCTTGGCCAATTCGCGCTCACCCTGCGTAACGTGCACTTCTACGGATGGCTGATTATCCGCAGCGGTCGAGAAAATCTGGCTCTTCTTCGTGGGGATCTTGGAATTGCGCTCAATGACTTTGGTCGCGACCCCACCCAGCGTCTCGATGCCGAGACTGAGTGGCGTGACATCGACCAGAACAATATCCCTGTGGATATCCCCACCGAGGACTCCACCTTGGACGGCAGCACCGATTGCGACAACTTCATCGGGATTCACGCCCATGTGCGGTTCTTTCCCGAAGAGCTCCTTCACTTTTTTCTGTACTGCCGGCATACGGGTCATTCCTCCCACAAGCACAACTTCATGAATATCGCTCTTCTTCAATTTGGAATCCTTCAAAGCGGCCTCACACGGCGCAACGGTGCGCTCGATCAAGGATTCCACGAGCGATTCCAACTTAGCGCGCGAGAGCTTGACGGTGAGGTGCTTGGGGCCGGTGGCATCCGCTGTGATGAACGGGAGATTGATCTCTGTTTGGGTCGCCGAGCTCAGCTCAATCTTCGCCTTCTCCGCGGCTTCACGAATGCGCTGCAGGGCAATGGTGTCTTTGCTGAGGTCAATCCCCTGCTCTTTCTTAAATTCCGCAGTGAGCCACTCCACGATGAGCTGGTCGAAATCATCACCACCGAGGTGCGTATCGCCGTTGGTGGAACGAACCTCGAAAACGCCTTCCCCGAGCTCGAGGACCGAAACGTCGAAAGTTCCACCCCCAAGGTCGTAGACAATGATGGTGTGATCGTGGCCTTTATCCAGTCCATACGCCAATGCGGCTGCCGTCGGTTCATTGATAATGCGCACCACCTCCAATCCGGCGATTTCTCCGGCCTCCTTGGTGGCCTGACGCTGCGAGTCATCGAAGTATGCCGGAACGGTGATGACTGCCTTGTCGACCTTCTGACCTAGAAACGCCTCGGCGTCCTTCTTTAATTTCTGCAGAATCTGCGCACTCACTTCCTGAGGCAACATTGTTTTACCATTGATCTCCATCACCGCACGACCTTCTTTGCCATCCTTCACGGCAAAGGGCATGCGCTGCGCCTCGGTCTTCACTTCTGAATAGCGGCGACCCATGAAGCGCTTGGCAGAGAAGACCGTATTCTTGGAATTGGTAACCGACTGGCGCTTGGCAGCAACACCGACGAGAATTTCTCCGTCTTCCTTGAAAGCGACGACAGATGGTGTCGTTCTATTGCCCTCGGCATTCGGAATAACGACGGGCTCACCGCCTTCTACGACAGCAACGCACGAATTGGTAGTACCGAGGTCGATTCCGATGATCTTGGACATGGTGAGTGGGGGGAATTAGCACTCAAGAGTATAGAGTGCCAACGTTGTTCAGTCAACTGCTTTCAGCGATAGAGAGGCAGATATTGGTAGGGCAGCGATCTGCTTGATGATATGATCAGTGTAATCCAATTCCTTGAACTATGTTCCTCGATCAAGCAACCATCTCCGTTACTGGCGGCAAAGGCGGCAACGGATGCATCGGTTGGAGACGCGAAAAGTACATCCCCATGGGTGGACCGAACGGCGGTGACGGCGGCAAAGGCGGCGATGTGATCATCGTCGCGGATCCCAATGCCGATACCCTTAGTGACTTCGCTGCCCGCAAGCGCTTCGCAGCGGAGCACGGTGAGCAGGGCATGGGCCAGGACTGCCACGGGCACAACGGCGAAGATCTCGTACTCCTCGTTCCTGCCGGATCAGTGGTCACCGATGTCACCAGTGGCATCGAGCTCGCCGATTTGAAAATGGCAGGCGACCGCATGGTCATAGCACACGGCGGACGCGGAGGATTCGGCAATGCGCACTTCAAAAGCTCTGTGCGGCGCGCACCCGACTTCGCGGAGAAGGGAGATCCCGGGGAATACCGCACCATTGCCCTCGAGCTCAAGCTCGTCGCGGACGTCGGGATCATCGGTTATCCGAGCACCGGCAAATCCACCCTCATCTCTGTGGTAAGCTCCGCTCGTCCGAAAATTGCTGCGTATCCGTTCACGACGATCGTCCCGAATCTGGGGGTCGTCTCTGTCTCGCGGCGCCGCTTCGTGATGTGCGATGTCCCCGGGCTCATCGAAGGCGCTAGTGAGGGCAAAGGATTGGGAGATCAATTCCTGAAACACATCGAGCGCTGCGGCATCCTGGTACACCTTCTCGATCTCAGTCGTGCACTTCAACAAGATGGCTCTATAGACCCGGAACCCCTGATTCATGACTACCGTGCCATACGCCATGAGTTGGAAGCCTATTCCGATGTCCTCCTCAGGAAGAAGGAATTGGTCGTCATCAACAAAACCGATCTCACGCTGTCGTCTCTGAATCCTGTTATCGCTGCCCTCAAAAAACAGAAGATTACCGTCGCGGCGACCATTTCTGCCGTAACCAATCAAGGAACGGACGCCCTCATGAAGAAGCTCCTTCCTCTCGTGCTGAAGGAACGCGAAAAGCGCCCCGAGCTTGCTCCTCCCACAGAAGCCACGATTCCCGTTCTCCGTCCGGGGGATCTCTCGGAAAATATGAAAGATTACACGGTTGCAGACAACGATACTGGTGATGTTCTGATTCGCGGACGGAGATTGGAGCAATTCACACGGATGACCAATTTCCAGAGTGATGGTTCTCTCCTGCGATTCAAAGATGTTCTCAAGAAAATCGGTCTTTTGGGTCTGGTAAAGCGCTCCTGTGAATCATCGAAGAAGGTCTTCATCGGTGCGCAGCGGATTGATCAGTTCTTCGAGTGATGCTCAATACTTATTTGCTTTTTTTTCAAGACGTTCTGTATCCATTGTCGCAAAAGTTCTGTAGGCTTTCTGTACGTATGCTACAGAGAATCTCCACATCGAATCTGACGATTGCCACGTTTGCTCTCCTCCTCGTGGCCACTCTTTCCGTTCAGATAGGCATCAACCACTCTGCTTCACTTCCACCAGTGAAAGCTCAGATCGATGGCCTTCCGGAGTATGAGCACCCGGAATCATCGGCGCCGACCAGTGAATCATCTGAAAGTTTAGCTTCTTCGTATTCTTCAATTTCATCATCATTCTCCTTTTCCAGCTTTCAGAATTCTTCTGAGATTGTGAATAATTGCGTGGGAAGTACCTGCCTTAATTCCGATCCAAGTCCGGCATGCTGCGTCCAGGATATTAGTGCCAAAACTTATATCAATCCCATGATCAGCGCAGCAGGCTGTAGTGAACTCGAAGTACAGGAGCAGTCCCTTCAGTATCGTATTCTGCATACGAGCGATCAGCCAATGACCTTTCTGCATGCACGATGGATGTCCGGTACAGAAATCCGTAATGGCTCATGTTCGGAAAATATCATTAAGGAATGGAAGAATAATGTAAACTTCTGCGGCAATGGAATTGCCACCGAATTGAACAAGGAATGTGACGATGGAGACAAACCAGGAGGAAACTCCTATGCCCCTGATTCCCGTTGCCGTCCCGACTGTACTTTGGCACGTTGCGGCGATGGCATTATCGATCCTGCACGCGGAGAGATGTGTGATGATGGTCCACTTAATGGTTTGCCGGGGCAATCCTGTGCCGCTCGGTGTTCTATTGTGATGCTACAGCAGCTTATGAATGATATTATTCCTGATGCACCAATTTACATGATGTACGATTTCAAACCGATGGAAACTAGCGACTCTGCTCTCTTTATCATGACGAAGCCACTCTACAATTGGAATTCCATCTGGTATCCCTTCACGATCCTCTCCCCTCTCTTCGATACGCCGGAGGCGAGGATTTAGTATTGTTTAGACTCATACCACTTCGCATTTGAAACGTTACTAACCAATCAGAGAAAACGGCTACGTCCTTTTGGTCTTGGTAAACGCTTCCCTCCTTCGCTGCTGAGCTACGGAAGGGCAGGCGTGGTACGGGATAAGACTGTTTTTACAGTCGACTGATACCCACCACCAGCTGAAGCTGGTGGGTTCAGCCACGGGCAGCGGCCTT
>JBAWYM010000056.1:0-9781 GCA_037143575.1 Candidatus Peregrinibacteria bacterium | reverse complement strand
TTTACGCCTCTCTCTAGCCAATATCGCGCTCAAGATGATTGACTGATCCCATCAGGGCGATTAAGGTGATGTTCTCATGAAAGTCGTCATCCTCTGCGGCGGACAAGGCACGCGCTTGCGTGAGGAGAGCGAGTTCAAACCCAAGCCTCTCGTGGAGGTGGGGGATCGGCCGATCCTCTGGCACATCATGAAACTCTACGCGCACTACGGGCTCAAGGATTTCGTGCTGTGTTTGGGGTACAAAGGGCAGATGATCAAGGAGTACTTTCTCAATTACGAAGCTGCGAACAACGACTTTACGATCCAGCTCGGCTCCCGTCCGTCGTTCGCCTACCACGGTGCTCACACGGAGCAGGACTTCCGGGTGACGCTTGCGGATACCGGGCTCGACGCCTTCACCGGAGCGCGCATCAAGAGGGTTGCTCGCCATCTCACGGACGAGACCTTTCTCGTGACGTATGGCGATGGTGTGAGCGATGTGAATATCAGAGATCTCCTCGCTTTCCACCGATCTCACGGCAAGCTCGCCACGGTCACGACGGTCCGTCCGCAGTCCCGCTACGGTCTCATCGAATTCCAGGAGGGCGGGCGGGTCCTATCCTTCGCCGAAAAGCCGCAGACCGACGGATGGGCGAGTGCGGGGTTTTTCGTTTTCCAGAGAGGAGCGCTCGAGTATCTCGATACCGACAGCGGCTGCATTCTCGAGCAGGAACCTCTGCGTCAGCTTGCGAAGGATGGTGAGCTGATGGCGTACCGGCATGAGGGCTTTTTCTACGCGATGGATACGCATCGCGAATACCTTCATTTGAATGAGATGTGGAAGAAGGGGAATGCTCCCTGGGCGGTGTGGCAGAAGGAGAACGATTCGTCATCTTCTCCTGACGTATGAGGAAGAACATTGTCTCTTTCTGGCGTGACCGTCCGGTCTGTGTCACCGGAGCGTCGGGGTTGGTGGGGACGCATCTCGTTGCGAAGCTTCTCGATGCCGGTGCACAGGTGGTGTGTCCCGTGCGGGACTGGGTACCGCAATCCGATGTCCTGCATTCTCCCTTGAATGACCGAGCCATTGTGGTGCGCGGAGATGTGTGCGATCAGGCTTTTCTCGAGCGGGTCCTCGGTGAGTACGAGATCGATACCGTCATCCACCTCGCCGCGCAGACCATCGTGGGGATCGCCAATCGCAATCCCGTCTCCACCTTCGAATCCAATATCCGCGGGACGTGGACGCTCCTGGAAGCCTGCCGCCGCAGTCCTGCGGTGAAGCAGATCGTTGTCGCATCATCCGACAAAGCCTACGGCGATCAGGAGATTCTCCCGTATACGGAGGAGACGCCTCTGCAGGGACGCCATCCCTACGACGTGAGCAAGTCCTGCGCCGATCTCATCACCACGACCTATGCGGAGACGTACGGGCTTTCCGCGGTGATCACGCGCTGCGGCAACTTCTACGGCCCCGGGGATGCCAACTGGAACCGCATCGTTCCCGGGACGATTCGTTCCGTTATTCGCGGGGTTCCTCCGGTGATTCGTTCCGACGGGAAGAACATCCGTGATTACTTCTATGTGGAAGACGGTGCGGCGGCGTACATGCTGCTCGCGGAGAAATTGGCGGAGCAACCTGAGCTGCGCGGTCAGTCCTTCAACTTCAGTAACGAAATCCAGATGACGGTTGTCGATCTCACGATGAAGATTCTGTCTCTCATGGAGAGTGACTTGAAGCCAAAAATCCTAAATGAAGCGACCAACGAGATCCGTCATCAGTATCTGAGTGCCGCGAAGGCGCGCAACGTGCTTGGGTGGAAGCCGCTCTTCGATCTGGATACAGGACTACAGAAGACCATCGACTGGTACCGTCAGTTCTTCGACCAATGAAGCCACTCCCCAAAGCCGATCTCGAGCTGGTATTCCAGTCGACGCAGGATCTGTGGGAGGAGTTTCGCAATCGCCATATTCTGATCACCGGGGCTACCGGATTCTTCGGGATGTGGCTGCTGGAATCTTTCACCTACGCCTGTGATCGGCTCAACCTGGGGATGCACATCCATGCGTTGACGCGGGATTCCAAGAGCTTTGCTGCGAAGGCACCCCATCTCCTGTCGCATCCATCGATCTATCTCGAAGAGGGCGATGTGCGATCATTCTCATTTCCTGTAGGAGAGTTTACGCACGTCATCCACGCGGCAGGGCAAACCCGTGCGACGAAGGAGCAGGAGCAGAAACAGTATGAGGTTTTTGCGCGGGGAGCCCGGCATGTTCTGGAGTTCGGACGACAGTGCGGGGCTGCGAAATTGCTCCTCATCAGTTCCGGTGCTGTGTACGGGCCTCAGCCGTCGGCGTGTGCACTCATGCCGGAGGATGAAAGTGCCGTCCAAAAGCCGCTTGCGGCGTATTCCGCTTACGCTGAAGGCAAGCGTGAAGCGGAGAGGCTGTGGCAGGAGAATCCCGGAAGCCAGCAACGGACGATTGCAAGAAGTTTCGCGCTCGTAGGTCCGCATCTTCCCCTCGATGCGCAGTATGCCATCGGCAATTTTATCCGCGACGGACTTGCCGGGAGAACTCTCCAAATTCAGGGGGACGGGACACCGTATCGTTCGTACCTGTACGCCGCTGATCTCGTCATCTGGCTACTCCATATCCTCTGTAGGGGACAACCGTGCCGCGCGTACAACGTCGGATCCGAGCAGGCGATCAGTATTCACGATACCGCTCGCGCCGTCGCATCCGCATTCTCTCCGTTGCCAGAAATCGAAGTTCTAGGCGCTCCTAAGCAGGATGTTCCCCCTGAGCGTTATGTGCCTTCGACGCATCGTGCCCGTACCGAACTACAGCTGCGAGAACATTTTTCCCTCGCAGAATCCATCCGTTCCACCATCTCGTGGTACGATGATTGTCATGGTGAGTCCGTCGAACCATAACAATCAATGAGCAATGCAAATTTGTCCCCTTCGACGAACTCAGGATGACAAATTTTCTCCTCATGAGTATTCCCTTCATAACTATGCGCACCGTCAGTGTGGTCACTCCCACGTACAACGAAGAGAACAATGTCCAGGAGCTCTACCTCCAGACAAAAGCGGTATTCGACAGTCTTCCCGCGTATCGCTTCGAGCATATCTTCATCGACAATGCGTCGACGGATGGGACTCTCGCGATTCTCCGCGGTATCGCTCTCGTAGACCCCCGCGTGAAGATCATCGTGAATGCGCGGAACTTCGGTCACATCCGCTCACCCTATTACGGCTTATTGCAGACTACGGGCGATGCCGCGATTCTGCTCGCCGGAGATCTCCAGGATCCACCATCCCTCATACGGACCTTCGTGGAACGATGGGAACAGGGGGAGAAACTGGTCTTCGGCGTAAAAGCTGCGAGCGGAGAGTCGGCACTACTCTTCGCCATTCGCAAGCTCTACTACTTCCTGATTTCCAGCCTCTCGGAAACTCCTCTGGTGAAGAATTTCACCGGTTTCGGTCTCTACGATCATTCCATCATTGAAGTCCTGCGGACGATCAAAGATCCCTTCCCGTACCTCCGGGGGCTTGTCCTGGAAATCGGGCCCAAGCCCTCCCTGGTTTCCTACGTTCAGCCCGCCCGGAAACGCGGCATCTCGAAGAATAACTTCTACTCCCTTTACGATACCGCGATGCTCGGCATCACCAGTCATTCCAAGGTTCCGCTGCGCATTGCGACAATGCTGGGATTTCTGTTTTCCCTGATGGGAGTGATTGTGGCCATCGGATATTTCATTGCCAAGCTCGTGCTCTGGAATACCTTCTCCGCGGGGATTGCGCCGATTCTCGTGGGAGCGTTCCTCTTCCTCTCGGTGCAGATGTTCTTCATCGGACTCATCGGGGAATACATCGCTGCCATGCATACGCAGATTCTCCACCGTCCTCTCGTCGTGGAGAAGGAACGCATCAACTTCGGAGATCCTCCTGATTCTTCTCTTCCCAAGGCATGATTTCCCCACAGAGAGCAAAGGCACAACATGACCGCACAGAGGCATCGTTCTCTGGAGATATTGATCTGGCCATGCTTTGTTCCCTGAGCAATGAGATCCGTCGGATGGTTGTGACCATGGCGCATCGGGCTCGCAGTGCGCACGTGGGTTCTGCGTTGTCGATGGTGGATATCCTGGCTGCTCTATATTTTCGCTCTCTCAAGATTGATCCACTTCGTTCCCGGGATTCCGGACGGGATCGGTTCATCCTCAGCAAAGGACATGGTGCCATGGGGCTCTATGCGACTCTGGCACTGCGGGGATTCTTTCCTGTCGAAGAGCTGTCGACCTTTGGCAGTGATGGAGGTCGACTTCCCGGTCATCCCTGTTCGCATGTGCTTCCGGGAGTGGAGTATTCCTCCGGATCATTGGGGCATGGACTGAGTGTGGGACTTGGGATGGCTCTTGCGGCCAAATTGAACGGGGAGAATCACCGGACTGTTGTCCTGCTGAGTGACGGAGAGTGCGACGAAGGGTCGACTTGGGAGGCGGTTCTCGCTGCCGGTCATTGGAAGATGCCTCGGCTCACGGCGATCGTGGATTATAACAAGATCCAGAGCTTCGGTCGTACGGCCGATATCATGGATCTGGAGCCCTTCGCCGAGAAGTGGCGGGCCTTCCAGTGGCATATTCAGGAGATCGATGGTCACGATCATCAAGCCATTCTTTCCGCTCTGGAATGTGCGGATCAGGAGTCGGTGATGCCGAGTGTGATCATCGCACATACGGTGAAGGGAAAGGGGATACCGGCAATCGAAAATACGGTCGATTCCCACTATCGGCCTCCCACCGATGAACACCTCCGGAAGGTTCTGGAAGATTTCTCCTGATTATGCGCAACGCTTTTGTCCGTACCCTGCTCGCATTGGCACGTAATGACCCGAATATCCTGCTCCTCACGGGAGATCTGGGGTATTCCGTCTTCGAGGAATTTCGCGATACGCTTCCCCATCAGTATCTCAATGTGGGTGTGATGGAGCAGAACATGGTGAGTGTGGCGGCGGGATTGGCGCTCAATGGCAAAAAAGTGTTCACCTATTCCATAATTCCCTTCGCCACATTCCGGTGCTTTGAGCAGATTCGCAATGATGTGTGCTATCACCGTCTTCCCGTCTGCATTGTCGGTGTGGGAGCTGGCTACAGTTACGGCTCCATGGGGGCGACGCACCATACGCTCGAGGATATCGCGGTTATGCGCAGTCTCCCGGATATGACGGTGGTCTGCCCCGGGGATCCCGTGGAAGCGGAAGGCGCAGTACGGGCCATCGTTGCTGCGAGCGGTCCCTGCTACCTGCGTCTGGGCAAAGCCGGAGAACCGAAACTTCACGCAGAGGGCACGAGGATTGTCCTCGGTTCCTCCATCGAAATGCGCCGTGGGACTGCCGTCACTCTCATTGCCACCAGCACGATGCTGCAGACAGCTGTGGAGGTGACCGAACGACTGTCGCAGCAGAACATTTCCGCACGCCTCCTCAGTATGCATACGGTCAAGCCTATCGATGCAGAGGCTGTCCTCCGTGCCGCCAGGGAAACTCCGCTCATTGTGACTCTGGAGGAGCACAGTCCCATCGGGGGACTGGGCAGCGCTGTTGCGGAGGCATTATCGTTGCATGGAGTTTTGGCCCATCATCTGTTGTGTGCGGGCCCCGATGCGTTTGCGACATTCTGCGGTTCGCAGGACTATCTTCGGCGTCAATGCGGCCTCGACCCGGAGACGATCTGTGCGAGAGTTACTGAGCGACTTCATTCCCTATAGTCATCAGAGTTCGGTATAGTCTTCCCATGCCCGACATGCAGTGCATTCTCTGCGGAACAAACAGTCATTCGGTCTTGCTGTATCCCGCGAATGTCACCGCCGCAGATCTCACCGCTGAGAAGTTCTCTGCACGTCGTTTACCTGATCGCATCCACGAGGAAATTCTGCGCTGTTCCCGCTGCGGCCTGACCTATCCCCGGCAATTGATTGATACGGAGATGCTCTCTTCGCTTTACCAAAAAAGTACATTCACCTACGATGCCGAAGCATCATCGATCCGCAAGACCTATGCACGGTATCTGCGACGTGCGACGGCTTTGATGAAAGGACAGCCTCATCCTTGGTCGTACCTCGATATCGGATGCGGAAACGGTTTTATGCTGGGTGCTGCGCACGAAATCGGTTTCGATGAGGTGCTGGGAGTAGAACCGAGTGCGCATGCCATTAGTCTTGCCGAAGACCGTGTGCGTCCGAAGATTCTGCAAGGCATGTTCAGTGAACATTTACTTGCTGGACGTCAGTTTGATCTGATCTCGTGTTTTCAGACCCTCGATCACATCGCGGATCCGGTCACGTTCATTCGGGACTGTGCACGGCTGCTCAAGCCGGGAGGGCGGATGCTCTGCATCAATCATAATATTGCCTCCTGGACCGCTCGTATTCTCGGTGAGCGCTGTCCGATGATTGATATCGAGCACACCTTCCTTCATACGCCCCGAAGTATGCGATTGCTGTTCGAACAGGCGGGTTTTTCAGATATGAGCGCCTTCTCCGTGCGCAACGACTATCCCCTCTACGTCTGGTTGCGGCTGATTCCTCTGTCCGTGAAGGTGAAAGCTTGGCTGATTGCCCTGACGAAGCGTTTGGGTATGAGCAATCTCATCATTCCCTTTTACCCTGGCAATCTTGGGCTCATCGCGGTGAAAGGCAACAATTTGTAGAACAGGAATATCCGTGTGCTGTACATTTTCTCACTTCCGATACCCCGCCTTCTCCGCCTCCTGCGCCGTCGTGAAGTAGATCCTGTTTGCCGCGGACAATCCCGCGCCTGCAGGGTCCGAGATGCTGTAGTACTTCTTTCCTCTTTTGGATGCGACGAAGTGCATGCCTTCAGGGGCTGCAACCACGGAAGGCAGCCAGATTGAGGTTCCAATTGCAATGCGGAAGGCTCCGCCCCCGTCCGGGACGATGATGCGCTTGCCGATGATCAGCCGCGATCCTCCCAGGACTCTTCCCTTCAGCTCCTGCTTCGTCATCTCTTCGATCACCACCGTCGGCACCAGCGCGCCTGTGGAATGGCGCAGGACGATCGGTGGGCGCTCCAAGGTCACTTCGCAGGAGACGATGCGTCCGGCGAGGTAGCCGGTTGTGAGGGCCAGGATGAGGGCAGCGATGGCCGGGAGGGTGCGGAGGAAACGTGGAGGAATGAACATTGGATCATTGTCTTTGCGAGAGGGCGGAGATTCAAGGGTGGAGAGGGGAGACTTTCGTACACCCAGTGGCTGATGTGCGATTTTTACATTTGCGATTTGCGATTTGGGTGGATCAATCGCCAATGGCACATCAGGAAATCGCAAATGCTTCCCCTTCCTATGTGTTGACATTGTTTACACAGAAAAGTATCATAAAGGCATGTCGACACTCCACGTTCGTCTCGACGACAAGAAGAAGAAACAGGCGCAGAAGATACTGATGGATCTGGGTCTCGATCTCAGTCAGGTGGTCCGCCTGTTCATCCATCAAATCTGCATTACTGATGGCGTGCCGCTGAACATTCTTACGGAAAATGGTTACTCGGTCGAAGAGGAAGAAGCGCTTCTCCAGGACGCGAATGCTGCTCGTGCAGGGAAAGGTGTGAAGCGGTTCAAGAACGTCGATGATCTCTTCCATAGTACCTATGCCGCCACTGACGATCGTGACGCGACCGCGTTACGAGCATGATCTCGGCCGCTTCCTGCTGAGCGGGAAGGCTACCAAAATGCTTCCGAGGCTGCGGGAGGTGATTCTCCGTTTACAGAACCGACAGCGATTGTCGGCGGTATACCGGGATCATGCGCTGAAGGGCCGTCTCAAGCATTTGCGTGAGTGCCACGTTGATCGTGACCTATTGCTCGTCTACGAGATCGTGGAAGATCGACTGGAGCTCCTGCTCCTGCGTCTCTGTGATCATGACCAGCTGCGGACCATTGTTCATTGAATTTACACAAATCCTTTCCGCTGATACGGCTTCGCAATTTTGCTGATACGTTGGTTGATACATTCTGCTCTCTGCAGAGCGTTTTGCTACGCCGGTATTTGAATCATTTCATTTGCAATTTGGTATGATTTTTTTCATTCTGCTACTATTCCCCCATGATCACTCCCGACCAAATCCAACCGTTCCTCGAGACCACCCTCGAATCTACTGATTTCTCCGGCCTCGGGGAGAAGTACACCGGCAAAGTCCGCGACGTCTATGCCCAGAAGGCGAAGAAGCGCGCCATCCTCATTGCGACCGATCGCCAATCGGCCTTCGATATCAACTGGTGCTCCATTCCGCTCAAGGGTCAGGTTCTCAATCAGCTCAGCGCCTGGTGGTTTACGCAGGTGAAGGACGTGATGCCCAACCACGTTATCGCCGTTCCGGATCCCAATGCGATGGTGGTGAAAGAGGTGCAGATTCTGCAGGTGGAGATCGTGGTGCGGCAGTATCTCACGGGTTCGACGGGGACTTCCGCTTGGATGAACTATTCCAAGGGTGTGCGCGATTACTGTGGGAATATGCTTCCGGAGGGCATGGTGAAAAATCAGAAGTTTTCCAATGTCCTGATTACGCCCACCACCAAAGGCGAGCACGATGAGCTCGTTTCCCCTGCCCAGATCATCGAGCGGGGTCTTTCGACCAAGGAGAAGTGGGAGGAAATTTCCGCCAAGGCACTGGCATTATTCGCCGCCGGCCAGAAGATCGCCGCGGCCCGTGGATTGATTCTCGTGGATACCAAGTACGAGATGGGCTACGACGAAGCGGGAGTCCTCACGATCGCCGACGAAGTGCACACGCCCGATTCCTCCCGCTACTGGGTGGCGAAGACCTACGAGGAACGCTTCGCGAAGGGTCTGGAGCCCGAGGGCCTCGATAAGGAATTCTTCCGGTTGTGGCTCCGGGAGCAGGGATTCGAATATGGCGGCAAGCACCCGGAGATCTCCGACGATGTGCGCTGCATGCTCGGGAGCCGGTACATCGATCTCTACGAGCGGATGACGGGCAAGACCTTTGAGATCCCTGAGGATACTGATGTGAAGGGGAGGATCGAGCAGCGGCTCCAGGCTTTCGCTGCGTGAATCCACTGTTGTGGCGATTCTGGCTCTGGGTATCGATTATCAGCGCAAGGCGATAGTATGTGTCTTCCTACTGTTGCCGTATTCTGCTTGCTGATACCAAGTTGCCATGAAAAGGATACTCATTCGACTACAAGAAAACAGCCTCCTCCCGTGCCGCGAAGCATTTCCATAAGCCCAAGAACTATAGCCGTTTCCTCCGAAGGATTAGGAGCAATTCAAATGCGAAGTGGTATGACTTCGCTTCAGCTCTGATCAAGAGATGGAGCTTCGCATTATCGTATCCGTTACCTGTTTCTGTGCCACATGCTCATGCTTCTTCTCCCATTGCATGCTCTCCGCCAAATGCCGTGGATGCCGATGGTGCTCGGCCCAATGCGCGACGTATTCCTCATGCGCTTTCGCAGCTTCAAGTGTGTGCGCCTGGTCTCCGATCTTCTGGATAAGGAGTTCGTACGCCTCCAAACGGTTCAGATGCTGTTCGCGGTGGTGCTGGTGCCGCACGGTGATCCCCGTGGGCTTGTGTGTCAGCTCCACGCAGCTCTCCGTCTTATTGATCTTCTGCCCGCCGTGGCCGTGGCCATGCGTGAAGAACTCGTCGATGTCGTCACTGCGGATCCCGCAATGCGCGGCAAGCTCGAGGAACTTCTGGGAAAGGGGGACGGGGAAGGGCATAGGGGGTTGTTATGTGTATAATAGTATTATAC
>JBAWYM010000055.1:0-10036 GCA_037143575.1 Candidatus Peregrinibacteria bacterium | reverse complement strand
CTTCTGCATGCACCGGCGCGAAAACTGCGGCTCCGATAAGCGCTTCCTCGCGATTCACGATGCGATGACGTCGTTAATTAAGGAAGGCAGAAATGTTCTCCTCATCACGATGTTCCAGACCGAAGCGGCATTTGAACGCTTGGGATTGAAAAAGGAAGTAGAAACGCTGGCGAAGAAGCACAAGAACTTCATTTATTCGCCGGTCTGGTCCGAGTACGGCGACGTGATCGCCGCAATGAACAAAGCCTCCGTTTGCGCCACAGACAGCGGATCGATGCAGGAGGAGATGAATGTGCTCGGGATCCCGTGCGTCACACTCCGGTTCGGCTCGGACCGCAGCGAATCCATCATGAACGGCGGCAACCTCATCGCGCCGCCGGTGGATGGGAAACTGATCAAGAGCCTGGTGGAATTCGCCTGGGGCAATAAAGATATGAAGCAAGCGCCGAAACTTTACGGAACGGATGTCAGTGCCAAGAGTATTGATGTTGTTGAAGAGGTGCTGAAAAACGGCGAAGTCTTCCGGGATGAGGAGGCGCGATTGAAACTCTGAGAAATCTCCGGTTACTTCTCCGGATGCGTATGCGTTTTTGCGATCAATGCCTGAAGCTTTCCCAACCAACATTTGAGCCATCGATCAACTGCAGTCATCATCGGATGTCTGAGTTCATTCTCTGACTGTATATGTCTATCCCATGCCTCCTGCGTCAACTTGGGCAAATCGTTTCTTGCTGATTGCCATTGATCAATACAGCGAGCTTGAAGCATCCTATTCCAAACATCCTCAAATACAGGTTTCATCACTGGAACAGAATAGGTAAATCCCTCACGCTCCAACATGCTCACCAACTGATTTGTAGGATCAGCCGTCGTTTGATCGCACCATTCCTTGTAGCGCTGTCTATCGGTTTTCACACCTTCCTTTTCTGTTACCTCAGAAAACAAAGCATCGATGTTATTGGAATTAAATTCGTGATTGCTCATATTGCAAACAGGGAATGCAAATAAATGAAAAGGGGGTTATTCTAATACTGAAATTATGTTTCAGCAACTCCGCGAACGGCTCACCCTCCTCCTCATTCTGGCGCTGCCATTTCATGCGTTCGCCGTCACTGTTGCGACGAGAATCCTGAAGGGTCCGGGGCACGCGCCGCTGGCGATCCTCGCTGTTTGGAAAGAGGCTCTGCTGGTGGTGATTCTCGCTATCATCTGCATCGAGATCGTTCGCAAATGCTTTGGACAGGAACGTTCCTGTCCTACGCATTTGGACGCTCTCGATATCCTCATCATCGCACTCATTCTTCTTGGGCTGGCTATCTCACTCTTCAGCTACCCGCTATCCGCTATCCGCTCATCGCTCTTCACTGTCGCTCTTGGCTTCAAATACGATTTCCTCCCCCTCCTCGCTTTCCTCCTCGCTCGTCGTGTGCCGTGGTCGCAGTGGCTTAAAGCCAACATAGAAAAGTGGCTTTTGATCATCGGCGTCGCCATTGCGGCCTTCGGTATCTTGAGTTTCGTTCTGCCGTCATCGATCTTCGTGGTGCTCGGCTATTCCCCCATCTACTCGCTCTACTTCACCGATGGCCCGCTTGCCGCCTTCCAGATGATCGGCGATACCAAGCTCCATCGCATCCAGAGTGTGATGAGCGGACCCAATCAGCTGGGACTGTGGCTCATCCTGCCGCTCTGCATCGCGCTCTCGCAGTGGGTGAAGAAGCTCTGGGATCCGAAGATCGTCCTCTCCCTTCTGATCCTCGGCATTGCCCTCATCCTCACCTTCTCCCGTACCGCCTGGATCGCTGCATTCGTGGGCACTCTCGTCGCCTTCACAATTTCTCTGCCGCCGCGCCTGCGCCGGGAAGCCATCATCACCGTCCTCGCCTCCGCCGCCATTGTCGGAATCCTCGCGATCTTCCTCTTCCCCGATGTCCTCTTCCGCCTCGGCTCCTCCCGCGGTCACTTCGAGCGGCCCATCGAGGGAATCCAGCAGATGATCGCCCACCCCTTCGGCCAGGGACTGGGATCGGCAGGACCGGCGAGCCACCGTGGCCGTGATACCTGCATCATGCTCCGCCAGGGAGATGATCCATCGTGGGCCAAAAATCTTCCGAAGCTCTGTGTGTTCGTCGGTGGAGCGCAAGTTCAACCCAAAGACCGCGTTTGTCTCTGCCCGTTTTTGACGGAGAATTGGTATGTGCAGGTGGGCGTGGAAACGGGCTTCATCGGCTTCGCACTTTTTCTTGCACTGACTATTCTTCTCATTCGAAAACTGTGGCAACAGAGCTTTATTCAGATGGATGAGACAAAACGTAAATGGAAGCTCGTCTCGCAGCTAATCGCTAATCGCTATCCGCTCCTCGCTTTCGCCGCCCTCTCCGTCGCAGCGCTCTTCCTCCATGCATGGGAAGACGCCGCGATTGCGTATGCGCTGTGGATTCTGGCGGGGATCAGCCTAAGCCACGATTGAACACTGCGCTCCGCCCTTACCACTATCACCATATCGAATCTCTGGAGCCACTTGCTGTTGCTGGCTCATCAGTTCCGATGACCTCAACATCAGTATCACTTAGCGCTTCCTCAGCCTTCGTTAAAGTAGCAGCCATATCCTGATCATTGATCATACGCATTACTGCACGAATCTTTGCCAGATGTTCGATGAGGGCAACGACAATTCTCCTCGTTGGTATAAGTAATGAAATATGATCCTTTGAAGGATTCATGCTCAGTACCCCTTGTTCTGTGAGCGATTGTAAGGCGAGGTTTCGGTCTTCGTCCCTTTGATAATCTTGAGTTTCAACAACAATATTATTTAAAGGTTCCCTCATGGTTTGTGTGATGTTCTCTAGGTCAGCCCCAAATAATACTTTAATAGATAGGAGAACCGCCTCTAAGATCTGCACCTGCCGATCAGCATCCAGATCTTCGTCTTTCTCCAATTTCCCCATTTCATCAGTTGTTGCTGCATCTACGTGAGCAACTGCGCGAGTGAGATATTCCGCCAAGCTCCGGGTAAGTTCTACAGACATTACCGAGGATCCTCTTCCGTGTGAAGTTTCCTGTCAATGTCCAGCTCGATGAACTCATGCTGTTTTTCTTTTGCCAATCACTTCCTCCCGTTATGCTGTACCCATGGAGGTCCATCACCCGATCATCGTTCTGGATTTCGGCGGACAGTACGCGCACCTTATCGCGAGGAGAATCCGCAGCTTCGGAGTGATGGCCGAGATCCGCGATCCTGCTGTATCAGCTGAGGAATTGAAGAATGCGGCGGAGATCATCCTCTCCGGTGGTCCGCAGAGCGTGTATGAAGAGGGAAGTCCGCAGGCGGACCCGAAAATCTTCGAGCTTGGCATTCCTGTACTTGGTATCTGCTATGGGCTGCACTGGATGACGCAGACACTCAAGGGAACGGTGACGCCGGGAAAGGTGAAGGAGTATGGACAGACAATGATCAAGACGGTCGATGGTGGTGGGAAACTGCTGCGAGATTTCGATCCTGAGACGTCGGTCTGGATGTCGCACGGAGATGAAGCGTCGGTTCTCCCTCCGGGCTTCAAACTCACGGCAACGTCCGCTGCATGCAATCACGTGGCATTCGAAGACAGCGCGCGCAATTTTTTCGCTGTGCAGTTCCACCCAGAGGTCGTCCACACGGAGCATGGCTTCGATCTGCTGAAGCGATTTTCGGCGCTTTGTAAAGCCACTCCCTGGTCACTCACGGGCTACGTACAGCGCATCGCTGGCGATATCAAAGCTCAGGTGGGCGATCGCAAGGTCTTCATGCTCGTCTCGGGCGGAGTGGATTCTACGGTCGCCTTCACACTGCTCAATCAGGTCCTCGGCACGGAGCGTGTGCAGGGTTTTCTGGTGGATACCGGACTGATGCGCAAAGGCGAGATCACAGAAATCCGCGAAGCATTCGATCAGCTCAATGTGCACAATCTGAAGATCGAAGATGCCTCGGAGGAATTCTTCCGGAATTTGCAGGGCGTCTATGAGCCCGAAGCCAAGCGCAAAATCATCGGTGATACCTTCCTCGCTGTGCAGGCCAGAGTGAGCGAAGGGCTGGGACTCACAGCGGATAAAGGCTGGATGCTCGGGCAGGGAACCATCTATCCCGACACCATCGAAACCAAGGGGACCAAGCACGCCGACCACATCAAGACCCACCATAATCGTGTGGCCGCCGTACAGGAATTGATCGTCAAGGGGCTTGTGATCGAGCCGCTCAAGGAACTCTACAAAGATGAAGTGCGTGTCCTCGGCGAAGAGCTCGGCCTTCCACACCAATTGGTCTGGCGCCATCCGTTCCCGGGGCCGGGGTTGGGGGTGAGAATCCTGTGTTCAGAACAAGAAAAATTCGTAGGACAGGAATATTCCTGTCCTACGAATTTTTCGGGCTCTTCGGTTCTGCCGGTGCAATCCGTCGGCGTCCAAGGCGACGGCCGGACATACCGCCATGCGCTCGCCGTATTCCAAAAAAATCCCTTCATCGTTTCCGACGACCTCAAAAAGCTCTCCGTGGAAATTCCCAATACCAGCAGAGAAATCAACCGTGTGCTGCTCTGTACGTCACACACTGCACCGACGGAGTTTGTCTTCACTCCCGGCTACCTCACACAGCAACGCGCTGATCTTCTACGGGAAGCGGATGCAATTGTGGCTGAGGAAATGCGTGCGGCTGATCTGTACGAAATCATCTGGCAATTCCCCGTCGTCCTCCTGCCCTTCGGAACGAAACCCGACGGACAATCCATCGTGCTGCGCCCGGTGGAATCCGAAGAAGCGATGACCGCCCGCGCCGCGCCGATTCCGGAAGCCGTTCTCAAGCGCATGACGGAGAGAATCCTGAAGCTTTCGGGAATTGATTGTGTGTTCTATGATTTGACGAGTAAGCCACCGGGGACGATTGAGTGGGAGTGACGGAGGATTGACCCCACTTCGCCTGCGGGCTACGCGGGGCAGGGGTTAGAAAAGCCTGAAAGGTTTTGCTCATATTACCTATCTGGCGTCTATAACCTATTCCAAACCTCTCCAACCTCAAGATGCTATACTAAGTCCTCCCGTGCCCGACCTCATCCCCCTCACCGAGCCCCAAATCCTTGCCTATGTGCGCCTTTCACAAGAGGGTGACGGCGATGCGTTCCATCAGCTCTACGATCACTACTTCCCGCAGGTCTATCGCTACACCGCCTTTCGGTTCGACCGCGAAATGGCCGAGGACATCACCGCAGATATCTTCCTGAAGATCTGGGAGAAGATCACGAGTTACCAGGAACGTGCGGGGATTCCCTTCGGCGCCTGGCTCTTTCGCATCGCGCGCTACACCGTCATCGATGCCTTCCGGTCCCGCAAGGAAACCATGGAGGTGTCCGAGGAATTATCCGACACCGATCCGATGAACCGTGCCGAGGACCGGCTGCAGCGCAATGATTTGTTGAAGATCGTCCGCGGTGCGCTCGATCAGCTCCCCAAGAAATACCGTGACGTCCTCACCCTCTCCTACTTCGCCGATCTCTCGATCACCGAAATCGCCCTAGCTCTCAAGCGGAGCGAAGGGTCTGTGCGAGTGCTGAAGTTCCGGGCGCTGGAAAAGCTTTCGGCGCTGCTTCCCCCTGAACACCGTGGAACCTTGTGAAATCCGACACCATGGGCGAATGAACCTCATTGCTTATCCCGCGGGTCGATCCTTCGACTCGGCTCAGGACAGGCGAACCGCTCTGCTGAGTCATAGGAAAATGGAATGTGAAAATATGAATGGGAACCTTATAAGTGACCTCCTGAATGTTCTTCCCAGCTACAACCTACAAGCTACAACCTACAAGCTACCAGCTATTCTCTGTAACAAACCGCCTCTTTCGCCGTTTCTCCTAGTGCAAAATGTCCGCTGAGGACCTCCTCCGCCGGCTCCGTGGCGACTGTGCTCCTTCTGCAGGTGCTCAGGAACGTATCGCAAAGCGTTTTGCAGCCATACAGAGGGCTCCCCATGCACTGAAGTCCGTCCGTATCGCTCTCGAGCCCACTCCTGCTTCCCGCCTCTCTGTGTGGGCACACATCGCCAGCGATCTCTCCGCCGCTCACGCAAACAGTGTTCTGAACGATGTCCGATCGTGGATTGCCGCCGCCGGGCAGTCACCCATGCGCATCCTGCGACCTGCCCTCGAGAATCTGCCTACCGCTCGGAAGACGTCTCATCTGTATCGCTCCCTCACGTGGACCGCCGCCTTCGTCCTCATTGCGTTCGTCGTCCATCTCGCCCCCACCGTCCTCTGGGCACCTTCTTCCGTTGCCAGTTCCGAGCTTTCCTTTACTCCCACCCGCGGAGAAGCCTATGTGCTGATGGGTGAGCTGTGGCAGCCGGTCGTAGGGACGCTCGCGCTCAAGACGGGAATGCAATTGAAGACGGGGAATGGTGAAGCGAGTGTGGTCCTCGGCGATACCGGTGTGATCCGCATGGATAGCCAGACAACTATCACCCTTCTCGATCTCTCGGATCACCTTACACCGTCGGAGCCCGTTTCCACCGTTGCACTCGTGTCGGGACGTATTTGGATTCAGGGCCTACTCCCGGGCTCTCTCCCCGGCATCACGATCTCCTCCCGTGCCGACTTGGTGACGGTGAATGAGGGCAGTGTCTCCCTCGAACGTACTGCGCAATCTCTCAGCATCGAAGCTCTCGATCGCAGCGCCAGCGTGACGCACGACGGAAAGGAATATTTGCTGGTTTCGGGCGATCGCTCACAAGCGAGAGATGGCTCTGCGCTCGCGATCTCCCACATTTCCAGCACCCAGTACAAGGATGCATGGATTCGCGATAATCTCTCGCGGGATGCCGTGCACCGTCAGGAGATCGCCTCTCTGCAGCAGGCCCGCTTGGCAGAGCGCGCAGGGATTCTCCCCACGTCTCGCCTCTACTCCATGAAGCGTGCAGTAGAAGCAGTGGATCTCTTCCTCACCTTGGGCGAAGAGTCCCGCGTACAGAAGAAGATTGAATACGCAGACAGCCGCCTCAATGAAGCAGCGGCTCTGCTCGCGAAGGGAGAAACTGGAGCTGTCACGCTGCCACTCGAAGAGTACCGCGGTACCCTCGTCGCTCTCGCCACCGGTTCCGGAGACGCTACCCTCGCGCAGTTCCTCCTCCGGCAAGCGGTGTCACAGAGCGCCGGCGAACTCGCCGCCACCCTCCCCGGCGATCAGGCCTACATCATCAAGAAAGTGGTGATGGAAACGAGCTCGCTGGTCACGGATGATGCTGCGCATGGTCAGGAAGTGCGCGCTGATCTCCTGCTCGATGCCCTGAGTGTCCTCACACAGACGGTGGAAGAGGGGAATCTCAAGGGAGTGGAGGGCATGTGGAAAGAGCTGAGGCCGCAGCTGTCGGGTTTGCGTGATCACAATGCCTTGGTCTCTGCCGATACCAGCAAAGAAGTAACCTCGGCCATGGCGATGCTCGCGCTCTCCATCGAGAAACAAAAGAAGGAATCCTCTGAACCTGCCCTCGATGCGGTGTCTTCAGAGGAGATCGCCGCGTATCTCCCGCCCGATGATGCCACCGCCGTCCTCTCGGCTTCCGAAATCCAGACGATGGTCACCGTGATCAAGCAGCGCATTTTCCTCTATCACTACGCGCAGCCCCGCATCAATCAGTTCACCATGGAGCTGAAGAATCTCGAGACCAATCCCGATCAGGGGCGCATCCTCCGTCGCCTCTACTTCGCCCTGCCCGGCGGCCCCGAAAGCTTCCCGGAGCGCGTCCGTCAGGAGATCTTGCGCTTGAGCTGGAAGAATACGAAGGCCGTCCATCCTGCAGCGACGGGGACGGGGGCGGCGAAGTGAGTTCCAATTTTCTGGGAAACAATTCTTGACTATCAATCAAGATATCGTAGATTTGTCATATGAAAAGCACATTACATCAAGCATCACCCGAATCCAAAATCGACGCTCCGACAATGCTCGATACCTCCTACGGCATCGCCCGGAGAGAAGGTCAAACATTCATCGTCGATGCGCAGGGAAAGCCGCTCAGTCCCGCATTCCTCTCAGTAGAGGTCTACGACGTTCTTCAGCCGGATTCGAGAAACCTCATCGGTAAATCCATTCAGCGCTTTCGTGATCTCTTGTATTTCGGGGAAAAATCGGAAACGGAAACTCCGGCAACAGGAGAGTACTTCGTCCTCGGTGTCAGCGACAACATCGAAGGGGTGAAAGCTGCAGATGAACAGGAGGAACAGCGTTCCCATCGGGAACTCGTACGGAACCAGGAAGGGGCACGATTGTCTCTGGCACGGCTTCTGGACGAGGAAGGCAACGTTCGATGGAATCATTCTGCGGAAGATTTGAGAAGTTTTGTCCATGATGCGGAACATGTTCGAAGAGGTGGACGAACCCAGTGGCAACGGGAGAGAGAGGACGATCCACGCACGACCCAGACAAAGCTGAAGACGCTCATCCTCTCCAACGGAGGATACATCGACGGTCTGCGCGAACCCCTGCGTACGCCAATCTATGATACGAGATTGCAACAGTTTATCCTCAGGAAAGGCGCTTCTTTCGCCATCGTCGATCCGATGACAGGACAACCCGCCCACAAGGAATTCTTCCATACTATCGAACTGCTGAAGGACGGCGTATACTACGGGTGTTTGGGTGCAAGTGAGACACCCATTGCCTTCACCTCTCCGCTCCCGAAAGTAAAGAAGAGGGATTTGCCGCTGTGAAGAATTTATCGGAAGAGAGAAGCTGAAGGGCTCGGATCGACACACAACAATCCAGCCGCATCCCCTTCGCGGGTGCGGCGCCTGCCCATGTGCCCACTGTATCGACGAACCAAAATTCGCGCCTCCCGCTTCCGAAGATTACGATAGAACCGCATGACCGCTGCCTCCGCCATAATCAAACGCAAGCTCGAACGCAACCTCACTCTTCTGAAGTGGCTGAGCATTGATGAATCGCTCTTCGCCTCCGCGGTTGTGATCGCCTTCGAGATGCACATCGTGGGTCTCTCACTGGCGCAGGTCCTTCTCGGGGAATCCATCTTCGCTCTGACCATCCTCTTGGTAGATATCCCCACGAGCGTCTTCTCCGACATCATCAATCGCAAATCCTCCTTCATTTTCGCGGAGCTCTCTCTTCTTATCGGATTGGCATCCTTTGCATTCGCACAGAATTTCCTCTGGATCATTGTCGCACAGATCACCTGGGGTATTGGAGCCGCAGCCTTGCAGGGAACAGAATCTGCAATGCTCTTCGATTCGCTCAAAATACTGAAACGAGAGGGAGAACATAGAAAAATGCTCGGAAGAATAGAGGGGTTTGCCCTGTTGGTTCTGGCATCAGGACAAATCTTCGGTGGTTTCCTCGGTGCGTGGAACCTGCGCTTCGCAGTCATACTGTGTCTTATTGTGCCCATCACCAAATTATTCCTGATTTTGTTTCTGGAAGAGCCAGCACGAAAACCTCATCCGCACGCTCATGAACCTTTTACACACTTATTCAAAACACTGAGCTGGTTCACGACACAGACAACACTGATCTTCATTGTCTTCGCGAGTATGACGGTCGCATTGGGCGGCAAGGTCGTCTTCCAAACATTCAATCCGTTTATGGAACTCGTCAACGTTCCGATCGTCTATTGGGGAATTCTTCTGGCCTGCTTTAATATCATCGGGGCCTTCGTCGCATGGAAATCTCACGAAATTCAGAAAAAGTTGGGGGGCTTCGGATCCTTTGCAGTAATCTTCGCGGCGGAAATCTGCGGCCTCCTCCTGATGGCGAAGCTCCACTTTATCTTCTTCGCAGCACTCTTCCCCGTGCTCTTCTGGAGCATCCTCTCCTTCCGCAAGATCTTCTTCTCCGACGAAATCAACCGCCGCACAGAATCCCACCGCCGCGCCACCACACTTTCCATCGAGAGCTTCGGCACCCAGCTCCTCCAGGTCTGCACTCTGGGAGTTCTTGGTCTCTACGCCGACCGCGCGGGCCTACCGGCGCTGTATCTGCTTCTCGCTGCTTCCATCGCAGGGGTGGGGATTGTGAC
>JBAWYM010000054.1:0-10207 GCA_037143575.1 Candidatus Peregrinibacteria bacterium | reverse complement strand
CTCCCCCACCCGTCCCTCCTCCACCGCCCTCCGCATCTCCATCCCGATTCTTTCTCCTACACTCATCGTCTCGCCGTACAGATACCGCGAATAAGGAGTAGCAAACGTGCCAGGGGAACCGGGGATCCGGAGACTGACATCGAAAATCACAATATCCTCCTTCCCCTCCTCCGCCACCACCGCTCCCTGGAGGGCAAACGGACCGATGATGCCTTTGCCGGACGGATCCAAAGTCTTTGGCAGTTTCTTCGTCGCTGCGACGAACTTCTCGCCGAGGTCGAAGGCCTTTTCCAAAATCGATTCTTTGACGGTGCAGGCAATGTGTCCGGTCTCGATCATCTTGAGAGGAACCACTTTGGCCACCTCCACCTGCTGCTCCGCGGTCATCCGGAGGAAGCCATCGAGATTGGTCTGACGACGAGTATCCGTACCGAGCAGCTCCAGCTCTCCGGAAAGAGGTGAATAGAAGAAGTTGAAGTTCACCGGTGCGCCGACGATGAATTCCTCGATCACCGCATCACGCCACTTTGCCGTCACTTTTCCAAGTTTCTCAAGTGCCGCTCCTTTCTCCTCGTAATCCTGCACACTCGTCGCGAGGAAGAACGCCCGCTCATACCCGCGCTCCGCCTCCGCCGCCTTCACCAGAACAGGACGATCGATCTCTGATGGATTCTTGAAAATCTTGGGCGAACGAATGCCCGCATCTTTCAATAAATCATACTGCGTGTACGGTTGATCACGCTCTTCCAATTTGAGTAAAGTCCGCGAACCAAAGATCGGAACAGCAAACTCATTTTCCACCTTGGAGAAGTCATCGAAGTACACCCAGAAGTACCGATTGTGCACAAATATTGTGTTCGACTCTCTGAGCTTCTGTTGGATGTTTTCCTTCAATACATCTTTGAATTGATCCACGGATATGACTTTATCAATGCAACCGAGCTTTCCACTTTCCACTTTCCACTTTCCACCCTCCCGTCCACTATCTCGCGTCCGATAGTATTTGTTGTACGTCTTCTCCCTCCCCTTCCTCGCGACACACACGGTACGGAACCCATGCCGCTTCGCCCCGTGTGCCACATCGAGAGCACTGTGTCCGCCGAGCACACCGACGGTGAGATTCTGGAGATCGTAGCCCTGGAGGAGTGAGGTGGAATCCATGAGAGGAGTGTAAGTCGAAATAAGAAAAAAGCTACTCGCTATCCGCTACTCGCTTCTCGCTATCCAAGAACTTCCTCCAGCTTCCCCTTCTCAATCGCCTCTTTAATATCCCGGACCAATCTTCGTCCCGTACTCATAGGTTCTTTGTAACGAAGTTGAGAATACGGCGACCCCTCCACGAACGGATTGGTCCCGGCGACGATGCGGGCAGAGATCTCAAAGACGAAGATCTGCAATTTCCGCGTGACGATGCACTCCAAGCAGAACGGCCCGAAGAGTCCCTTCCCCGCACCGAGCTTCTGGCTTTCCAAAACGACCCGCTCTCCCATGGCGAAGAACTCCGGCAGAAGCGATTCTCGGACGACGACAGGAGTATTGCCGACGATGGTGTAGGACGTGTGGATATTGGCAGCCAGCTGATCCTCGGCACGGATACGGCCGATGGAATCGGCATTACTCTCGTAGCGCTTGTCGAAGCTCATGATCTCCAATTCCTTGGTGATCGGTGAGTAGAAGTAGTGCGCGTAAAGCGGCACCCCGACGATATACTCCTGTAGCGCATACTCGTTCTGCTCGGGGTACTTGCGGTTCTTCACCTCCCAGAACTGCTCGGCATTCTTGGCGATGAAATAGCCAAATCCCCCGCCGGCTCCATGGAACTTCACGATGACCGGACGATCCATATCCTCCGGCTTATCGAAGACGGTCGGCAAGAGAAGACCGGACTTCTCCAGCCACTGCCGCTCCATGTGCCGGTCGGATTCCCACTGGAGGATTTCCTTCGTTCCGTAGTACATCGGCTGCATCTTCATTACCCGGTCCAGCCCCACGTACGCGATGAACGACGCATGGGGAATGATGATGGCGTTGCGCTTAATGAGCTCCTCCTCCAGCTGATCATTCCACTGCGACCAGTCATCCACGAAAATGTACTCATCGGCCACCCCGTAGCTCTGGTACGGCTTCTCCGATCCGCGCTTGCAGATCACAAGATTGCGCATCCCCTCATCGCGCGCACCCTTCAGAATCTGCAGCGCCGTGTGGCTCCCCAGGGTCGCAATGCAGTAGTCCTGGGGGTTTGTGGATGCCGGAAGGATGGGCTTGGGCTTGGCCATGGTATTTTGGAGATCATAGCAATGTTCTGCAAAAAATCAAGATTTCATCTTTACAAAGACATTCCTTGAGGTACAAAAGAGGCATGCTTAACAATGATTCCGAAGAATTCCCTCATCTGAGAAATCTGAGAGACATCGCCAATCGTGATCTAAATTTCGCTGATCGATGTGACATCATACAGTGTCAATCGCAAGAAGCGCACAGGAATAGTGTCGAAGGGAAAATCCTCACGAATCAACAACGAATGTCAGGCGCATTGGCACGACAAGCAAATGGATTTGTTCTGAGTGCTCAGGCAGCGATGTACCTTGCAGTAAAAGGAGAAATGGAGAAAGCGGACCAACAAGCTGAACAGGCATTGACCTTCACGGAAGCTTACGAAGCATTCTTCCGAAATTGGTCAAAATAGTACGTTCATCAAATGAAGAATCGAAGAACGACGCAATATTTTCCGCATCCCCGATATTCTGATACTCTCCGTCCGGTCTGGTGCCGTAGCCCCGCCTTCGCTCCTCTGGGAGCTTCGGTGGGCAGGCAATTCCTATCCCATTATTCATTGATAGAGAAATCAATCGGTGCCGTAGCCAAGTAGTAAGGCAGAGGTCTGCAAAACCTCCATGCGCGGGTGCAATTCCCGCCGGCACCTCCACGTATAACGCCTGCGGCGCACGTGGCACAGCCATAGGCTTCGCCGGGATTTCGTCATGATCACATTCCCTGCAATGACCCCGGCGTAGCGGAACGAAGACAGGTACCGCCGGCACCTCTATCCTCCGAGGAATGAACGGTACTCCTTTCCACCTGAACATTAGCCGCAATTTCCCATATTAAATTCGAAAATCGAGTGGTGCCAATTCCCACCACTTTCAAAACTGGCTCGGTATCAACCGGGAAGGTGCCCCGAGCAGTCGATTCCATGAGTTCTAAGGCCGCTCTCGTTTGCTCCTCACCAAATCTCAATTGCATGATCTGAGTGGTTTCCGTTGAATAAGGAGTCAATTCCATATTGATGATTATATATATAATATTGATATAGTCAATATTTTCCCGAACTTTCAAATTGATATTACATAGAAATCGTTCTCCTCATTAGCCCCCCGCCGACGTCGCCCCCTGGAACGTCATACTCCCCAAGATCGCCAGCACCGCATTTTCGACCGCTGCGGAAACCGACACAGGCGTGAGGGCGGTTACCGTGTAGCCGATGGACCCGTTGACCGTGCTCACCTGATAAAATTTCCGCATCGGCTCACTCAAAGTCGGCTGTGCCGTGAAGACGTGAATGGAGGTAGCGACTTTGTCGATGGTCGACTTCTTTTTGTCGATGAGCTTGTAGGCCGGAAGAACGGTGACGGAGCGGATCGTCGCATCACTGTACGTGGCACTGTCCACCACCGTGGCGAGAGGCTCGCGGGTGATCGACACCGTGGGGAACTGGCCGGACACGGCATCCTTCATCTGGAAGGCGATGATCGTATCTTCGGCCACTCCACGCTGATCGAGCGTAGCGCGGTCGAGGACATTCCAGTTATCAGGAAGACACGCTCCCACTGTATCGAACCAGTAGTTCTTGCAGGTGATGGCCGCGGTGGTCGTTCCCGTGGAACCGCAGGCGGAGAGGAGTGGAAGACAGAGGAGGAGCGGGAGGAGGAGTTTCTTCATGGGGCAAAGCATAGAAGCAGACGAGATAAGTGGAAAGCTGTCATAGTGAGCAATGTCATTCCGAGCTTGTCGAGGAACGAACCATGACATTCAACGAAGAGCGCAAATTTGTCGCAGTTCGACGCGGCTCACTGTGACAAATTTTCTTGCTTATCCGACGGAATCATTCCCTCGACAAAACACCCTTTCTATTGCCCCCAATACACCCTAAGCATTGAAGGAATCTCATAAAATCGCTATACTAATCAGATTTATGAAAAAAACCACCTCCTTCATTCTCTGTGCATTTCTCCTGACGTTCTTCCCGACTGCCTCTTTGAGTGCCGGAACTGTGATGGCGAAAGATACCGTTGCCGGCATCGGCACGGAGATCACTCTGCAGGGATTCGCACCGAATGAAGCGCTCTCGCTTTCGGTCCTGCCTCCGCTCGGACCATCTGTGCCTCTCGCAGTGACGGCGGACACTCAGGGCAATGCAGCGGTACGCATGAACGGGGAAGATACGCAGACAGCAGGAACGTACCGCGTACAGCTCCAGGGCTCCGCGGTGCAGATGTCATTCTCAGTGACGCCCGATGCCATCGATACGAAGGGAAGCTCCATCGAAGTGAGCCGCAGCTCCGTGACCCCGGACGGGCAGGATGCGGTGAACGTGACCGTGATCCTTCGCGACCGATACGTGAACCCGCTCGCCGGTCGGCCGGTGGAATTGATCTCCAGCAGGACCGAAGATCGTGTGCAGGCCAAGAGCGCAGAGACGGACCGCGACGGACAGCAGGTCTTCGTCATCACCACGCAGAAAACCGGTGCTATTGAGCTGCGTGCCATCGACCTCCTCTCGGGGAAGCTCCTCGACGCCCATGCAACGATCACCGCAGGACAAAGCAATACGCCTGCAGGAGGAAATGACTGGTTCAGCGGGAGCAACTCCACCAATCTCGCTCCTGTCGGCGAATATCGAGGTCGCCCGCTCTACGCTCAGCTCACCGATGGCGGGAGTGCTGAGACGTTCAGCGCCGTCGATCACTTCGCTGTCGTCATCGACGGATCCCCATCAACCGTCACCGCACGCCAGGATATGAATTTCCGCGTGACCGCACTGGACGCAAATGGACAGATCGTCGAAGACTATGCGGGATCCATTCGCTTCTCCTCCACGGACCCCAAGGCGATCCTTCCCTTCGGCACTAGACAATTCGCTGCGAGAGATCTGGGAACGAAGACCTTCACGCTGGGACTGCGTTTCGTCACGGCTGGTGAACAGACCCTAGCCGTGGAAGATTCCACGGGGAAAGTGGCCGGACACATCACCGTGCAGGTAGGCGGATCAGGAGAAACACCCGCAGACGGGACCCTCACGATTCTCGATCCGGGAGAAGGCTCGACGGTGAATTCCCGAACCGTTCAGCTCAAGGGAACCGGCCCTGCGCTCATCAACCTCATCGTGACAGGCGGCAAAGATATCGTGCACGGCGACACCAATGCCAAAGGGGAATTCCAGATCAGTGTCCCGCTGCAGCCTAGCACATCCGGTGCCACTCTTCGTGTGGAAGAGGCGACCGGCAAATTTCAGTCCGATCCGAGGAGTTTTCTGATAGATACCACTCCTCCCCGCATCGTCTCGGTCGACTTCAGCCCCAAAGATCCCGTGGAAGGTCAGACGGTGCATGTCACCGTACAGTCCGAGCCGCTCCTCCCCACCGTCACCGTCTCCGTCGATGGCACGGTAAGTCCGCTCACGGAAGATGTGACACACCCGGGGACGTACCAAGGAAGCTTCACGGCGACCAAGATCGGGACCCTGCAGCCACTCATCGAAGCGACGGATGCCTACGGTAACAAGGCACAGATGCTCACGAATCTCGCGACCAAAGCCAAGGCACCGCCCACTGTAGAAAAGCTCACCGCACAGGCGAAGGTGAATGCCGTCGCCCTCAGCTGGCAGCCACTGGCGGCTGGCGAAGCCGATGGATACAGGGTGTACGTCGGAACGTCGGCACAGAGCTTCGACTATTCGCTGGATACGGGAGAAGCCGTCTCTGCAGCGACCGTTGCCGGTCTCAAGCCCGCCACCGCCTATTTCTTCGCGGTCACTGCGCTAAAGAACAACGTCGAGAGTCTCAAGAAGAGTGAAACGGCAAGCGTCACCGTCCTCGGGCTCAAGCTCACCGCTTCTCCGGGGGACGGCAATCTCCTCCTCGAGTGGACGCCCATGAAGAAGGAGACGGCCCTCGCGGCGTTCCTCCTCGAGTACGGCACAGAGCCCGATCAGCTCACCGAGAAGCGCATGGTCAACGGCGAGGCACAATCCTACACGCTCAATGATCTCATCAACGGCATCACGTACTTCTGCCGCATTACTCCCATTACCACCACCGGCGATCAACTCAAAGATCTCATGGCAACCGCGCAAGGAACCCCCAACGGCAGAGGCTTCCGCGTCGTTGAATCCGGATCCACACTGCACGGCAGCGGCTTCGACCAACCATACGTTCCACCCGCACAGCCCACGACCACCGTCGTCGCAGATACTCTCCCGAGCAACGGCATCGGCACATGGGCCTGGTGGTCGGTGAGCGGCATCCTCGCTGCATTGCTGCTGTTCCTCTGGAAGCGAAAGAAGACGATGCGAGTGATGGAAGGGTTTATGGAAACGATGGAGAGAAAATATCGATTACTCCAATAACGAATGACCAATGACCAAGCACCAATGACCAGGGAAAATCCAATGACCAATGACCAATATTCGGGATTTGAGGTTTGGTCATTCCTTGGTTATTGAGATTTGGGATTTGGTCATTCATTCAGCTACCCTTCCTCACCGATGAACAAACCCAAAACCATGTCCATCGGCGGCGCCACCTACGACCTCTTCGTCCAAGTCCCGCACGAAGTCATCCGAAGAAAGGACGGTGAGGCGGTTTTTGCTCTCCCTCTCGGCCAAAAAGTCCGGGTAGAAAACCTGCAGGAGAGCTGCGGCGGCGGAGCGTCAAACACCGCTGTGGGCTTACAACTCCTCGGTTGCGCAGCCCGCTTCGAGGGAGTGATCGGTTCGGACCAGTGGGGGGAGAAACTGCTGGAAAACTTCACAAACGAAGGGGTTGATGCCCGTTGTGCAACCGTCGTAGAAGGGGAAGTGACGAGCTTCTCGATCGTGCTGACGGGTACAGGTGGGGAACGCATCATCCTCTACGAACCCGGAACGAACGCACACCTGCACAAAGCGAATTTCGATATCGATGAAGTCGCGAAAATGGACTGGGTCTACCTCAACCACATTCAGGAAGGCGCCTGTGTGCTGCAGGATGACATCGTGGATGTCCTGGCGCACGAGCACCCGCGCCTCACGTGGAATCCCGGTGGATGCCAGATCGATTCCGGCATTCGAAAGAAAGCCAATCTTCGGCTCCTGAAGTACACCGATCTGCTCCTGCTCAATAAAGAGGAATCCCTCGCCTTCACGGAATCGAAGACAACGGAGGAAGCGATGCGGAAACTCCTCGCCTGCGGAGTGCACTCTCTCTGCATTACCGATGGCGGGCGTGGTGTGCTGGGAACGGATGGAAAGACCCTCTATCACTGTCCGTGTTTGCCGGTTCCGGTCGTGGAAGTCACCGGTGCCGGAGATGCCTTCGGCACGGGTATCACATGGGCACTCCTGACGGGAAAAGACTTCCCAACTGCGCTGAAAGCAGGTACAATCAATGCCGCAAGCGTGGTCAGCAGCGTCGGTGCAGAGCATGGTCTGCTCACGGAGAAGGAAATGCTCGCCCGTCTCGCATCGGAAAACCTCGAAGTACAGATGGTCGGTCAGGTGTAAAAGGAAAATTTTCCATCAGTCCGCGGGTCTACCAACAGTCTGCAGGTCGAAGACCTGCGCTCCATCTCCGTCTCTCACACACTCCCCTCTCTCCCCATGGCCGATGACCAACTCCTCCAAGTTCAGGAACTTCTCGAAAGTGCGACGTCCGCATTGAAGACGGCAAATGCACTTCTGCGTTCGATAACCGGCATTGCCGATACCGACCGTGAGCGCCACATCACGCGCGCGAGCTCCATGGGATCGATGAGCCCCGTGAGCGGCAAAGTGGTAGAAGGGAGCTTTGACGGGCAGAATATGGTGGACGGCAGCGGCAATACCTTCCCGGTCCCGGCGAATTACGCCAGTAAGAGCAAGCTCGTGGAGGGCGATGGCATGAAGCTCACCATCACCGACGAAGGCAAATTCATCTACAAGCAGATCGCACCGATCAAGCGCCGGTCCACCGTCGGCGTCCTCATTCAGGAGGATGGCCAATACAAGATCCTCGCCGAAGGTCAGGCTTTCCGCGTGCTCCTCGCGTCGGTCACGTTCTACCGCGCCGAAGTGGGTGACCAAGTGTCGATCCTCCTGCCCGAAGAAGGCGAAGCCAAGTGGGGCGCCATCGATGCTGTGATCCCCAAGCACCTCGCCGAAGCAGCAGCCCATGCGAATGTCAGCAGCCGTTCAGAGGATGATGATGGCGAGCTGAAGCCGAGGGCGTGACGGAGGTTCGAGAGGTTTGGAAGACGTTATAGAAGCCTGATAGGTAAGGCTTGAAACATTGAAAAGGCTAGGAACGCATGAAAGGTTATTGCTACGAAACCTTTCTGGCCTTTTTATCCTTTTCCAAACCCCTGCCCCGCGTAGTCCCGAGCTTGCCGAGGAACGAAGTGGGGTTTCCCTTCTCACCCCGCCACCGCACACAAACAAATCAGACGTTTGGGGGGTTTTGTGACAGGCGATAGGAGTGGAAGCTCTTCTGCATGAGCAAAAGTAGGATGCGAAAAGTGTCCATGATCGGGATTTCTTTTGAGAGAATCTGATACATAACCAGAGCACTTTCTTCGCAGTATCAAGCCGAAAGACTTGACTTAGAAACAGGCAACATAAGCTGCCGATCTTTATAGACGGCACCTTTCCACCCTCTTTTTTTATGCCGGTTCCTTCCTCCTCCCTTCTGTTGCGGGATTATCTCAAGCCATACCTGCGGCTTCTCTCGGCGTGGGAACGCAGACATTTGTACGAGTTTTGTCGGAGTGTTCTGTCTTGTCGCTCTTCGATCTTGAGTCGAGCGGGGCGTTCGCGATTGCAACGAGCAGGCGGTCTGCGTTCACGTTTGGATGATTGGGTGAAGACGATGTCCGCATTGCTCGAAAAACTTCCGTGGGAGCAGATGTGGAAGGCTCATGCCAAGAGACTTCGCGGTCGTCAGGAAACATGGAAACTGGTGATACACGATGGTAGTGATATTGCCAAACCCTGGGCAGAGAAGCTCGAAGGATTGAGCACCGTCCATGACGGTTCAACCGGAGAGTTGGTCACCGGCTACACCTTCTGTCTGAGTGTGGGCTGCGGAAAGCAGTTATGGGATATTCATCCGATCAAAGCCACCTTGCTCAATCCGAAGGATGAGGAATTTGAATCTCAGAACACCTCGTTCCATCAGCACATCACCGATATTCTCTCGGCTGAGATTGGCCTCGATTGCCTCCATGTTTTCGACCGAGGGTTTGATGGTGAGGAGTGGTTCTCTTTTCTCGATGGACAGGAAATTGCCTGGATGATTCGTCTCAAGGAAAAACGGAACGTGTTGTTTCATGGAGAGGTTCATCTCCTCACCAGCGTTGCCGAGACGATCCTGAGCGAGCGGCCGCTGGTCGATGGTGACTGCACGTACGCTCGGTGCGACATCGGCATCACGATTGGCAAGGAAGTGCGTACCTACGGGTTCATTGCCGTTCGCAGAGAGAAGTTCCAGAAACCGCTCCTCCTGCTTGTGAATTGGCGAGTGAAGGATCTCTGGGAAGCGATGAAGCTCTACCGGAACTACCTCGATCGCTGGGAAGTGGAAGACACTATTCGTTTTCTCAAACAGTCTCTCAAGACCGAACAGATGCAGTTGCGCTCCTTCGATCGTCTCAAGTATTTCCTCAATCTGCAGGTTCTCCTCGTCGATTTCCTCCTGCGTGAGTACGACATCGGTGTCCGTCCGATTGGGGCTCCTCTCCGTGAAGTCCTGCTGCGCTCCATTCAACAAGACACTCGCATCCTGTCACCGTATCTTCTGGCAGACCACATCGGTGACGATTTACTCGGGCATCAACACGACAGGAACATCGACCTCGTTCCACGTGAATCAACTCAACTTTCCCTCCTGCCAAGTATGGACGTTTCGTAACCGACGGTTCTGCTCATCAGCTTGCCAAAAGTGTCCTATCGCCTGTCACAAAACCCCCCAAACGTCTG
>JBAWYM010000053.1:0-10720 GCA_037143575.1 Candidatus Peregrinibacteria bacterium | reverse complement strand
TGATTATGAAAAAGAATGTCAGATTAGTTTACCCACACGAAACCCTGAAGACCCGGAATATTATACCTTTCAACTATTCATGCAGGAAGCATCCTGCGCTCGATTATAGGGCATGCTCTACACCGTCAACCGCATCAACACTCCGTTCACGAAGGTGAAGAGCAGACAGCCGGTAACGAGAGCGTAGAGGCAATAACGAAGGATCTTCATGATGGTGAGAGAAGGGAATTATCGCGCAGAAAGTTCCATTCTCCACGACTGCTGAAGGGATCGGTGGTGATGGCACCGTCATAGTAATACGTGTGCGTAGGAACGGAGAGGAAAGTGAGGAACGAACACAGAACCACTGCCACGGTGATGAGTGCATACCAGAGGACGCGTGTACGAACGCGAGGAAAGAAATGTTCCAAGGCCTCGGCGGAAAGCACGAACACCAATGGGAGGAGCGGAACGAAGTAGCGGAATTTCGTGACGGGCCAGGCTGCGGAGATGAGAGCATGAGCGGCGAAGAGCAGAAGAACCGGCAGTAGTTTTCGTCTGCGCTCCGAAGACAATACCTGATCGATGAGTCCATAGCTCATGAAGATGAAGGCGATGGGAGCCAGGATGAAGAGTTTGCGAGCGATGTAGAAAGCGTTGTTCGGTAGCCAGGATGTGATCATCATCGCGAGGATGGCGCTGTAGCGTTCCCATGCACTGGGGAAATGATAGACATAATCGATGACAGTGGAGGAGATTCCTGATTTCGAAAAGATATAACCGCTATTCACCAGATGATGAGCGAAGGGATCTCCCACGAGGATGGCATTGCGTATGAGCCAGGGCGAGGCGACGAGGCTCATCGCAACAGTGAAAATGATCGCGGACAGAAGACCATCGCGGAAGCGTACCGGTCCGGGAAACCATGCGAGAACAATCGAGATGGGCAGGAGAATAATGGCCTGGTAGTTCACGAGATACGCCAGCCCTGCCAGAGCTCCCATCATCACTGCGCGCCTGTGTGTCGATGGGCGCATGGCGAGGAGTATCCAGACGAGATACAGCGATCCCTGCAGCGCATAGAACGCTCCGTTGCCGGAATAGTCGATCAGGAGAAAGGACAGACTGGCCCAGAGAGCGCAGACAAGAGCAGCGGATGGATGTACAAACATTTTGGCGACCTTCCAGAGAAGAAAGATCATCGCTGTGCCAGAGAGAACAGAGAGGATGCGCAGTGCGAGAAACGCATCTGCAATGGTCGAGCCTCGCCAGAGCATACTGAGACCACCTCCGAGGACTTGCCAGACCGGCCCGTGCTGCAGCGAGGGAACGCCGAGTCGGGAATCAGCGGAGAACAGGGATGGATGTCGCAGCGCCGAAGAATCGGGCGGCTCACCCCAAAGTCTGCCCGTCTTGATGAAGTTCGCTATAATACTCGTGTCTCCCTTCACATCGGCATGCGGGAAGGTATTCCATGTGAGTGAACCGATACGCAACAGCATGCCCAGGAAAATAATGCCCACGAGGATCCCTGTGGAAGTTTTGTGGGTTAGAGCAATCATAGATCAAGAATAGCAGGACGCCCGATCGCTGAACAATGAACAGGAGTCCCGCTTGCAGTCCCAAGGACAATCGGAGACTATACGGAAGACCTGCATAATGGTCTCTCTTCTCATGAGCGCAATACCACTATCCATCATCGTGCCGGTGTACAACGAGGAGCGCACGCTCGCTGCCATCATGGATCGCGTCGTTGCTGCGTGCGGATCCTTCGCCGAAATCATTTATGTGGATGACGGCTCGAAGGATGGATCTCTGCGCATCCTTCGCGAGAAAGCCCGACCACAAGATATCGTCCTCACGAAACCGAATGGTGGAAAAGGTGATGCCGTCCGTATGGGTATCGCATCGGCGAAGTCCCCTTTCACCGTCATCCAGGATGCAGACCTCGAGTACGATCCGGAGGAAATCCTCACTCTCCTAGCCAAGGCTGAAGCATCCCCGGGGGCCGTCATCTTCGGATCCCGCTTCCTGCGCAGTAATCCCAATCTCTACCGCCGCTTCCTGTGGGGAAACAAGGTGATGAGCGCAGCTCTGAGCATTCTCTTCTTTAAGCGCATCACCGATTCCTACACCTGTTATAAACTTCTGCCGTCTGCCACTCTGCGGTCACTGGAGCTGAAGGCGAACGGTTTCGATTTGGAAGCGGAAATCTGTGCCAAAATTCTCAAGCGCGGCATCCGCATCATCGAACTTCCCATCACGTATCATCCGCGTTCGCTCGCCGAAGGGAAGAAGATTCGTTTCTCCGATGCGTGGAAGGGACTGAGGATGATGGTGAAGATACGATATGGCTACTGATGAACGGCAGGGAAGGGATTGGGGATTAGGGATTGGTGTATTAAGATTCGTGCACAATGAACCGCAAAATCATGGTATTCGGACGTCTCTCCTAATCCCTAATAACTAATCCCTAACCCCTCCATGACCGCCACCCACCGCTGGACCCTCATTCTCCTCCTCTGCTCGCTTGGCCTCGCCGTCCTGATGCAGATCCCGCAAATCCTCTATGGACTGCAGCCAGCGTCCCGCGGGCTCCTGGTGCATATGAATTCGGATGAGCACCAGTACCTTGCGCGCGTTCAGGAAGTACTGAATGGCCGACCGGAGCAGGCGGCGCAGCCCTACACCGGTGATCCGGATCAGCCCGGAATGCACCTAGGGCTCATCGAACAGATCGAGGGCACGCTCTTCCGATGGACAGAACTCCGGGCCATCGAAGTGGAACAGATCATGGATTCCATCTCGCCGGTGCTGCTCTTCCTTCTCGTATTCTTTTTCTGCATCAACGCGGGATTCTCGAGACGGATCTCTCTCCTCGGATCCTTCCTCTTCACGCTCCCGATTCTCTATGGCCTCAGCCGGCCCATCCACCAACGCGACAGCTTCGCCATCACACTCACGACGATTCTCCTCCTGACGATCGCCCTGAAGCATCGAAGATTTCTCCCCGCCATCATCGGAGGTCTGCTCCTGGGTACTCTCGTCGGCGTATACCTCTGGAGCTGGATGTTCGCCTGGGCGTATGTGGGGCTCCTGTTTATTTGGGAAGGGATCACCTGGATGCGCAATCGCAAGAGTATGAGCCTGTCCTCATCGTCGTTCATCATACTCATCATCGCTATTTTCTGCGGTCTCCTCGCCGCGATTCCTCCGGTCCTGCACCTCTTCGCGCTCATGCGCAATCCTCTCTATCCGGATGTCGCGTTTCGGCAGGGAATGGTTTCGTCGCATCTTCCGGAATCGTGGATCCTCAGCACACTATTCTTCGGCATGGGCATGGGCGGTCTTCTCGCTGCCCGCACACTTCCCCAGCTCCGAGGCGCTCCCCGCTTCGTGATCCTCTTTCCCCTCGCCGTCTTCATCGTCATCAGTCAGCAGCTGATCCACGGCTCCGTCCTCGCCTTCACCTCGCACGAAACTTTCGCCATAGCACTCGGGGCCGCGTGCTCCATTCTGCTTTTCTTTTCGCATGTCCCGCTGCGTCTCTCATCACTGAAGATCCCCGCGTATCGCTGGCTTCTGCTGCCGCTCTTCTGCGGAGGTCTCGTCCTCGCGGGGACCACGCACGACAATCGTTACGTCTACGAGCAGTTCACCATTCTCCCCTCACGTTTTTCTGAGCAACACCTCGCCTCTGCGCTCCCCATCCTCGATGCGCTCCCGCGCTCCGTCATCCTCTCCGACATCGCAACCTCAGCCTTCATCGCCGACCAGACGAAGCACGACATCCTCTCTTCCATCTACCTGGAGAGTGCCATGATTCCCTCAGAAGAAATCGCGCAGCGCTGGTGCATGACCGTTCTGCCTCTCGATCCTTCTCTCCGGCACATCAGCAGCCAAAATCACCTCGTCTGGCCCGACGCGAATGCCGCGCAGCATGGAGGCGTGACGCGGGAGCGCGAAGTGAAAATGGTGGAAGACGCCTGTGCTGCGATGGACCAAAATCCGGTAAAAGCGCTGAAGGCATTCCACGTGCAGTATGTGCTCTGGGATAAGGAGCGAAGTCCCCAGTGGGATCTGCGAAGGTTGAACGTTCCGCTGGAGAAAGTGGAAGAGGATGTGGGGTGGGCGCTGTATCGAATGTAAAATGGAGAATGTAGAATGTAGAATTGATCAATAAGAATCACCTCTATCGTTCATTCTACATTCTCAATTCTACATTCTACATTCCGTAGAAACTCCACCACCGGCCCCACCACCATTCCAGGTTGGAAATGCTCCAATGAATACTTTCGCCCATTCTCCGCAATCGTCCTCGCGAGAAGCGGATCATTCTTGAGGAGGAGGATCGCATCAGCCAATGCCTGAGGATCACCCGGATTGACCAGGAGCGCAGATTCGCGATCGTGGAAGATGTGCGCCGAAGCGGCGGAATATGCCGTTATCAGGGGGCGGCTACAGTTGATGATCTCGTAGGCCTTCGTCGGAATGACGCGCCGGGCCTTGGCTGTCGTTCCGAAGATTCCCAGACACACATCAGCCTCTGCGATGTGCTTCGGAATTTCTTCCATGGGAAGTGATCCGAGGAAGCAGATATTCATGAGCGCCAGTTCCTCGGCCAATTTCTGCATCGCCGGAAACGTTTGCCCTTTGCCGATCATTTTGAATCTGACATTGTGGTTCTCCAAAATCTTTGCGGCCCGGAGAATCGTCTCGATGCCCTGAAGTGGAATGAAGGTGCCGTGAAATTCTACTGTGAAGCCTCCACTGCCCTCTCCCTGCCCTCTCCCTTGTTGCGACAAAGGAGAGGGTTGAATTGGTAGAAACAAATCCGTCCGACACCCCACAGGAAGCACAAGGACCTTCTCGGGCCGGAGGTGGTAGCGCCGGATGAAGTACTCGCGGTGTTCCTCCGTATCGAGAAGAATGCGATCTGCCAAATGACAGGCAACAAAATCCGTGAGCCAGAGAATCGCTGCCCAGGGATGCCACCGTGCATAGCGCTTGCGGTCACTGACATCGGTATCGTAGAGCGAAAGGAACGCATCGAAGATGACAGGAATCTTCTTCCTGCGTGCGAGCCACCACGCGAGCGGCATCAGGTAGTGGCCGAGGAAGACGACGTAGAGCGCATCGGCCGATGACTCGCACTCTTTCCATCGATTTCGCAGGTCACGGTGCTTGTTCCACAGCCCCTTTGCCTGCGTATTGCAGTACGAAATCCGGTATCCCCGTGCTTCCATGCCGGTCCGGATCACCCACGAGCGGGCACCCTGGAGGTCGAACGAGCCGAAGGCACAGAGGGTGGGCATGGAACGAGAGACGCGTAATGGAATTGTAGAGATGAGCATCGGATTTTTCTCATGCATCCGATCCTCCTCACTGTCTTCGTAATGTTTCGTGATTGACGATATCAAGAAGTTCTACTTTCTGGGTATCTCCGTCAACGCAATAGAGGAGCAAATCGTCGAGACTCAAATGCAACTCTCGAATACCTTTTCGATTTCCCGTAAGAGCATGATCATGCCAACGGGTCCCAAGGACAAATAGTGATCGTTGATCGTGAATGGAAAGCAGATGAACAGCCTCTTCAGTAGCTTCAAGGAGATCCTTCCTTCCCCCACGCTCAAATTTCTTGACTATCTTGAGGAAGCGCTTCGATGGAACAACCACGTATGTCACCGCTTGAGGATATCATCAAACATTGCTCGGGAAGAGGTATACTCTTTGATTTTGCCCTTCCGGTGAAGCCGTCGGAGGGCATCCGCTTCTTTGCCTAGAGTTTCCAAGTATGCATGTGGATAGTGCGTCGCACCCACGTGCACCGTTCCCTGTACAAAGGCATGGAGAAGAAGATGGACGACGCCAGTGAAGTTTAGCCCGACCTTGCGCGCCTCACGTGTAACGCTCTTGCGGAGTTGCTCATCAAGCCGGATGGTTGTGGGTGCTTTAGACATTGCGCATGTATTGTATATCTACTGTATTACTTTCACAATACAGGATTGTCCTCTACGCGTAGACAAAAAACCTGTAGATGAAGTAATTCCAGCTCACCACAATCCCCATCGCAATGATCTTTCCAAAGTACGGCTCAAATCCGATTCCGGAAACCATTCCATAGAGCAGGAGATTACTCACCGCCGAATTCGTGAGATCCACGAGCGCGAAACGCAACAAATGATGAACGGTCGCTCCCTTCTTCCGGAAGACCACAATTTTATTGAGGAAAAACGTCGTGAAGAATGCGGCGATGGAGCTCAAGAGTGACGCATGGAAGTACCAGAGCCCCAGAGACACCAGAAGCGTGAATCCCCCGAAGTCCACGACAGCGGCGATCCCGCCACTGAGGAAGTAGAGGAGGAACGGCCGGGCATGACGACGCAGAAGATCTCTCATGCGCCGTGTGGGCAATCCGCCGGCGGGTCGAAGAGGACGTACCGCCCGAAGAGAATGTGGAATCCTGAAGCGGCCTGATCGCGCTCCTCATTGCTCACGCGCCGCACCGTCGGCAAACAGCGAGCGGCGGACATGCGCTGCTCCACTTCCGCAGGTCTCCGTCCAGATAGCTCCATTTCCGCGGAAAGAAAAAGCCAGTGAGGATTGTCGGGAAGATGCACGAAGACTTCAGCTGGGAGAACCACTAGAGAAGTATCGGCGTACTGCGTGACAATGACCTTCGCAGCCTCCACCGCTTCCGGAGAATCATTCGAACCGCGATACGTGATCTGCCACCATCCCTGCGCGAGGATGATCAGGAGAAGGGCTATCAGCGCGGCAGACTTCGGGAGAAGACGATGCATCCCTGTAGGAACGAAGAGAAACAGGATCAGTGTGGACGGGAGAAGGTGCCGGTACCATCCGGAGCCATTGAGGAAATACAGTGCAAAGAGAATGACCAAAGAAAAAATGATGATCGACTCCGTAATGCTCATGCGCTTGCGCAATCCCATCCACCCGACGAACCCCAGGAAAGCGATGAGGAGGAAATGCACGTAAGGAAGGCGCAGCAGATCGACCGGATGCTTCAAGAGAATATTGAAGATCCCCGGGCCATCGCCACCACCCAGGACGTACCAATAAATCTCCACGAAAAATCCGCGTGTGTAGACGCCAAGCCAGTACGCACCAATGAGACACGTGAGGACGAGTGCGATCAGGGCAACGGTGAGAAACCGAAACTCCCGCCAGTCCTTCCGGATGAACGCGATGATCCACACGAGACCGAGAACTGGCAGCAGGAGGCCGTAAGTAATCTTCGTCACCAGAGCAAGACCAAAGGCGATGCCAATAGCTACGGCTATCCAGAGCGACTTTTTTTCAAATCGCAGGAGAAGAAGCCCGAGGATGAGGAACGCATATCCCGGGATTTCTCCCATCACTGCCTTGCCGGTATTCACAAAAGCCGAGAGGGTGACGATCAATGCTAGTGACCAGCGTGCAGCAAAAATCCCTGCGAGATGGCGAACATAGAGGTAAGAACATCCTGTAGCGATGAAGAGATACAGCACCATCGGAATCCGCGCCGCAGCCACCGTCAGGCCGAAGAGCTTCATCGCAAGAGCGGAGGGAAGAATGATGGTGGGACCCACGGCAAGAATGAAAGGATGCGGCCAGTCGTAGCCAATGATGGGAAGAACGTATCCGCGTCCCAGCGCCACCATCTTCGCGACAATCATGAAGAGACTGTCGTCGGCCCAGGCAGCGGGGAACGTGCCGAGACTGCGCAGCGTGAAGTATCCGAGCAAACACCCAAGAAGAGCTTCGGGGAGCCAGTGGAGAATCAAACGAAAACGTGGATGCATCGGCACCATAGCTTCTCATGCTGCAAGGAACGCCGCAACACATCAAAGAAGCACTCAAGCGGAAATTCAATGAGCCCGGATCACATGATTATTGGGTGGGGAAAGTGATTCTCTTTTCTCCATTCATAGGTATGTCTTTAGTTTTGTGGATGCACTACTTGTTTTCCCCTATCCCTAACCCTTCCACCCGCGGGGGGAAGGGAACTGTATGTGTTTTTGTTTGTTTCAATAGAAATACATTCCAGGATGATAGGGCTCTTTCAACGTCACCCTTCCCCCGCCGGGGAAAGGGACGGGGATAGGGGCACACTCGGAATACAGCGCACAACAAGACTTATATCTTTCCCCACCCAATAATCATGTGATCCGCGAGCCCTGCTTCTTCAGGAATGCGATGATCGTCGGAAGAACGGAAGCGCCAAATGTTTACCGAAAGTTCTGGCGTCACGAAGACGGTCTTCCGGTACAATCCACGCATATGGACGACATCCGCGTCATCAAAAACAGTGGGAAAACGCTCGCGATCTTCGTGCGGAGGAATGCCGCTGTACCGGGAGGTGTGCGTTTCCCGAGCGAACCCAATGATAATCTTCAGCTGGGATTATTCGAGCGTTCTGCGGAATACCGTGTGAAACCGCATCGTCACCGCGAGCTTGCAGGATCGATGAAGATCGGGGAATTCATCTACGTGCAGAGTGGGAAAATGAAGGTGACGATCTTCCATGACGATTGGTCTGTCCTCGCGGAAGAAATAGTGGAATCCGGTGACTGCTTCCTCCTGCTCGATGGAGGACATAGTGTGGAAATGCTCGAACCCTCGCGCTTCCTCGAGGTGAAACAGGGACCGTATCCCGGGGATAAGGAGGCGAAGATTTTCTCCCCCGACGTATGAACGTTCCAGTGAATGAACCTATCATCACGGAGGAAGCCAAGCGCAATGTGCAGGAAGCGCTCGATTCGGGGTGGGTGTCTTCCGCCGGTCCCTTCATCGATGCATTCGAAAAAGAATTTGCTCAGATCATCGGCGTGAAACACGCGATCACCACCACCAGTGGAACGACGGCGCTCCACCTGGCGCTGGCGGCACTGAATATTGGGCCAGGTGACGAAGTGATCGTGCCGGACTTTACGATGATCGCTTCACCTTTCGCCGTCCTCTACACCGGCGCAACTCCAACCTTCGTGGACTGCGACCGCGAAATCTTCGCGATCGATCCGGAGAAAATCGAGGCGGCCATTACGCCCAGGACGAAGGCAATCATGCCCGTCCACCTCTTCGGGCATCCTGCGGATATGGATCCCATCAGAGCCATCGCAAAGAAGTATCATCTCGCTGTCTTGGAAGACGCTGCCGAAGCGCACGGGGCAATGTACCGTGGCAAGCGCTGCGGCGCGCTCGGCGATATCGCGGCCTTCAGTTTCTACGGCAATAAAATCATTACGACTGGCGAAGGCGGCATGGTGACGACGGATGACGATGCCCTCGCGGCAAAGGCAAGAGCACTGAAGGACCTCGCGCATACACCGGGCAAACGCTTCACGCATTCTCAGCTCGGCTACAACTACCGGATGACGAACATGCAGGCAGGACTGGGGCTGGGGCAACTGCAGCACCTGGACGAATTCATCGCAAAGAAGCAGTGGATGGCGGATGCGTACGCCACGGGACTCCGCAACATCAAAGGTCTTCGACTGCCTGTGACCAAACCCTGGGCGAAAAACGTGTACTGGATGGAAGCGATCCTCGTGGAAGACGACTTCGGGATGTCACGCGATCAACTCAGAAAAGAACTCCTCGCACGTGGCATCGATACCCGCGATTTTTTCACCTCCTCTGCAGCCCAACCCGCGATCCGTGATCTCCGTCCTCCACAAGGACCCTTCCCGGTCACCGAAGATATCGCGAAACGGGGATTCTACCTGCCGTCGGGATTGGCGCTCACGGAAGAGCAAATCGAATATGTGTGTGAATGCATGAAGGAAATTGCAGCACGTTCGAAAAATATGTAGGACAGGAATATTCCTGTCCTACATATTTTTCTATCCTCTGCCTCCTCCCCCCTCTACACTTCCGATATGTCTTACACAATCGGGCTCATCAGCGTCATCCTCCCGACCTACAACGAGGCGGAAAATATCGTGCCGCTCGCAGAGGCAATCGATCACTGTATTGCTGAGCCTCATGAAATCATCGTCGTGGATGATAATTCTCCGGATGGCACCTCGCGCATCGTCGCCGAAGTCATCGCATCGGGACGCCTGCCTGCATTACGCCTGGAAACACGCCTGGCGGATCGCGGACTGACAAAGAGCCTCTGGCGCGGTATTGAGCTTGCACGCGGCGATGTCATCGTGTGGATGGATTGTGATTTCTCCCATCCTCCCGCCATCATCCCTCTCCTACTGCAGCAAATCACCGAAGGCCATGCCATCGCCGTGGCCTCGCGATTCATGGCCGGAGGGAAGCAAAAATCCCTGACAATTGAATCGGGTGATTCACGACTGGGTATCGTGATCAGCTCCATCGGAGCCTTTCTGATGCGGTATCTGCTGTTTCCTTCCTTCCTCGATTATACGAGCGGCTTCCTTGCGATTCGACGGGAGGTTTTTGAGAAAATCCGTCTCCACGGCAACTACGGTGAGTACTTCATCGATCTCATCGTCCGCGCCAAACTTCTCGGGATCAGGACGATTGAAATCCCATTCGCGTACGATGCACGCCGATCTGGAACGTCCAAAACCGCCCCCACACTGCGCTTGTTGTTGTTGCGCTGCATCCAATATGGGCGGCAGGTTCTGCGAATGGAATGGGTACGACTCCGGTATATCCTCGGTGGATCGATTACGGATGGGGATGCACTACCTCCACGATGATAGTGAGAGATATACTAGTTTGACTTAATAATTCCGAATCTATACAATGGAAGTATCCTCCA
>JBAWYM010000052.1:0-11016 GCA_037143575.1 Candidatus Peregrinibacteria bacterium | reverse complement strand
GGCTTCATCTTCTCACAATCTTATATTTTCAGGCACCCGAAATCGAACGCTCTCCCGTTTTTGCTATATCAGGCATAGCGAAGGCTGCCGGACGAAGCGTCGCAACGCGTAGTCTGGCATCCCTATCACAAGGCAAAATCCTCAACTGCTCCAGTAGGGAGCTCCATTCGGCTCTTATGGTGAGGTACAACAACTTCCCGCCTCTTCCGTCATCCGCTACAGTGCCCCGGCATGTTAGCAGCGCCCTCCAATCTCCGGCATCCCACAAAAACCACTTTCCTCCTTCCACTTTCCACTTTCCTCATCGTTGTTCTCGCCTCCTGTTCGCTCCCAACCAAGCTCCCTACACCTACAATCAATTTCGCATCTTCCTCATCATCATCCACAATCAGTGAATCTGCGGCAATCGTCGGAGAAGACATCGGCGGGCGTATGCCCACCACGGAAGAATCCACCTCGACAGGAGCTCTGGCAGAACGCTTCCTCCCCGGAGGAATCCTAGAATTAGGGCAGAGCGATGCACCGGCAACGCTCCTGATGTTCACCGAACACCACTGCAGTTACTGTCGCGAATTCCTGAGCGAAATCCTCCCGCGTCTGAAAGCGGAATTCATCGACACCGGCAAGCTCAAGCTCCAGATCGCGATGCTCACCATCGAGAAATATCCGGAGAGCAATTCCGCCGCCCTCGGCTTCCTCTGCGCAGGAAAAATGGAGAAGGGTTATGCGATGCATCAGGCGCTCTTCGGCAATCCCAACAAGAGCCCGGATGCCGTGCTGTCCTACGCAAATGATCTGGGATTGAACGTGAAAACTTTCCAATCCTGTGTCTCCGGCAGCGGAGCGGCACTGTGGCTCGGAAGCCAAGAACAGTGGGCGGAAAATCTGGGAGTCTCGGTCGTTCCGGCGTTCTTCCTCAATGGAGAGAAGTTTGTGGGGCTGCCGTACTATCCGGATTTGGAGGGGAAGATTGAAGGAACGCTGAAGGAATCGAAAGAGTAGTATTTGCGATTTCATTATTTGCGAATGGCGATTGGACGATGAAATCTGCAATCAATCGCAATTCGCAAATCTTCAAATCGCAAATCACCGCGTAATCCTCACCACCTTCCTCTTCCCCATCTGCCCGCTAAGGATCTCGACGTGCGATTTCGGAACACCAAATTCCTTGGCAATGAATGTAACGAGCGCAGTATTCGCCTTGCCGTGCTCCGGTACCGCAGCGACATCAATCTTGAGCGTCCCATCAGCCATTGCACCCTTGAGCCTGGTCTGCGCAGCGCTGGGGTGGACGCGAATCTGTAAGATTACCACTGCCTGCTCTGCCAAATTGCTGAATAACGTTTCGAACACGAGATCAGTATGCCACGTCCTACGCTCTACTCCCTACTGCTATCTCTACTCCTACCCCTTCAGTTGTTCCTTCCTCCACTCCTCAATCTTCTTGTGATGCCCGGAGAGCAGCACATCCGGTACTCGCATACCCAGAAACTCCTCGGGGCGAGTGTAGTGCGGATACTCCTTTTTCCGCTTAAGGGACTTGGAGAAGCTCTCTTCCGCTGCGGATTCTTCTTTCCCGAGAACACCCGGTATTTGTCGCGCAATGGCATCGATGAGGACCATCGCCGGAAGTTCCCCGCCGGTGAGAACGTAGTCTCCAATGGAAATTTCCTCATCGATCCATCCTCCGTCGATCACACGCTGATCGATACCTTCGTAATGTCCGCAGAGAAGAATGAGCCATTCCCGTTTCGCCATTTTCTCCACGGCGATCTGCTTGAGGCGCTTGCCGCGCGGGGAGAAATAGATCCTATGTGGTTTCCCTAAGTCCTTTGTCCTAAGTCCTTTGTCCTGCATGCCCTCGGTAGTAACGGCTTCAATCGCCTTCACCAAAACGTCCGGCCGCATCACCATTCCCGCTCCACCGCCGTACGGCGAATCGTCCACCTGATGGTACTTCCCGAGGCCGAAGGAACGGATATCGTGATAATGAATCTCCAGTAAAGACGTCCCGTCGGGACGTCTTTCCTGAGCCCGCTGAAGAATGCTCTCGGTGAGGGGGCCAGTGAACATCGCCGGAAACAAGGTCAGAATGTCGATGCGCATGGCTCAAGCATACAGGAAGACCAAGGAAATGATTGTTCACTTCCCTTGGATTTCGTACACTGCAGCAAATGAATTCAAAAATTACACACTCATTGCTGTTCTCCATCGGTTGCCTCCTCGTTGTCCTTCCGACGATGGGATTTGCACGCTTCCCAGATGTTTCGCGAAAACACCCCTATGCCAAAGCGATCACCTTCCTTGCAGAGCAGAAAATATTGACGGGATTTGCCGACGGAACATTCAAGCCCGACCAGACGGTGACACGCGCGGAACTGGCGACGATCCTCATCCGTGGATATTCGAGTGAGCAATGTACGCTCGCGCCGGGGACATTCAAGGATATTCCGGCAGAGTCCAATCCTTGGTACGGAAAATATGTCTGTGAAGCCGAGAAACTTCAGCTCCTGAAGGGTTATCCTGATCACACCTTAAAGCCGGATGCGCCTGTGACCTTCGCCGAAGCCGCAGCCATGATTGCGCGCGGCTTTAACTTGAATGGATATGTGGGTGGAGAGCTTATTTGGTACAAGCCGGGGATTTCATCTCTGAGTGCACGCAAGGCGATTCCCATTTCCATCAAGGATCTCAATCAGCCTGTAACGCGGGGAGAAATCGCGGAGATTTTTTATCGTATTCAACATACTAATGCAACGAGGATAGAGAGCATCATTCTCTCCAGTCCCCTTGATAAGGCTCCCATGAACGAATGGCTCGGTTCCTATCCGAAAGCATTCGATGCGCCCTCTACGCCCTACCAGGATCTAGTGCCAGTCGCAGAGAACATTCGGATGGAGCATCCAGAACGGGAGCACAACTTCGTCAGGATTTACGGGACGGTCACCGATCGGATGGAAGCGAACCGGGAGGCGCGCACCATCGACGGATGGGTTCTCTCGACGGATGAGACCGAGAAACTGACGCCACATCTGTATGCAGTCGTCACCGGGCCGTACGCGTCACAGAAGGAAGCGGAGGATGATTGGATGGCGCACTCTTCGATGAAAGGACAATCGATGTACATCAAAGATGCAGGTAAATTTCTCTGGCCAGCCGATTCCAATCTTTCTCAGACGGACTTTCCCCCGGGCCTCCTCCAGGCTGTCATCGGTTTCACCGGACTATCACCTGCCGGAGATATCACCCTGACTACTGCTCTCTGGAAAGCGGATATAATCGAGTGGTTTTGCGATCCTCAGGGACCCGCCTATGAATTTACCTTCTCTACCAGTAAACCTTTTTCACTCATGGGAAAGAAATCAATTCAATTCGGTTCGACAACTATCGAAACCATGGATACGAAGACACTCACCCTTCATGTCCGGGATAGCGGGAAAATTGAATTCACAGGGGATTGGGCATGCTTCGACTGAACAATGCGAAGTATCAAACGAGCTCCTTCATATATTCGCTCATATCCACAATCCCCACCTCATCCACCGGTACCGTCGTCATCCCCTGCCGCGCCACGAGCCTCTCGTGAAATGCCGGGCGCTCCTCGTTCTGGTACAAAATTCCAGTCGCAATCCGCGCACTGGTATCGGTCGCCAATGCCCGGGCCTTCGCAAGATCGGCTGGATCGTGACCTTCCTTGTTGGCATCGTAACACCGCTCCAGAAGCATCTCGTGGGTAGCGAATTTGTTATAGGTCGGACAGGCCTGCAGCACATCGACAAAGGCAAATCCGCGATGCTTGATGGCAACTTTCAGGATCTCTGTCAGTTGCGGAATATTCCCACTGAAGGCGCGGGCAACGAACGTCGGCTGGAGAGAAAAAACGAAATCCATGCTGTTGAGCGTCTCCTCCGGGATACCGTTCGGGGAAGAATTCATCTTCTGTCCTTGTGCCGTAAGCGCACTCGCTTGGCCTGTGGTGAGCCCATAGTTGGCGTTATTGTGCAGAACGAAGGTCATCTGATAATTGCTGCGCACCGCATGGACGAGGTGCCCGACTCCCTCCGAGAAACTGGCTCCATCACCGCCAAAAGCGATCACCGGGACCCGTGGATTGGCCAGTGCAGCCCCGGCCGAAAGTGGAATCACACGCCCATGGAGCCCATGGAAGCGATAGCCGCTCATCTTATCCGCACCATTGCCGTGGCATCCGACGTCGTAGCACATCAGGACCTGCCAGGGATGAAGGCCTAACCCAACAAGCGCACGCTGCGTCGCTCCCCAAATCCCGTAATCCCCGCAGCCATCACACCAGGTACAGGGGACAGGGGACGCGTAGTCCTGCATTTTCGGGCCGGAGGTGGAGAGAGGAATGGACACGGACGAAATGGAAAATTGATAATTGAAAATGGAAAATTACAATTGCTTCTGGATCAGGGAAGAAAGTTCCTCAAAGAAGAACGGCCGACCGTCGCCCTTCAAAATCTTATGCTCAATCGTGATTCCCGTTTCCTGCTTGAGAATTGCTCCGAGCTGCCCGGTGAGATTGCCTTCGATGAGGATGATTTTCTTCGCTTTAGCCGCCAATGCAACAAACCGTTCCGTCCGAAGCGGCCAAAGATACGTGTAGTGCAGATACCCAATTGATTGCTTATGGCTTATAGCTTCAAGCTTATAGCTTTCCAACACATCCAAAACCGGCCCCTTCGTGCTCCCCCAGCCAACGACCAACACATCAACACTGGCATCATCACTTCCCACTTTCCTTGGTTCGTCCCGGCTCACCACAGACTTTCCACTTTCCACTACAAACAATTCCGGCTCCGGCAGTACTCCCCGCAGCGCCTCCATCTTCCGCATCCTCTTCTCCATCTGTGCCAGTGCGACTTGGCCGTCTTCCGTCGATGTTCCATCCGACGTGTGCTCATCGCCCTGCCCGCAGAAGGTCGCAGCATCAGTTCCCGGCAACCATCGTTTGGAGACACCATCAGAAACTTCGGGGGCATAGCGATCGGCGGATTTCAGTGCCTTCAGGCCTTCCACATTCGTCACAAGCTTTCCACGACGCACCTCCGCCTTCTCCTGATCGTACGGCTGCTGCGAGAAGAGCGCCTCCGCGATCTGCTTGTCTGTGAGGACCATCACGGAAATCTGGTATTCCTCAGCACGATTGAACGCCTCGGGCATCAGATCGAAGCAGTCCTGGCTGTCGCTCACTGCCATCACGAGCCGCGGGTATTCGCCGTGCCCGGACCCGATCGCCAGATGCAGATCCCCCTGCGCAGTCCACGTTGGTAACCCCGTTCCGGGCCCCGGGCGCTGTGCGAGAATGAAAACTGCGGGTGTCTCGGTGATCCCGGAGAGCGAAAGCGTTTCGGTCATGAGATCGAAACCCCCGCCAGAAGTAGCAGTGCAGGCACGCGTCCCCATATGCATCGCCCCCACCATCATCTGCGCCGCTGTAATCTCGTCCTCCGCCTGCTTCACGAGCATCTTCGACTGATTCTGCAGATCGGCGATGACGGTAAGCAGAGGGCTCGCCGGCGTCATCGGATACCCGAAGAAGCAGCGGCATCCCGCATGGATGATCCCGAGTCCCATCGCCTGACTTCCGGTGAGGAGGAGATGATCTTTCCACTGAGGATTCGGCTCCGGCAGGGACAGTGTGACCGTAGGGGCAAGCACTTCCCGTGTGGCGAATCCCTCGGCGATACACGTGAGGTTCATCGCGAGGAGATCTTTCTTGTGTCCGAACTGCTCACGCACCAGCTCCTCGAGCTCTTCCTTCTTTCGTCCGAGCAGCGCCCAGACGACGGCCGTAATGAGGACATTTCCCAGAATCGCCTTGGCCTTGAGCTTCTTCAGAATTTCCTCGGTCGGCAACTCAATGACCTGAATCTTCTGCTCGGCGATGAATGCGAGATCTTCCGACTTCTTGAATTTCCACCGCGGTGTCTGATGCAGCATGATCCCGCCCGGTTTGAGGTCACGGAGATTTTTCTCGAGTCCATGGTGATTGAACGTCACGACGATATCGACAAGTCGCGCGGAGCTGCGAATCATCTCGTGCGAAACATCCAGCTGGTAACTGCTGTGCCCGCCCTTGATGAGCGACATGTACTCGCGGTAGCCGAAGATGCAGTACCCGGTCCGCTTGAGCCCCTTGGCGCACATCTCCCCCACAGAGTTCACCCCCTGCCCCTGCGCGCCAACGATTTTCAGTGAGAGGCGATGCATACTCAAATAAATAATATTATTGAAACAAAAACAAGCATGTCATGGTGAGCCGCGTCGAACCATGGCATGCGGCGACAGGAAGAAAGCCTACTATGCTTCGGCGTCTCCATCATGCGGAAAGAACGGAAATCTTCCCCAACACCTTCTCCCCCCACTTCGTCACCTTCTCTTCCTGCCCATAAGGATCATTAACCATAATCAGCGGATCGGCAGCAGAGATTCCATTGTGTTGGAGGATAAATTGCGTGAGGTGCTCAGTGGCTCGCGCCGTGTAGAAGTAGCGGCTATCCCCAAGCGAAATGAGAAGGCACGGCTTCTTCTGAAGATCGATATCTTTGGCGCGTTCCTTGAGGAGTGCGTGCATCCGAATATTGAGCTGTCCTTCGCTCCCGCCGGTATTCCAGGTCCCCGAAGCCAAAAGCAGAACATCACCGCGCAGCAAATCCTCCGACTTCACCTGTTCGGCGTACTGCTTCTCGATCGTCAGTGACGGAGCCTTCTCCTGCAGAAAGGCGATCAGCGTCTCGATGACATGCTCCGTGTGGCCGGTGGAGGTAGAGTAGACGATGTGAAGGGAGGACATGGTTGGTAGTTGGACTCTATTGTAGCGGTTCTTGTTTCTTCTGAAAATCATGTGCAGGAAGACTTGATTGTATTAAGGTAGGTTTCCCCTTTGCACTCTATGAAAGGACTCATTGTGAACAACGACCGATTTGGTTTCATTCTGAAGGGAATCATGAAGTCTCTCCTTCCAGAAAATGGCAATGTCATTATGGCCAATTCTCAACAGGAAATCGTGACAAAATTGGAGAAGATTATTCCTGAAATCATACTCGTGAGTTTGCCACTGAACGATGATGCAGATAGTGGATTGATGGAAAATGGACTCGCGATAATTCATGACCTGCGACAGAAATATGCAAATTGTATTCTCATAGCTATCGTTAATTTGGTAGATGCAGTAGATATGGCAGCGAAAGCGAAATCTGCTGGGGCTGATCGCACGTTCAGCATACAGTGGTCATTTCCACTAGGTCATGAATGGACATCAGTTTTTGAGGGATTTCTCTCGGTTGAATTCTACAATCGGCGCATGTTTGTGAACGCATTGCAAAAGGAGAAACAATAAAGAAGAAAAACTTGAAATGACCATTTGTCACAGGAGTACATACCCATCTCCTTGCCACCCCCATCCCCCCTTCTGTAGGCTGCGTTTACTATGAAACTCACCAAGCTCTTCCACAGCGCTATCCAATACGGAATCGATGCCGATCCTCGCGGACGCAAGGACATCGAGAAAATGCTCAAGAAGACCAAAGAGCGCGGAGCGAAGCTGGAGGGGAGCGAGAAAGATCTTTTCGACAGTGAGCGCACCTGGAATCCCTACGGCGATTCGCGGATCATCAATGGAACCGGAGAGGAGGAAGTGAAGACCGTCATGGTCGGCATCGATATCGAGGTGGCCGAAGTCCTCTTGGCCGACAGGCTCCGCGAAAAAGGAATGAAGATCGATGCCCTGATGCTCCACCATCCAGAAGGCCGCGCCCTTGCGGATCTCGAGCAGGTGATGCCGCTGCAGGTGGATCTGCTGGCGCACCTCGGTGTGCCGGTGAATCAGGGTGAAGCATTGCTCCGTCCGCGCAAAGACCGCATCTGGCGTGCCATCCACCCCGACAATCTCTTCCGCACGGAACGCACGGCCGAGCTCCTCGGTTTCCCGGCATTCAACTGCCACACTCCTGCGGATAACTTGGTATGGACACTCATGGAGAAGACGATTTGCAAGAAGGAGTACGACGATCTGGACGGTATCATCAAGGCTATCCTCCAGATCCCGGAATTCAAGAAATATGCGGAAAAGGGCAATCCTCCGATAATCGTGAACGGAGGCAAGGGCAATCGTCCGGGTAAAATATCGGCATCGGAATTCACCGGAGGAACCAACGGTCCGGAAGAATTCATCGAAGCGCAGGCGCGGGCCGGAGTCGGCACGATCCTGACGATGCACATGGCCGAGAAGTCCCTCGATGAAGCCAAGAAGCATAATGTGAATGTGATCCAGTGCAGCCATATTGCCGCCGATACCGTCGGGATGAATCTCCTGCTCGATCTTCTGAGCCGAGAGGAGAAGAATCTGAGGACGGTGGATGTCGCGGGGTTCTTCCGCGTGAAACGCTCTCAATGAGAATGGGAATGCCGAGTGTCTTTTCTCTCATTGGCAAAGCATGGTCATTTGCCATGCATCAGAAAGTCATTCGAGAATCTGCTTTCTGGTTGTTCATCGTCCCCGGAACGATTCTCGGTACGGTCTCGTCAGCAGTGGATTCGGCGAAAGATCATCCGGAATTCCCGGCACTCACGGTCCTCAATATCCTTCTCGCCCTCCCGCTAATCGTCCTGTCGTACTGGGGAATGGCAAGCATTCTGGTCGCAGGGAGAAGATTGCTAAAAAGCTCCGCGGGAAGAACGCGCACGTCGTTTCGTGCGGTCCGCAAAGCGGCAACACACTTCGTCCTGCCGCTTCTTTTCACCGACATCCTCCGCACCGCGCACATCATCCTCTGGAGTCTGCTCCTGATCATTCCCGGCATCATCGCCTTCCTGAGAACGATCCTCATTCCCGTGATCATCATCTCCGAAGGACGGACCATGCGAGCCGCTCTCCGCCGGAGTCAGGAAATCCTGCGCGGCCGCCTCCTGCGCACACTCTGGTACATGATCGCCTTCGGTGGATTCCTCTTCCTTCCGGCAGTAGCTACGGACTTTTTCCTTCTCTCAGTATTGCAGAACGGAATCTCCCTCTGGATGATCCTCATCCGTGAATCGGTGATCTCGGCGCTCTACGCTATCGCCACCACACTCTTCCTCCTCTGTCTCATCCTGCTGTACAAAGAATGGACGAAGAAGACGAATGCGTGAGGCGAGCTTATTAGGTTGTAGCTTTTTAGCTTTTTAGAAAGGAAATACCATAGCTTCGTGTCAGGAAAACAGGATTCCTAAGAACCTAATAAACTACAACCTAACCAGCTAACAAGCTAACAACCTCACTTCACCACCACACTCTTCACCACCCCATCCACGAATGGTGCGCACACATCAGGAAACACGCCTCTCTCCGCAACGAAAACCAGAGAGTAGAACTGCTTGCGGCTCGTGAGGAATCCATATTGATCGGTGTACGCGATGCGACTGCCGACGGGGAATTGCCCTTCGATGTGCATGGTAACGGCGCTGATATCCTTGCGGAACAAAATGACCTGAGCACGCGAGGCCTGATCTGCGAGGAGCTGCTCCATGAACGATTGGAACTCGATATTCTGGGGAAGAGCCCGCACCGTGAGAACAAGGGCGCAGCCACGGGAAGTCACGGAAACCTTTGTCAGATAGGGCTCCAGAAGAGCGACCTTCTCGATTTCCTTCCACGCCGGATAGGTCATCGAGAAATCCTCCGACTGGAATATCATCTCTCCGGAGATGGTGCCGGGGACAGCATCACCCGAGAAGTGCGGAGGATTGAGGGAGCCGATCGATGGTTCTGTAGAGGGCTGAATGATATCGGCGGGAGCGCTGCGGGATGCATCAGAGGGATTATTCTCGCGGAAAGGATCGCGGTCTATCCCCGTCGCGGGAGCAGAGTCCGATAATGCAGATGGGGAGCGGACAAGCGACGATGGTGCGAATGTATTGGATGCAGACACCACCGGACCACAGGGGCTTGCGGGCTTGGGAGCGGAGGGCTTGCCGTGCATGATCCACTGCCCACCGGAGCAGATCCAAGAATCTTCCCCGCCGGAAGAAGAGCTCTGCCAGACGATAATCGCTAGGGACATGAGCACGGCACCCACCAGGAACGAGAGGAGTAGGACAGAGAGGGCAATGATGACGGCTCTCTTCGGAGGAATCATGATGCTGAGAAGTGTATACCCGTTCCGAAGTTCGGTGGTGGAAAATTTGTCATAGTGAGCCGCGCCTGTGCTGAGCCATGACGAAGCGTCGAACTAAGACAAATTTTCGTTCCTCGATGAGCTCAGAAGAAGGGTGAGGATTTTCTTGCACAGAGTCGCAATACCAGCATCAATTCTCTTGCAGTACATATTTCTTGAGAGTTCTGGCAGTGCCTCGAAATCTCCGCGGATGAGCGCTTCCTTCTTTTTTCTGCTCCATCGTTTCACCCGTTTTTCCCAAGAAATTGCCTCGTTGATATCTCCGAAAATTCCGACGTACGCCAGTTGCACCGGACGTCGAGAGTAGGTGTAGCTTCTCGGGTCGCAACCGGACTGATGTTCGTAGAGACGTCGCTGGTAATCATTGGTGACACCGGTGTATGTGCTTCCGTCTGAGCACTTGAGGATGTAGACGTAATAGTCGCGCATTTGGGCAGGATAATCCATTTTCATGATCTTTCGATGAAACAATCGTCCACCTCGTGCTCAGTGTTTTTACGGAGGACCGAAGCAAATCTTGTCATAGTGAGCCGCGTCGAATTAGGACAAGATTTGCGCAATAATCTGATCTATGTCTGATTGTATGGGAATACTCATTCCGGTCTCATTTTCAACAATTTCATGAAAGAGAGGCAACCGCTTCGACCATGGTTCGATGCTTCGGCCCGGCTCAGCACAGGCTAGCTCACCATGACACTCCATTTTGCGACACGGCCTATGGTGATTTCTTCATTATTGTTGTTGTAGCCAGCAAATTTGTCACAGTGAGCCGCGTCGAACTGCGACAAATTTGCAATTTCCACCAAACGCCTTCCGCAGCCCCACCCCCGTCACAATC
>JBAWYM010000051.1:0-11600 GCA_037143575.1 Candidatus Peregrinibacteria bacterium | reverse complement strand
TTCAAGCCCGGAGCCGCAGCGCAGGGCGGGACACAGGGTTATTCACTTAGAAACATAATTATAACATAATAACTCACTATATATATTTCTCCCAATTTCTATGTCACACGTAGATGAACAATCCGGAACTCAAGAAGGAATGTTTCAGGCCTACATTCGGTTTCCTGCTCTTGGAACACTGAGCAAAGAACAGCAAAGTATTTTTCTGGGTTTGGTGAATCATCAACTGAGAATAACGACGGGCTATTCGGCTGTTGGTGGAGATGCGTCGCTCGCTATTAATAGCTCTGGAGAAGTGGGGTGTGTTGTTGGTGAAGATTCATTTGAGGCCAATCTGCACTCATTAATTGTTGATGCAATTAATACGGTGTACCAGAGGCTGATGCTTTCTGGCGGACCTGCGACATTGTTTGCAGCTCTTGATCCGAACAGACAACAACTCGAAAGTGCACTTTCGCAGAATTTGCAGAGGCTCGTATCTCAAGTCCCGGACTTGGCTAGGGCACAATTCCGAAGACAGATTGCATCTATGGGCCCAGCGTTCAATCAGGCTTTGAGGATTCTTGGGAATGCCCCGGTGATTCCGCTATCGCCAATGCCACCAGATTCCCGAGGAGATGACAGGAAATTACCCAAAGAATGAAATTCTACCTTACTTATCTTCCCCATTAAGCATCATGTCAGATACACCCGCACCTGAGACCGTAGACTCGCCAAACGAATCCTACGTACTACTAACGATACACGGTGGCCGAGTAGCTTTGACGATCGATGATCTTTCGGTCTTGGAATATCTTCAGTACGAGCAAAGATACTGCGCCAGAGACCACGCTTATATCCCTAATGGTTGGGACATCAATAATTTGAATACAAATACGGTGTATGAAATTCTGCGAAAATTGGAACTACAAAGAATAATTTCAGTCAATGATACAGCGGAAAGGGGCGGGTATATCATTTCCCTGCTAGAAGAGGCTGAGATCAGGAGACTGGTACAACTCCTGCCAAGCCCGCGAATCGCCGCTAATTACGGTCCCGTGCAACTGGGGGTTCCAACACCACAAGCATCTCTGGAAACTGCACAGCGGGATATGCAGAGGAAGATCGTCTTATTGCTGCAAAGATCGAGATGGGACGAAAAGATGCTTGAGCTTCTGGCAAGAGAAATTATCGGAACGGCGGCAGAGTATTCCTTAGACATAACGCAAGTCATGGATACAACTGGGCTCGCTATTACAAAAGCTTTTGATCAGTCGGAAGAAGGCTCATTTGAGCCAAGCGTGACGTGGAAGCCACTGCGAAGGCAGATTGAGAGACTTCTCGAAGGAAGTCCCACTCCTAGTCCTCTAGCGCCCAATGACTCAGAAGGTCCACAAAAAGAAGAGAAGACAGATCAGCGAGTTTCCCGTATCGATCCCAATGAGGTTAATGGTGATGGCGGCAAAACTCACATCCTATACGTGGCATCGCTGCTGATGGCGAAAGATGCGGAGACTGCATCAAAACTGTCTGCAAAAACGGTCGATGAGTATTTCTCGGATACGGCGATGATTGCCTGCCTTACTCTCGCTGCACTAGATCCGCAGTCGCGCATATTCGGTGCAAATCCTCAGCAACTCCTTCCCGTCTTCAGAGCTATTCTGCGTGATGCCATTGAGAGAGTAAGGACTGAAACAGAGCCATCTGCGGAACGATCTGCGATTCAGTGGGCCGAAGGGAATGCCACGCTTTCGAGTAATCTCATGGGCGAAGTCCGAGGCGAATTGATGGGCAGTAGAAGAGATAATTTGGAAGAAGTCATCAGAACAGATGGCAACCCAGTGAAGAGGAGAAATCTGATTGAGCTTGCTCTGCAATTCGTTGAACGGTACTGGGAATCTCAGAGCAAATGAATGAAGTTTCCATTGCCTCTCTTTTCTTGGTTTCGTAGCCCACTCTTTACTTTTTCCTAATCATCTCCATGTCACCAGTCACGGAGTCCTTCCCCACGGCCACACAACCAGATACTGCCGCAGTGCGACTGTGGCAGATCATGGAGGCGCTCGAAGGCTCTGATTCACCGCCAAGTGATCAGGAAATTGAGCAGAAGCGTCAGGATGATGCAGCAATCCTTGCCAGTCCTGCGCCTGATCGTAACGTGCCGGCAATATCTTCACTGTCGGAGGCGATGCAACGACTGCATAGAATAGTTATGGCTCACGGAAAAACAGTGCCGAAGCTATTGGGTGTGTATGCTCGGATGTTGCGGGCAATTGCTCTGTTTTCATCCGAAGTGACAACGAGGAAGGAGACAGAAGAGGGCGTACCAGTCTGCAATGTCGAATTATCCGAAGTTGAACAACGTCAGCCGGATATCTTGGCCAAATATCTTGAAGTTGGCAGAGCGTATCTGGCACTGGGTCCATCCAGCAGGGTTCGCATGGGAGCTTTGGCCAGTCTCATTGGAAGAGACCGCACCACTCTCCAAAGAAGTCTGTATCCAGATGAGAAAAGAGTGACGCCGCGAGCGGTAGTTCTTGCGCGTTTCATCGATGTGATCGGTGCTTCGATACAGGAATTCCTCGAAATAGAAACGCAGGATTTAGTCCAGAGATTGGAAGAAGCTGCGGAAGCGGAGTACCAAAGGCAGCATCATTCTTCCCCCGAAGAAGTGTCTCATAAACCCGCCGGGACATGCACCCTGAGACGCGAGCAGAGGGATGAGAAGATTTTGCTGCAGCATGCCCAAGGGCAAACTGCCGCATCCATAGCACGCATATTGGGTGTCTCGGCTCCCACTGTGTATTCTGTCATTCGAAAGTCGAAGGAGCGCACTGCGGGTCCGATTGAGCCATCTGTCGATGAGCATGATTCTGAATAAGTTTCTCCAAATTTCGTATGCCCATGTTCCCGCCAAATTATCAGATGCCATGCCATGGCACTCCTGCCCCCGATCCTTTGGGTCATGCTTTTCAGCGATTATCTGCACTGGGACGTCATGGTGGGGTGCTGCCAGAAAATGTGGCACTGACGTTAATGGGCTATGCAAAAGGGAACGCTGATAGTGTAGTTCATACCGCATCTATGAGAGCACGAGAAATGTTGGTTGAGGGAAGAGTGAGGGAAGCGCGTGATGTGTTACGTACTGCGTTACTGCCGAAGATTCCCGCCGGGTCCGAGGCAGCGTTGGATGCGGCAATCGAAGAGAATATTTTCGCCATTCCCGAGGCGCCTGAAATTACTGACAATGACTGAGAATTTCCTAGACCAGCCCACCAGATTATGACTACCGAAGGACCTCATGCACAGGCCATGGAAATTGCAGAAAGAATGACGCTTGCTGATCTTCAAGATCCGGGATTCAAGGATTCTCCAAAGAGAGCGGAAATGGCGAGACAGGCTTTGGCCTTGGAAGTCGACGCTCTTCACCTTGTCGATCCTTTTCACCAGCCCAGCTACTCCGTTCTGGCCAGATCCGTAGCGACATTGGCAGTAGAGGCTTTGGATTTTCCAGAAGCATTACGCCTTGTTGAGCTGGGAATGCGTGGCAATACTCCCGAGGAAATACGACGAGAACTATTGGAAGTGCGAGAGCAGGTCAGGATGAGATTAGGTGGCGAATGATCTTGAGTAGAAGCTTGAGATTCATGGCGTGGAGTTGTCGATATTCTGTCGAAAACTGAAATTTGCATACGTGGATGACAGGAGTTTCTAGGGTTCGATGCGAGGCGAAAACGTGATCTAGAAGAGGAAAAAGGGTACGTACAAATTGTCCATACCCTTGACGCCATGGCAAAGGGTGGTGGCAAATTGCTACCTTCCTTCCCATCATGATTACGAGAATCCGGGATCGCGGGAGACGCTCGGAAAAAGCTGGAGGTGGAGAGCGGGAAGCCGGTGGTGAGCGAGGAGAATTATCTGGAACGGCCTCAGAAGAAGACGGAGCTGCTTGAATGAACGTTGTTTGAACCTTGATTCAGAGGATTATAAGGATTACTTGATTGCGCTCATTCGAAGATCATCATGAAAATCCGGCAATCCTTTGAATCAAGGTTCAAACACTATTCGTACCTTAAGGCTTCAATCGGCCGCAGCTTCGCCGCCTTCCACGCCGGAAGCATCCCGAAGAAGATTCCCACAAAGATGGAGAAGAAGAAGGCGAGCAGTACCGGTGAGAGCGTGACCGATGCGTCTAGACCGGCGTACTTTTTCACGAGGAAAGATCCGCCGAATGCCAGGAGGGTGCCGATCACTCCGCCGAGCACACTGAGGACGGTGGATTCCACGAGGAATTGGAGCAGGATGTCGCGCTTCTTGGCGCCGATGGCTTTGCGTATGCCGATTTCGCGGGTCCGTTCCGTTACGCTCACGAGCATGATATTCATCACGCCGATGCCGCCCACGAGCAGCGAGATGGCCGCGATGCCGCCGAGGAGGAGCGTGAAAATCTGGGTGACCTGATTGAGTGTTTGCACGGCGTCCGCCTGGTTCAGGACGGTGAAGTCCTGTTTGCTCACGTCTGTGATGCGGTGGGAATTCAGCAGGACCGCGGTGATCTCCGCTTGTGTCTGGGTCATTGCCGTGGGATCGATGACGGAGACCGAGATGCTGTTCACATTCTGATTGCCGAGGATGCGCGCTTGCAGGGTCGTGAGCGGGATCAGGATCTGATCGTCGACGTTTGTCATCCCCGATGTTCCTTTCGATTCCAATATCCCGACGATGGTGAAGATGTACTTACCGATGCGCAGATCCTGACCGATGGGATTGGGGGTTCCCGGGAAAAGGGTTGCGAGAGTCTGCGCGCCGAGAATCGCCACTTTGTCGGCGTTGGCGCTATGAGCTTCGGTGATGAAACTCCCCAGAGCGATGGGCGCATTGCGCACTTTTTCGTAGTCCGGTGTCACACCGATGATGCTCGTATTGGTATTGATATTGCCGACGATGGCCTGCATGCGGGATTGTGCACTCGGTGCGATACCTTCCAATCCCGTCACATTCGCCTTGATCGCGGCGACGTCGTCCATCGTGAGCTGCGCCGTGGAGCTGCCGCCGCCCTGTCCGCGGACATTGGTCTGGTTGGGACCGCCCGGCGAAACCGCGAGGAGATTGGTGCCCAGACTCTGGATGCGTGAGGTGACGCTGCGCTGCGCACCCTGACCGATGGCGACCATGAGGACGACGGAGAGCACGCCGATGATCACGCCGAGCATGGTGAGGGATGCACGCATTTTGTTGCTGCTGATGGCCCCGAGCGCGTTCATGATGTTCTCGAAGATGTTCATAGAAAGCACATCAAAAAAGAAATAACAAGCATGTCATCCCGAGCGGTGTCGATGGAGGACATGCGTCTCAGAGACGGTGCCATGGTTCGACACGGCTCACCATGACACCTCTCTTTTGTTCTTTCCTGCCACTGATTTTCCAAATAATTCTTCATGGCACATTGGGAACAATCAATCCATCTTCAATCCTGATAGTCCGGTGCGCGAAAGCCGCAACACGCGGTTCGTGCGTGACCATGACGATCGTTTTTCCGCGCTTGTTCAGCGCCGTGACGATGTCCATCACTTCATGACCTGTCTTGGTATCCAGCGCTCCCGTGGGTTCGTCTGCGAGGATGATGGCGGGATCGGTGACGAGGGCGCGGGCGATGGCCACACGCTGCTGCTGGCCACCGGAGAGTTCATTGGGATTATGGGAGATGCGCTCGGAGAGGCCGACGATGTGCAGGGCTTCCCGCGCACGTGCCTCAGCATCTTTCCGATGGACGCCCTGGTAGAGGAGCGGCTGCATGACCTGCCGCAGGGCATCCATGCGGGGGAGGAGATTGAACTGCTGGAACACGAAGCCGATGCGCAGACTCCGGACTTCCGCTTGTTCGTTTTCTCCCAGCGTTCCCACTTCTCTGTTTTCGAGCAGGTACGATCCGCTGGAGGGAGTATCCAGAAGTCCGATGATATTCATGAGCGTGGATTTGCCCGATCCCGACGGACCCATGATTGCCACGAATTCACCGTTCTCGATCGTGAGCGAGACGCCTTTGAGGACGGTGAGCCGTTCCTTCCCCAGCGGGTAGGATTTGATGATGTTGGAGAGTTGGATCATTCTTCGGGAGGTTTGAAAGGTTTGGAAGAGGTTATAAACGCCTGAAAGGTTAGGCTTGAAAGGTTGTAAGGGTTTTTCAGGATTCCTGTATTCGCTTCATCGCGTATTCGATTTTGATTCTTCTTCCATTCTTTCCATCATCGAACATCGAGAAGAATTAATGTCCGCCCCCCGGAGGACCACCACCTCCGCCTCCTGTCAGACGGAAGATTTGGCCTGCATTCTGCGTTCCCGCAGAGGAGGCACTTGGTAGGTTCATCGAGAAGACGGCGTCGCCTTCGTTGAGTCCTGAGAGGATTTCCGTGTATCGGCCGTCGGTGATACCGGTTTGCACTTCGACGGATGTTCCGTCCGCCTTCTTCACTGAGCGATTGCCACCGGAGGTGAGCACTGCAAGATTGGGAACGGCGAGAGCATTGTCGCTGCGGGCAGCTTCGGTGATAACCGTTGCCGTCATTCCCGAGAGGATATTGAGATTTCCGGGTGTCGGCATGCGCACGTCCACCTGGTAGGAGACGACGCCGGATTGCTGGATGGGGGTCGGCTTGATGTCGTCGATGGCACCCTGGAAGATCTTGCCGGGCAGAGCATCGAGCGTGATCGTCGCCGGCATTTTTCGCAGGACGCGGACGATATCCACCTGATCCATCGGTACCGTCACGATGATGTAGCTGGGATTCTCCAGCGTGATGGTTTTATTTTCCGTGGTATCCGCGAGGAGATTATCGCCGACCTGGATGCTGATCTGGCGTACGACGCCGTCGAAGGGGGCGATCAGGCGGTAGTTGTCCAGTGTTGTGCGGAGCTTCTGCAGGGAGGCTGCCTGCTGGGCGATGCTGTTCTGCTTGAGCATGATCGATATATTCGTGCTCTCTTGGGTATTCGCTTGTCCTGATTGCCTGGAGAGGAGCGATTCTTGTGTGGTGGTGAGGGCATCCTGCTTCTGCTGGAGCGTGATGCTCGGCAGGAAATTTTCATTCTGCCGTGACGCAGTGAGATTGGTGAGTGCGGTATCCGCATCGCTGACGAGACCCGCAGCGGTATTCTTGTTGCTGTTCGATGTTGAACGCAGGGTATTGAGGGAGGTCGCCGTGAAGGTGATTCCATCCGTCGTCGCTCCCTGGAGCATGGTGTAGATGTTTTCTCCCAGCGAAGAAATGGCATGAGCCAGCTCTTTGGCATCGTTCAGAGCCTGCAGAATCTGATCGGCATCCCGCAGTGAGGCGATCGAGGGGCCGTATTTCTGGTGCATGGCATTTGCCGTATTCACCGCATCGTTGTAGCCATTTCTGATGTTTTCGACGAGCATGAGATCGCGGTAGAGGAGAGGATCGATGGTGAGGGTGAAATTTCCCTGCACTGGACGCGTGGCGGTATTGCGCGAGAGGACGTAGTAGTACGAATCCAGCAGTCCGTCCGCATCGGCGAGGATGCTCTGGGCTGTGGAAGCGGTGCTCTGCAATTCCGTTTCCCGTGCTTTCTGCAGATCCAGCTCAGCCTGTGCGACCTGACGGGTGGCATCGTTGGTGCTGTTCTGCGCAGTGAGGAGCTGATTCCCCTGATCATTCTGCAGCTGTTGGATCTGCAGCTGGCTCGCGGCCATCCCGAGCTGTGCGGAACGAATATCCGAGAGCACGGCGGTCTGGTCGATCTCCGCGATGATTTGGCCTCTCTTCACCGTGTCTCCCTCCGCAACATTCACTTTGGTCACGGTGCCGCGCGTATTGAATTTCATGATTTGCGAGTTGGCAAATGTCACCGTTCCTGTGGCTTTGACCGAATTCACCACGGAACGTCGTTCGACGAGAGACATGCTGCTTGTCGTCGTGGTCGTTGCTGATGTACTGCTCTGCATATATACGTAGACGATGCCGATCAGGACACCGACACCCAAGCCATAGAGGTAGCTTTTGAGGGAGATGCGGGCGAGCAGGGAGCGGAACATAGGAGGTTGGAGAACGAGGTTCGAGAGGTTTGGACCCCACTTCGCCTGCGGGCTACGCGGGGCAGGGAGGCCTAAAAAGTTTACTGATTCATTGCTTTGGAATGATTTGAAAGAGTTATGGGGTTACGGCACTTCCTGAGGTGCGCTGGCTGCCGTTGCGGAAGCGCAAACTTCCACTGGTAGTTGTGCCACTTCCGGTGCGCACCGCACCACTGCCGCCGCGATTGCCGAAGGTCAATTGCACACCTTTCTCCGTGGCGATCTGCTTGATGGTCTTGCCGGTGGCGAGCTCCTTCTGGAGATCCGCTTCGGTCATGTTCAGCTGCTTGGCGATGGTGGCGAGATTCGCCGGGCTACCTCCGCCACCTGCCCGCCGCCCTGCACCCGTTGTCGCGGATGCTGTGGTTGTAGAGGTCGATGCGGTGAACATCCAACGGTATCCACCGACCACGATCCAGAGGACGAGGAAGCCCGAGAGCATGCCGATGCAGAATGATAGAATGGAGAATTGCTTCATATGTAATATTGTTATGTAATTATACATGAGATTGCCAGAAAACACTAGTGTAGTACAGTGGTATTAAGATGTGGTTAAGATGGAGCAGATCACATTGGATGCGTTTTTGGGAGTCTCTTAACAACCTCTTAATATTCCTCTTGTACTGTTGCATTCTAAAGATTCTCCTTCACATCACCTCTTATGCACATCCTTCTCATCGAAGATCAGCAGAAATTGGCAGACAACATCCGGCAGTTTCTGGAGCTGCAAAAGTACGTCGTGACCGTCGCGCACGACGGGAAAGAGGGTTTCGAAAAAGCCATGACGCAGGAGATCGATCTCCTCATTCTCGATATCAATCTTCCCGGCATGGATGGGTATCTCATCTGTTCCATGCTCCGTCAGAATAAGAAAAATATGCCGATCCTCATGCTCACCGCCCGCACACTCCAGCAGGAGATCGTCCATGGATTGAACATCGGTGCGGATGATTACCTCACGAAACCCTTCGATCTCTCCGAGCTCTTGGCGCGTGTCCGGTCTCTCATGCGTCGACGTTCCGAGCAGCGCAGCCCCGTCCTCACCACCGGACCGGTGACGATGGATACCAATACGCATGAGGTGACGAAGGCTGGTCGCCGCGTGGATCTGTCACCCAAGGAATACGGACTCTTCGAATTTCTCCTTCGTCACAAGGGCATCGTTCAGGATCGTCCGCAGATCATCGAGCATGTGTGGGGTGGTCGGGATGAGCTACTCTTTTCGCAGACGGTGGATGTCCACGTCGCATACATTCGCCGCAAGCTCGGCAAGGGTGTCATCGAGACGGTGCCGGGGAAGGGGTATTTGGTGCCGGCGGATGCTTGAGTTGAAAGTTCGAGAGGTTTGGAAGAGGTTAGAAATGCCGGAAAGGCTTATGATCTTGGTCGACACTGTCTCCGATGAACTTTGCAGATTGCTCTTCACCACGTGGGTCACAGATTCCTTCCTACATGGGTCACAGATTCCTCTCTACATGGGTCACAGTTTCCTCTCTACATGGGTCACAGACCCATGATCCTATGTTCCGCCGCATCAGTCACATCATCGCGCTGCAGTTCACCGCCTTCGTCTTCCTGCTTTTCCTCGTGAACGGTCTTTTCTTTCTCGCTGCGGATCTGGGCAATGCGCGGCGTCAGACGCAGTCCCGGCTGGATCGCGTGGAGCGTCAATTCACACTCGATGAGGAGCTCTCTCTGCCCGATATCGCTGCCACTCTTCCTCCTCCGTGGCAGGACAGGATCCGGATCACCGATGCGCGCGGAGGGGTGATCGCGGAGGGATTCTTTCTGAAATCCATCCCCTTCACTCAGACCGAAGGTGTGCAGGAGGTGACGATTCAGAATGAGGAATACCGTGTGCTGACGAGCCCCATTCGTCGGGGCGGAAAGCTTGCCGGGTACATGCAAATTGCAGAATTGGAACGCTTCCAATCTGCGGATTTGCCTTTCCGTATTCTGCTGTATCTCCTCGTGAGCGTGATCGTCTCGGCGTGTACGTACGTCGTCGGGCTCTTCTTCGCACGTCGCAGTTTGCAGCCTGCAGAGGAGGTGATGCAGCGGCTGGGGCAATTTACGCAGGACGCCAGTCACGAATTGCGCACACCGCTTTCCACCCTCTCGTCGTCTCTCGATCTCGCCCTCTCTTCGGGGAAGTTGCGCGAGGGTTTGCTCTCCGCGAAGGAGGATGTGCAGCATGCCACGGAGCTCGTGGAGCGCATGCTTTCCCTCGCACGGCTCGATCAGTTTGCCATGGAACATTCTTTCATAGATTTTTCAGAAATCGTGCGCGAGACCACGGCAAAATTTCAAACCATTGCTCAGAGGAGCGGACTTCGTCTGGAGATGGAAATTGCCGAAGGCATTACCGTGAAAGGTGATGGGCCGCTCCTCCGGCAAGTCGTGACGAATTTGGTGTCCAATGCCATCAAGTTTACGCAATCGAAGGAGCATGGTGTCGTTCGTGTGATCGTGTCCGATGGCGAAATGGTGGTGAACGATACGGGCATCGGCATTGCTCCTGCGGATATTTTGCATATCTTCGATCGCTTCTTCCAAGCCGATACGTCCCGTGCTCACGGTGGGTATGGATTGGGACTCGCATTGGTGAAGCGCATCGTGGATTTGCACGGCTGGAAAATTTTTGCGGAAAGTGCGCAGGGTGTGGGGACGACATTCACGGTGCGTTGGAAGTGAAATGCTTTTGAGTTTGGGATGTGAAGTTCACTATTCTTTTGTGAGAGCCCATATATTTCAAAAATATTGTGTGATATATATGTGCGCAAATATCGTTATAAAATCGCGCATACATATTTATGAATTTCGTTGATATTAAGCCAAAATATCAGATATTTGCGCAATAAAGATGAATAGTGTCAGATAGTATCCATGAGCATATGAAGAATTGCCAAAATCTGTTAAAATAGAAGGATTTCTCAGTACAACAATTACTGCACACACAATCACTCCAAAGGCGCAGACCCATGCGGGAAAAATGACTGCACAGTTGAGCATTCTCATCGCAGGTTTTTTGTCGATTGTTGTTGTGTCGATCGGCCTTTTCGGTTTGCGCATGAAGGCGGAGGTTATCGTGGACAATAGATCTTCTTCTTCGGTGGTGATGGAAGGGAGTGCAGTGTCTTCTGCGGAAAAGAGTTTGGGAAGTGCAGCAGTGCAAGAACGTTCGAGTGCACTGTCGGAGGATTATTCTTCATCGGGAATCGCCACAGGGGAGATGCGATTGGAAAATGCTTCGAGTGACGAGGATGAGGAACTGCTTATGAGCTCCACAGCATCTTCATTCAACACAGGAGCTTGGGATGATGGCAGTTCTTCTGCAGATTCTGCTGCTTCTTTTTCTCATGCATCAGACACTTCTTCGAGTGTCTCTTCTTCGCAGGAAGGAATTTCTTCTTCGCAGGAAGGAACGGATTCGACCAGCTCACCACAGGTCCTGCTCCCAGTGGGTGACGAATATTCTTCCCTTTCCTCCGATTTCTCCAGCCTGGTCTCATCCGAAGTTTCTTCAGCT
>JBAWYM010000050.1:0-11697 GCA_037143575.1 Candidatus Peregrinibacteria bacterium | reverse complement strand
TGTTTCGAAAACTCAACAAGCGCTGAAAGTCCTATAGCTGAGAAAACAGTTGATAGCTCAAAAAAGACATTCAATGCACGTAGTGAGAATAAAGAATTATTCAAAGCAGTTCGACAACACGTATTGGAATTGCAAAAAGATATGAATACGCTCTCGAATGAAGACCAGAATACTTACAAGAAATTTGATCGTATGTATAAGGAGAAAGTTCAAAAACCCATGCGAGAGCTTGAGCTCAATCTGGAGAAGTATTCAAACGAGCGTAAGGAGTTTCAGGACGCTGCAAAAGTTATCATCGAAGGTATCAAAAATCTTGCATTAAAACGCCGAAGCAAGAAGTTGGGCACCAGTAAATCTGCACCAGAGGGTTATGAAAATATAACCCCCCAACAGCGTATAGAGAATATTGCAGGAAAAGACGGCATAAATATTTCAAAACAACTTGAAAAGTACGGTTTGCCATCACTCAGCAACTATCATGCGAATATTTCGGAGAATAAAGCACTTTGGATTGTCGGAGATTCCGCTGCAAGCGTTGAGGTAGACGGCTCCTCACCTTATCCTCTTATTCGATATACAGGAACGGACGGGAAAGAAATACAACTTACTACTGTGGATGGTGTTATTGCAGCTATGCAAAATGATATCGATAAAGGGAATATTTCTGGGACACCTGCACTGAGCCAAACCGATTATGAGCAAATGGCGACGCGTGCTCCGAATATAAAGATCCAAGCAATGTACGAAGAGATGCTGCTGCATCGCATGATGTCGGGAGCTGAGCGGACGAACGCACTAGCACAAGAGCCTTACGCAACCTCCGTGCGTGCGCTTAATAAAGCTATCCAGGCCATGGTGGAATATCCGCCGCAGGATATGAAAATTGATGGCCTCAATAAAATGAAAGTTATTCTTGCTGCCACGGAGAAGGAAATATTCGAAGCAGAGAAAGCTGGTGAGATCCAGAAGCTCACAGCAACAAGAGTGAATTTAGAGAGGAGTAATGACAATTCACCAGAAAGCTTGAAACGTGTGATTACGGGGATTGAAAGCGAGCTGGACTATATTGATTCAAATATCATTATTGTAACGAATGGCCATAGAACACCAGAAGAAGTAGCTACATTGCGAGCACTGGGAGCCTCATATGTAAAGCGATACAATACACTAGTACAAATTGCAGGGACTTCGGAAAATGCGAAACTTGAAGAAGTACATGGAAAACTCAATGAACTCTACAGGGAAATCAACGAGCGATCACGCATGGTCATCACAGGAGAAACAAGTATGATGGAGAATGCAGAAAACGGTCGAAAAAATTCAGGTTGGTTTGGCAAGCTCAATCGATTCGTCACACTCTCCGATCCTTACGAAATTGACATCCGTAATGCCAAACAAAAGATTAATACTATGGAATATGTCCGAAAGTTACAGCTACCTATTATCGATGCAGAACTAGCCAAGAAGTCTCAAGATATGGATATTCCGAAGGTTATTGATGCGATGAATTCATTCAGAAATGTGGTTTCTACTTTGAGTAAGGTAAATTTGGATTCGGACCGATGGAAGCAGGAGCAGGAAGCACTGAAAGTCACGCGCGATGTTGCAATCACAGTTATGACACTACCAACCGCGTTTGTTGGGGGCGCAGCCAGCGCAAGCATCCAAGGGGTTGGAAGACTGGCCGCAATAAAAGCTGCAGCACAAGCGGGAGCTCGGATTGGCGCACGTGTCGCATTCACTGAATCCACGGTCCGCAACACAGATGAAGTCGTAAGTGGAAGCAAGACATTTGGAGAAGCAGCCTACGATACAACGAAAGATACAGCGAAGGGTGCAGCAACAGGAGCAGTGGTAGGGGTAGCAGCAGATCGAGTAGTTGCAGGATTCTCACGCTTGCGCAGCACTCGACCTGCAGGAAGTGGGGCAACGTCAGAATCATCAGGAGCAGGGCCAAAGGCTCAGCCCGAGGCAGGCACAGCACCGAATACTGGACCTCGTGCTAAGCATCAGCCTAAACCACCACCACATCCGAAAGAAGGACCACGTGCAAAGGCAGAATCAGGACATCAAGCACAGCCAGAGACACAGAAACCACCAAACTCAGGCCCTCGCACAGGACCACGATCCGAACCGCCGCCAAATCCCAATGGAGCAAAATCTGGTCCTAAGCCTGGACCACAACCGCAACCAGAAACCGGACAACGGAGCGGACCGAAAAACGGGCAACGACAAGGTCGACAACCTGAGCCTCCACCAAATGCAAATGCAGGTCCCAAAAACGGTCCAAAACATGGGCCACAACCAAATCAAAACACGGGACCGAAGTCAGGGCCAAAGGCTGATGCCAAACCCGAAGGAAGTTCAAATACTGGCCCAAACCAGAAATCTGCAAATAGTGAACCAAAGAAGCCAAATGAGAGCCCACGCCCTGGAAGGTTTGATTATAAATCACAGGCAGTTTCAAAAGGTATGACCGTAGAAGAATTCCTTGGATTAGGGAAAGATGCCACATTTGAACAAGTGATAACTGCGGCGAAAAAGGCTGCAAGAGAAATGCACCCAGACATGCTCGGCGGGAAAGTGACACCAATTCAGAAGGAAAATGGGAATATCGCGATACACTTGAGGTCCCTTGTGAATAAAAAAGGGAACGGTACAAGATTTAGCCCAAAATCGACCATTGAAGCTGTGCTACGAATGGCCGCTTAAAATTCTTCAAGCAAATTTTGTACTTCTGGTTCTTCACTAAAAGTGTTTGAGATGTCGCGTACTGTGTATCACTTAACTACCAACCGCCGCCCTCCGCTCCTCCTCATCAATCACCGCAAGATTCGTCAGTGCCAGTTCATTCTCCGGATCGATCTTCAGTACCTTTTCGTAATACGCACGCGCACCCTCCCGATCATCCCGCTCATAAGCAAGATCACCGAGCGCCAAAGAGGCAGAGACCTTTGTAAAATCCGAATCAGCGGCTGCGAGGAATTCCTTCTCCGCTTCCTTCAAATTCCCCTGCTTTTTGTACAGGAATCCCAGACCCAAGTGCGCCTCGGTGCCTGCGGGCGATAACGCAAGGGCACTGCGAAAATACAGCTTGGCTTGATCGAAGCGGCCGAGTCTGATCAAAACCGTTCCGGCATTACGATAGGCGACCGGGTATCCGGGCTTGGCATCGATCGAACGGAGGTACAACCCGAGAGCACCGGGGAGATCGCCCTGATGCAGCCGAACATTTCCGAGATTGAGAAGGGCAATGTGATTTTCGGAAGTCTGAAGAACGGACGAGAAGAGAGTCGCATCCGTTTGCCAGAGCATCGCCTGGCGGAAGGTGAGAAGGGAAAGAAGGGGAAGAATGATGATCAACGAAACGGGAGTCCATCGGACGAATCGCGATGGATGAGCTGGGAAAAGCCGAACGATGAAGAGCAAGGCGAAGAAGAGTGGAATGTACGCATAGCGATCGGACGTCAGGTAGATGATCCCGCTCTTCCAAAAGGTGAAGAACCCAGGAACGAGCATGATCAGAAAACCGAGAAGAGGAAAAACAGCCGGCGATTGTCGTCGATGGAGCATGGTCAGAAGGGACAAAGTCATGACCGTCAGGATTGAGCAGGCAATGAACGGCCACGTCACAAAGCGGAATGCATTGAGAAGCGGATAGAACGGACTCAGGCGCACGGGAAAAAGAAGATGCTGAACTGTGAACCAGAAACTTCTGGATGCGAGGAGGAAAAATGACGAAGGATACAATTGATTTAAGGGAATGGATTTCCCGATCATCCCAACGCCGATCATGATCAACGCCATCAGAGTGAACGGTACGAGCGGCGCTATCCACTGCCGGAAAGCTTGCCTCCGCTCCAAGTGCAGAATCAGAAGCACCATGGGCAACGGTGCGATGCTCACTTTGGACAGGAGCCCGAAGAGAAACAGCATCAGGCTCAACCAGTAGAATTCGAGAGAGAAAGACTCCTCGCGGTGATCCATCCAGAAGAGGTACGCAAGGAGAGAAGACAGGAAGAAAAATGCTGACTGGAGATCCTTGCGTGCGGAAATCCATAGAACTGCCTCGGTCTGGATCGGATGCACGGCGAAAACGGCAGCCGCGGCCAATGCCATCCACGGACGAATCTTCAACGCCTTCAGGAGGAAATAGACGAGGCAAACATTCGCGATGTGCAGGAGCACATTGTGCAGATGGAAGACAAAGGGATCGATCCCGCCGACGAGCGCATCCAGCTGATACGAGAGGATGGTGAAGGGTATGTAGAGCTCCGGATCGAACGTGCGAAAAGCCTGCGATACGGCCCAAGGCGACGTATGCAAAACAAGAGGATTTTCTGTAACGAGGAGCCCGTCATCGAGCATGAGAAAATGGGCGGATATGAAAGGAGAAAAGACGGCAATAATAATCAGGCTCAGGAGAAGGACCCAGAGAAAGGGCTGACGAGAGAGCCTATTGAGCGATTGCAATAGTTCGGTCATTTGGAGCGTTCGAGTAAGGGAATAAGCGAATACGGGAATACGAGAAGAAATGTAACAGGTTCGTCGAATGCTTGCCCGCATATTCGCATACTCGATTATTCGAAACCCAAACACTTCGCTCAAAATCATCAATGCTCTACACTCCGACTATGATCCCCTACCGTCGCATCGTCGTGAAGGTCGGTACCAATGTGCTGACGACTGAGCAAGGCCTTCTCAATCAGAAGATTCTCGCGTCTCTCGTTGCGCAAATCACCGAGATTAAGAAGCAGGGAGTGGAAGTGATCCTGGTGTCTTCCGGTGCCATGGCTGCCGGCCGCGCTCTGGTGAAATCGGAGCGCAAGCCGGGGAGCGTGGAGGCGCGGCAGGTGCTCGCAGCCGTTGGCCAGGTCCACCTCATGCACGACTACAGTGAACTTTTTTCCAAAGAACAATGCCTCTGCGCTCAGGTTCTCGCCACCAAGGAAGACTTTCGCGACCGCCAGCACTATCTCAATATGCGCGGATGCTTCCAGGCACTCCTCGAAGATGGCATCGTCCCGATAGTCAATGAGAATGACGTCGTATCGGTGGGGGAACTAATGTTCACCGACAATGACGAACTTGCCGGCCTCATCGCTTCGATGGTGGACGCCGATGCCCTGATCCTCCTCACGAGTGTCGCTGGCATCCTCACAGGAGATCCAGAGGATCCCGCGACGACGGTACTGCGGACTATCACCAGTGAAAGTGACTGGAAAAAGTATCTCCGACCCGAGAAATCCTCCTTCGGCCGCGGAGGGATGCACACCAAATGCGCATCGGCGGAGAAGCTCGCGAAGCTCGGCATCACGACGCACATCGCCATGGGAACGGAGGCGGAAATCCTCCCGCGAATCCTGAAGGGAGAGGAGATCGGAACGGTCTTTCCTGCACGTAAAGAAACCTCGAGCGTGAAGCGCTGGGTTGCGGAAGGAGAAGGGAAGGAAAAAGGGATCGTCACGATTAACCAATGCGCCAAGGAAGTTCTCCTCTCCCCCGAGAAAGCGGCAAGTCTCCTGCCCGTAGGAATCGTGAAGATCGATGGGGAATTCGCTAAAGGGGATATCCTCCGCATCTGCTGCGAAGACGGCTCATCCATCGGCTTTGGTATCGCCCAATACTCCTCGGTGATTGCCAAACCCATGATCGGTCGCAAAGGCCAGAAAGCGCTCATCCACTACGATTACCTCTCCATCGCCATATGAAGAACACTATCGTCATCATCGGAGCCGGAAACATGGGTTCGGCATTTGCCCACGGATTGATCTCAAGCTTTCCGGAAATCGATCTGCGAATCTGCGACAAGCACGAAGATAAAATGACCGCACTCGATCAAGCATTACAACAAGCATGTCATGGTGAGCCGCGTCGAACCATGGCATGCGCCGCATTGTCGCAGTTCGATGCTTCGTCCCGGCTCAGCACAGGCTCGGCTCACTGTGACAATGCGGTCAGCAATCACAAGCTCCCGACATACTTTTCCGATCCCAAAGAAGCTCTCAGAGAAGCGAACATTGTCCTTCTCGCAGTCAAACCCCAATCCGCACAGGAACTCCTCACTCCCCTTTCCAAAGTTCTTCAGGGAAAGCTCATCATCTCCATCATGGCAGGGATCAGCATCGAGAAGCTCCAGGGATGGACTGGCACGAAAGCAATTGTCCGCGCCATGCCCAATCTCCCCGCCAAAGTCGGACTGGGACTCACGGGCTGGATTGCTTCTGAAGAAGTCACGAAGGATCAGAGAATTTTCGTCGCAAAACTCTTCTCCTCAGTGGGGAAAGAAATCGAACTCACCGATGAATCGATGATGGACGCGCTCACAGCACTGAGCGGCAGCGGACCCGCATACTTTTTCCTCCTGAGCGAACTCCTCGCAGCGAAAGCGGAAACGGAAGGATTCACCAAAGAACAAGCCTCCCTCCTCGTCTCACAAACGCTCATCGGAAGCTCTGAACTCCTCAAGCAGAGCGCAAAGAGTCCAGCGGAGTGGCGGGCAGCGGTGACGTCGAAAGGCGGCACCACCGCGGCAGCTCTCCAGTCGTTTCAGGATGCGGATCTCGAACTGATCGTCTCTGATGCCGTCGATGCGGCGATTACGCGTTCCCGGGAGTTGAACAAATGACGAACAAACGAACAGCACTGGCACTTTTGAAACCCAGCAAATTTGTCACAGTGAGCCGCGTCGAACTGCGACTAATTTGCGGCTGTGGTGGAAAGTCATGGTTCGACTGGCTCACCATGACACTCTCTTCTTAATATTTGTTTTCCGGACAAAACTATGACTCCCCTCCTCACCTCCCTGGCCAAAACAAAGAACGCGAGCTACTCCCTCGCGCTTCTGTCGGAAAAAACCGTTAATGCTGTCCTCAGCGACATCGCAAAAGCGCTCATCAACAAACAAGACACGATTCTGAAAGCCAACGCCCGCGACCTCAAGCGTATGAACGAATCCGACCCGCGCTTCGACCGGCTGCTCCTCAGTCCCAGTCGGCTGAAAGGCATCGCCGCTGATCTGGAAACCGTCGTCGCACTTCCCTCCCCACTCGGGAGAACCCTCGAAGAACGAACTCGACCCAATGGCCTTCATCTACAGAAAATATCCGTGCCCCTCGGCGTCATCGGGATCATCTACGAAGCGCGGCCCAATGTAACGGTGGATGCGTTCTCCCTCTGCTTCAAGGCCGGCAATGCGTGTGTATTCAAAGGCGGAAGCGATGCCCGCGATTCCAACGCCGCCCTCGTGAAGCTGATCCAGGAAGTGCTGAAGAAACATGGAGTGGATCCGCAGGTGATCCTCCTGCTCCCGCCTGACCGTAAAGCTGTCGCGGAGATGCTCACGGCAACGAACTTCATCGATGTGGTGATTCCGCGAGGCAGCCAGAAGCTCATCGACTTCGTCCGCGAGACCTCCCGCATTCCGGTAATCGAAACGGGCGCCGGCATCGTCCACACCTACATCGACAAGAGTGCTGATGTACAGAAGGCATCGGATATCGTTTTCAACGCCAAGACCCGCCGCGTGAGTGTGTGCAATGCGTTGGATTGCCTCATCATCCACGAATCGCAGCTGAAGAATCTCCAGCAGATCGTCGCACCGCTCATGCAGAAAGACGTTGAAATTTTTGCCGACGCTCCATCGTTCAAAGTGCTCGCTTGCTCATACGAGAAAGAACTCCTGAAGCATGCCAAGCCGGAACACTTCGGCACAGAATTTCTCTCATACAGAATGTCGATCAAGACCGTGAAGAGTTTGGATGAAGCACTCGCACATATCAGGAAATTCAGCTCGAAGCACAGTGAAGCAATCATTGCCGAGGATAAAGCGACCATCGAACGATTCCTCAATGAAGTCGACGCCGCAGCGGTCTACGCCAACACCTCCACCGCCTTCACCGACGGCGCGCAGTTCGGTATGGGTGCGGAGATCGGGACTTCCACACAGAAACTCCACGCCCGCGGCCCGATGGCTCTGCCGGAGCTCACGAGCTATAAATGGGTGGTTCGGGGGGATGGGCAGGTACGGCAGGCATAGAGAATTTCCAAACGTAGGACAGGAATATTCCTGTCCTACGTTTGGAAATTCTCGGCATAGTCAGTGACAACCGCTTCGTAAAGGCCTAAAATGACAGCTCATGTCCGAGCCCCGCAAGCCCTACTCCGGCCGCGTCCCCCTGCGCACGATCATCGCGACCTACGCACGATCTGCCAAGCGGTACCGCTACGCCATCCTGGCAACATTCCTCTTCTACGGGATTGGAAACTTTCTGCGGGAGATTATCCTGAAGTTCTCGTACCGCGACATCTTCGACATTCTCGCCTCCTCTCCGGCGGCGCCCGCACTCTGGCCGGCCCTCGCGAGCATTCTGCTACGAATGACCCTGATCCTCCTCGCGTACAACGCCCTCTTTCGGATTGCGGATTTCTTCATCGTGTACTCGCAGGCCGTCATCATGCGCGATCTCACGGATATGGCGACCGACAAACTGCAGCGCCACTCGTACCACTTCTTCGCGGGGAACTTCGCAGGAAGCCTCGTCGCCAAAGTGCGACGCTTCGTCCGGTCCTTCGAGAAGCTCTACGACCAGCTCGTGTTCCAATTCTGGGAAACCGGTATCCAGCTCGTCGGTGTCTTCGTCGTCCTGATTATGCTCATGCCCTCGCTCGCGATCTTCTTCGGGCTGTGGTGCGTGGTCTTCATCACGGCGACCTTCTTCTTCGTCCGCTTCCGGCTCCGCTACGATTTCCTCTCATCGGAGGCCGATTCCCTCGTGACCGGAGAGCTCTCCGACATCATCACCAATGTCGTAAACCTGAAGGTCTTCACCTCCGAGAAACGGGAAATGGCACGCTTCGGGCAGACGACGCAGAAGGAGTACAAGGCGAGGTCCAAGAGCTGGTACGTCGGCAATGCCTTCTTCTTCATCCAAGGGCTTGCGATGGCCGTGCTGGAAATCGCGGGCATGTACATTGCACTCAAGCTCTGGATTGGCGGAAGTGTCACTGCAGGAACCGTCGTCCTCGTGCAGGTCTACTTCGCAGAAATTATGAGCAGAGTGTGGGGCATCGGCCGCGCCATGAGCGACACCTTCATCGCCCTTTCGGATGGCGAAGAAATGGTGACAATCCTGGAGAAACCGCTGGAGGTGAGCGATCCATCCCTTCCGGAACCGTGCAAAATTCATAAGGGCACCGTGGCCTTCCGCAATGTCGCCTTCCAGTACCGCAAAGGCAAAGAGGTCTTCACGGATTTCTCGCTCACGATTCCCGCCGGGCAGCGAGTGGGCATCGTCGGGCACTCGGGCGCCGGTAAATCTACGATCATGAAGCTCCTCCTCCGCTTCGCCGATGTCACCGGTGGCGGAATCGAAATCGATGGTCAGGATCTGCGCAACATAACCCAAAATGACCTCAGGAAGAGCATTAGCTACGTCCCGCAGGACCCCATCCTCTTCCACCGTTCACTGTACGAGAATATCGCATACGCTGCGCCAGAAGCCACCAGAGAAGAAATCATCAAAGCAGCCAAGCGTGCCCACGCCCACGACTTCATCGAGACACTCCATCAGGGCTACGACACCTTCGTCGGAGAGCGCGGCATCAAGCTCAGCGGCGGCGAGCGCCAGCGCATCGCCATCGCCCGGGCCATTCTGAAGAACGCCCCCATCCTCCTCCTGGACGAAGCCACAAGCTCGCTGGATTCCGTGAGCGAGCAATACATCCAAGAGCAGCTCGCAGAGCTCATGCACGGCCGCACCACTCTCGCCATCGCGCACCGCATCAGTACCATCCGCCAGATGGACCGCATCGTAGTGCTGAGCGACGGCAAAATCTCCGAGGAAGGCACCCATGACGAGCTCCTCAAGCACGGCGGCATCTACGCCGATCTCTGGGGGCACCAGTCGCAGGGATTTTTGATGGAGGAAACTGACAAGGATGACCTTTCTACTGAGAATTCCGGCGATATTTGACATTATGATTAATATTCTTATAATAACTATATGAGTGAATCTCAAGAAAAGTATCAATCAACAACACCGACGGAGGAGGAAATCGCCGAAGCCAAAAATAAGATTGCCAATCAAAGAGCCTTCGTTTCTGAAAATATTGATCCACCTATTCTCGCGAATGTTTTCTCGAAAACACATAACCGAATGGAACAATGGTTTGCCTTCGGATATACGTCTTCCGGAAAACTGGCAGTAATGAAAATCGTCGAATCACAAGAGGGAGAGGGGAAGAAGCGCGAGGTAGTGGCGAAATGCATCTCACTCTCACGGAAAGAATCCACTGAGCAGAACAAAAATATGTCATTACCACGTCGTCAAATAGAAAAGAGTAGATTCATGAAAAGATGTGCATTGGCAGGTTTCCTACTTTTTGGAACGGTCGAAGGAACAACACATAGTGTTGCGAGATTGATTAGCGAGAAACTGCACATCGTTCTTCCTTACCATACAGTGAAAGCAGCAGGTGTCCCGGTGCACTTCGAGGGAACAAATCTCATGGAATGTCATGTGCGTGGCATCCGCTTCACTGAGAATGGAATCCTGACTCGTGATTTCAGTCCCGATAGTGGGGTGACTCCTGAGCATCATTCGGTTCCCAAAGCAGCAACGAGGGCTACCGTTGAACGACAGGGGGATTCTATGATTATTCTCTTCTGGAATGATACTGGCCAAGAGACGGATGCAATCGGAAGACTCTTCGTACAAGGAACGTACGATGTTGATCCTCGGCACTAAACGACTCAACAGAAGAGAGGCTTTTCCTCACTTCTTCGCCAACCCCTCCAGCGCCCGCAGCACTTCCACCGGCACCATCCAGACCGTTGTATTGGACTGGTCGGAGCTGATGTCATTGATGCTCTGGAGAGTACGCAGATGCAGCGCTCCCGGTGAGGCAGCGAGGGTTTCGGCAGCTTTGGCGACGTTACTCGCTGCAGCCAGCTCCCCTTCCGAACTGATGATCACCGCCTGCTTCTCGCGCTGAGCTTCGGCGACCTTCGCAATGGTCCGCTTGAGGGAATCGGGCAGGACGATGTCCTTGAGCTCCATGGACTGCACATCCACGCCCCACGTCTCCGAGACCGTATCCACCGCTTTCTTGATGTTCTCACTCACCTGTTGCTTATTGGCCAGAAGCTGATTGAGATCAACTTCTCCCACAGCATTGCGCATCGTGGTGGATGCCAGCTGGTGAACAGCATTGAAGAAATCTTCGACTTCGATCACGGCCTTGGCGGCATCGTTGACCTTGAAGTAGATCACGGCATTGATGCGGATCGGAATATTGTCCTTGGTGATGGCTTCCTGATCCGGCACGTCCACCGCCTTGATGCGCACGTCGACTTTGGTGAGCTTCTGGAAGACCGGAATAAGGAGATGCCAGCCCGGAGCCCACATGCGGGAATACTTCCCCATCGTGAAGAGAATGCCGCGCTCATACTGATTCACCTGACGGATGCAGGAGAGGATGAAGATCACGACGATGGTACCGATGAACCACAGATTGGGAGAGAGCGAAGAGAGAGTGATGGTTTCGTCCATAAGGAATGGGGGAAGTGCGGAAAGTATAGAACGACATGGGAGAATTGGCCATTAGTTAAAATGATTTGAGCACAAAGGAAAACCAACCATGGATCATATGATTATTGGATGGGAAAAGTGATTTTCTTTTCTCAATCCGTAGATA
>JBAWYM010000049.1:0-12437 GCA_037143575.1 Candidatus Peregrinibacteria bacterium | reverse complement strand
TCAGGTTGCGAAGAAGTTCAAATTGCTACCCACTCGATTTCCAGAAGAGCCATAATTCCCGCACAAATGACTTCTCCGTATCATCTTGGATCGGCGCCTCAGGAACAGGATAGGCTTACCGGGCAGGTGGATTTGTACGGAGATACCAAACGCATCACCTTCAAACCGACGGACAGGGTATGTGAATTTGGATGTGGCCCGTTGGCGAATGCGTGGATTCCACAATCGCTCTCCGGAGGCTCCTTTGTCGGTGTGGATATTCAGCCGGAACAGATCGCCGTCGGAAAGGAACGCGCGAAGAATTTGAAATTACTGAATGTCGATTTGCGAGTGGGAGATGCCCGAAACACTGAACTTCCTGCTTCTTCTTTCGACGTTTCGTACGCACGGCTTTTGCTCATTCATGTTCCCGATCCCGCATCGATTGTTGCCGAGATGATGCGTGTGACGAAAAATGGAGGCCGCATCATCGTTACCGAGCCGCATGACCAGGGATACTTCGCAACACCGGGGACGGAGAATCTCCTGAAGTGTTTTCGAGCGCGCAATATTTACGCTTATGGGAATGGTCGAGGAAGTTTGGATATTGCTCTTCAGCTTTATCCGCTCTTCCAATCCCTTGGGCTCAAAGACATTCATATCACTCCACACGTGATCACGGCTACAGGGGCTATACCCGGGCAGTGCACAGTACTTTTGAAAAACTGGATCGGACTCATTTACCCCGTTGTCGATGATCTCTTGAGAGAGAAGCTGGTGACGGAAGCCGAATGGCAACAGGCGCAGAAGGAAGCTGAAGAAGAACGTCCGGATCGTTTCGTTTTACAAATGCTGTGGATCGCGGAAGGAGTGAAAGGCTAAGAATCTCAGCTCTCCATTTCTTCAACCATTCTCCCGATCAACCGGACAAGCCCGTGTTTCTCGATGACGTTTTGTCGTAATTCTTTGCCTAATTTCTCACGCTTTTCCTCCGACATCATGAGGAGACTCTGGGCTTTTGCGATCATCGTCTCCGGAGTCGCGGCGCAGAGCTCTGGAAGTTCTTCTTTCGCCGCTTCACTGCACGACACCACCGGTACGCCGCAGGCCATCGCTTCCAGCAGCACTTTATCCAATCCGCCGATACAGGCGTGGAGCAGGAGGGAGGCCGATTGGAGGAACTCCGGCATTTGTGCAGGGGAAACCCATCGGATCGAGACGCGATTGGTGATATGTAATTCCTGTATCAAGGTCTGGAGATTCTGCAGTTCGGTGATGTCTGATGCAGTAATCGTCCCTCCGGCAATCTCCAGCTTAAAATGTGAAGGAAGTGCAGCGAAGGTCCGGAGAATGACGTCGTACCGCTTGGAGCGGGTGATGCGGCCGATGGCGATGATGCGATGAGGGTCACGGGTTTTTTCTGAAGGGGAAAAGAAATCCGTATCGATGCCATGTCCGGTGACGACCTGTTTCCGTGATGGTTGGGGCAGGCCTTCCTTGGACGCTGAGAAGACTTTCCGAACGACGAAGAGTGCGAACGAAAGCTTGAGACTGCCGCGCCGGATCTCGTACCAGAGGTAGACGGGCTTGCGCAGCAGGAACCAGATTTTCCACCCCAATACCACCCAGATCGGCGTCATGTGGACGAGGACGCGGTCGTAGGACTTCCGATGTTTCCAGATGAGGATCCAGAAGCGCAGGATTTGTCCCAGTTTGGATTTCCCCGCTTCTTTTCCGAGGGAGAGCACCGTGACATTCTTCGGAAAATTGAATACTCCGGTCTGCTGTGCGATGACGATCACCTGCTCCGTCTGCGCCGTGAATTCCTCTATCCAGCGGTGGAAGAATCCCAAGATGGGATCGGTGCGGTCGGCCTTCTGAGTGATGATGAGGAACTTCATTTCTACGGCAATAATGTCATGGTTCGACGCGGCTCACCATGACATTATTGCCTGATTCAGGTGATAAGAATGTCCTCCTAAGCCGCGCCCAAGAAAATGTCATCCTGAGCTGCGTCGAAGGATGGCATGCGTCTTCACAATCAGAGCATAATTAGAGCTGTTCAAATGATCAGATAAGCCCTTTTAAAAACTCCGCATACCCCTTCACCAGGGTCCCCCGCTCGAACCGATCCAGCACCTTCCGCGCCTCATTGCCGATCTGCTTCTGCATTGCCTCGTCCCCGATCAGCACAGAGATTGCATATCGCAAATCTTCCGCCGACCCGTCGGTCAGCATCCCGTTCACTCCTTCTTGGATCACCTCCGGTACGATGCCGACCGGAGTCGCGATGACAGGAAGTCCAATGGCCATCGCCTCCAGCAGGACGCGCGGGCCACCTTCGCTGAGGGAATTCATGACGAAGATGCGGGAACTGCGCAGAGCATCAATGACATTTTCCGCAGAGGGAAGCCATCCTGCAAAAGTGACTCGGTTGGAAATCCCCAAATCATTTGCAAGCTTTTCACAACGAGGGCGCTCGGGGCCGTCGCCGATAATCAGAAGTTTGATATTGGGAATGCTGGCAATCGCCTTGAGCAACACTGGAAGATTCTTGTTGGGGACCAGACGACCACAGAATGAAAGATCGTAGGCTTGATTGGCGATTTCATTATTGGCGAATTGCGATTTTCCCTCATCAATCGCTACCGTTCGGATAGGATTCTGCAATAGGACACGGTCCAGATAAAACGACGGCACAATGTGGATTTTCTCGTCCGGGATTCCCCATTGTTTCAACTGTTCCTTCGTCGTCTGATTGACCGCCCTCACGCCGGCAGAATTTCTGGCATCCCAGGGAAGAATGAACTGTGAAAGGATTCGTCCGATCCATTCGGTGAGTGTCGCCGCCTGCGGGTACCCGGCAATATGATGAATCTCCAGCGCATACGGTATTCCGGTGATTTTGTGTAACCACCGCGCTCCGAGACCGTTGTAGAACGGTGGGAATTCGTGAACGGTCATGACGTCATGATGATAGGCGCTGATCAGCTCTGTGCCTTTTCGCTTGATCCAGAATGGTTGGTACCAGAGGCCATGGGGAGAAGAATGGAAGAAGACATTTTCGAATGGAGAAGTGAAATGTGAATTGTTATCAGTTAATTGTTGTATTGGGCAGATCACATCAATGCGTTCCCAATGCTTTGAAAATTCCTGCAGCGTGTAGTAGAAGGCGCTCTGTTTTCCCTGGAGGATGGAACGGTCGCCGGAGATCATCAGCAATCTTTCCCCATTCACCAGCGCAGGTCTTCGACCTGCAATCGGAGAATCGAATCCGGTGTTACCCTGAGCCTTCTGACCAGCAGTCGAAACAGAAGATATTCTTTCAAACAACTTCACATGCTCCTCCGCCACATTCCCCCACGTCCGTGCCGGCGGGGGCGATGCCGCCTCTCGCGCGATATTCTCATAATCATTCTCAATATCCCGGATGGCATCGGCGATTTGCTTACCCGATCGCAGCGGACGGATCACCATTCCATGGCGCAGACTTTCGCTCAGCCCTGTCTCTTCGGAGAGTAAGACAGGCAGACCTTCGGAACGCGCTTCCAGAGCCACATTTGGGCTGATTTCAGTAATGGAAGGAATGACGAGGATGTCGTGATCTTCAAAAATTTTCTGCTTCTTTTCACCGGATGCAGGTGGGAGGAATCTTACCCGTTCCTCCAAGTGCAGGTCTTCGACCTGCGCTCGGAGCTTCGGAGCCATTGGCCCCTCCCCGACAAACGTCAGTGTCGACCCCGGCAGGTGCGGCATTGCCGCAACGAGCGAGGGGAGATTCTTGAATCCGACGAAGCGCCCAAGGAAGAGGAGGCGAAGCGGCCGGTGCGCCGTGTGCAGGATGGGATTTCCGGACGGGAAGGATTGCCCTGTATCCGAGTGTAGCGAGTGGTACAGGGCATTTTCAATAACAGAGTGCGATGGCAAATGATACGCATTCTCGCTGATCTCTCCCTGGAAGCTTGTGGAGAAGATGATGTGATCGAACCCCCGGAGGATTCTCTGCATGAGCATCCGCGACCACGGCTTTGTGTCGTACCAATCCTTCAGCCCCAGATTTCCTCCGCGATCGGCGTAGCGCTCCCAGCCGAAATCCCCGCCAAGGCGCAGGATCTTCTTCGGATGCTTTAGCCGTGAGAGCATCATCGGAACGCCGACGCTTACAGACGAGAATGCCTCGACAATATCCGCATCAGCGTCATATTTTCTAAGCGCCTGTGCGAAGAGGAACCACCGGATAATCGGTTTTCCTTTCCAAGGGACGGAGATCACTTTCCATGCGCCATCAGTATCGACAGTTATTTCCGTGGTATCAATTTTTCCGTAGGTAATCACGGTAACCTCGTTTCCCAGTCGATGAAGCTCCTCTGCCAATGCGCGGACATAGGTCGCAGGGCCGCCGATATCGGGAGGGTAGATGCCGGTGGCGAGAATAATTTTCATGCTTTAAATGAGAATGGTGTTGGCCTGCCCCTCCGTAGCTCCAACGAACGTAGCGAGAAGGAGCGAAGGGGGGTGGCGAGGACGATCTTCATCGTGTCCATGGTAGCGTAATAAAAATCTCATAACATCATGAACATTCGACCTTTCATTCAATCAGAGAAAACCAGAGCGTTCCCTCATTTCCCTCTTTATACATCGTGGTCAATGCATGAACTCGTTTGCTCTCACACTCGTCTCGTTCCCATACCCTGCTCACCTTTTCCTCATGAGTCGTGCATCGAAGCGCTCGAGGGAACGAAGGAGCATATCCTTGATCGAGGGCATCTTTTGGATGCGCTCAGCAATGCGTTCCGCCAGTCGCTCGCGGGTATGCTGCAGAAGCGGTGGGAGGGAAGTAAAGTTGGCGGGAGGAGTGATGATGATGGAAGGCGATGGGGTAACTGATAGAGAAGGAGAAACGGTGGGCTCCTCCGGGGCTGCGCTGCGCAGTATTGGCGTAGACAGTGGAGGAGAACCTCTCCGTGTGCTGCTGCCACCACCGGTTGGTGGAGGAGGATCGCTTATCGTCTGCGTGATTGATGCAGAGGATGCTGCATGCGTGGTATCTCCGGAGTAATCGGCCGTGATACTGTGAGCACCAATAGTGAGGGAAGAGACGGTGATGGAAGCGTTGCCTGCGCTGAGAGTGGTGGTCCCAAGGATGACACCGCCATCCCTAAAGGTGATGGTGCCGGTGGATCCTATGGGGGCAATGGTTACCGTGAGTGTGAGGGAGGAATTGGTGAATGAGGGATTCGCAGAAGAGCCGAGAGCCAGTGTTGTCGGGAAGATCCATCCCACAGTATTCCCCGCATCCTGTGTTCCAACACCTGCACTGATCGCTGTTGCATTGGTATTGTTCGAGTCCTGCACATCGGCATATTGGATATCCCGCGTTCCTTGGGGATCGATCTGCCATTGAGTGCCGGAGAGGGAGGAGCGGATGCTGAGGAGGGCGCCCGCTATTCCTCGGAGCGTGAGAGCGCCGGTGATGCGTTGGAGCGTTGTGGCTGCAAATGTCAGCGTATCCGCACTGCTCACAGTCTTGGTGAGATTGGCGAAGATGGTAGAGCCGGTGAGTGTCTGGTTGGTGCCATTCAGAGTGACGGTGCCTCCATTGGGGGTGAAGGTGCCGCGGTTGGTCCAATTACCCGCAACATGCATTACTGATGGTGCGGTGAAAGAGGCATTGGCATTGATGGTGGTATGACCCCCGACAGTGGTGATCGGGTTATAGGTTGAACCTGCGATCGTTGTGGCATTCGTTCCGTCACCGATGGTCAGGTTGCCATTGATGGTGAGGGTTTGGGAGGCGGCGGTGGCGAGGGTGGGGGTGGCGGAGCCAAGGGAGATGCGGATGATTTTGCCGGGGGAATTTTGTGAACAGCTCAGATACAGGTAACCGTTGTGAATGAGATGTGCAATGGGAGAATCGTGACGGGAATTATCTTCGGAATCCATCGTCAGTGTTGTAACGCGGCTGAAGTCTGAAAGCCGAATTTTGATAACAGTCATAGGATTTCTATCCGTTGCCACATACATAAAGCCACTCTCCGTATCTATGGATATTGCCGAGGACCAACCATCTGCTGCACCCAGCGTCAATGTAGCTACTTCTGAGAAATCAGAAATTCTGATTTTTACGATTTTCTCAGCACTTGTGAACTTGGTGGAGAAGTAGAGAAAACCATTCGTGGTATCAGCGATGGCGTCGACGTAGTAGCCGAGATTATTTTCACCTGTCTGTAGGGTAAGAGAACCGACTCGAGTAAAATCTGAAAAACGTATTTTGACTATTTTGCCCGGAGTCGTCCATGTTCCGTAGTAGGCGTACGTGCCATCACTTACAGCCTCCTGCACATTGCTCTCCCCTGCCGGCAGCGTTATCGAATCGACAACGGTTAGATCAGAAAGGCGTACACGGAAGATTACTGCAGGGTTCAAGTAGTTGAACGAAACCAGAGCATAGGTCCCTGTTGGATCCGCGAGTAAACCATATCCTTCGCTGTATCCCGTGAATGTGAGAGGACTGCCGATCACTGTAAAGTCTGAAAGACGCACTTTTGCCATCTGTGCAGGCGAATCCATAGAGACAAGGTAGAGATAGCCATTCACGAGGATTACCTGTTTATCGATCCACAAGAGACCGGTAGATATTGCGGCTACTGCCGTGAAATCCGAGAGGCGAACTTTTATAATGTAACCATTCCATGTCGTGAAATAGCCGAATCCATCCACAGATTCCGAAAGTGACCCGCGGATTTTATCTCCACTGCTCATCGTCAATGAATCTCTGCGGCTGAACCCCGCCGGATCCACTGTGAGGTTGCTGTAACCGGATGCGACCGGTCCCGCTGCGGTGATATTCGTCGTTCCCTGTCCCATGTACTCCACGGTATTCGGAGTATTTGTGGAAGTATCCAGTGTGCCCGATCCCGTGAGTGGCGTCCCATTGCCATTGAGCGTAAGTTTGCCGTTCGTTCCTAGGATGACTTTGGCACTGGATGATCCGATGGTGAGAGTATTCAGAGCGAGCGTCACACTGGAAGCGAGGGTGATGTTCTTTGTGTAGCCGGCACGGATCTCGATGCTCGAGCCGGTCATGGATGCGGTGATCGTGGCATTGGTGTTGCCGCCGCTATCGAAGACCATGACGTCTCCGGAGATGGGGACGGCGGTCGTGGAGCCGCTGCCGCTGTAGATGCTCCAGTTGGCGGCAGTGGCGAATGATCCTCCCTCGGTTCCTATCCAATACTTGGTGGCGGCGAGAGAGTGCGGTGTGGCAGAGACAAGAAGGACGAGGAAAAGAAACCCTTGAAGGAATGGGGTTCTGATCAATCGGAGGAAAGGTATGTGCTTCATGGAACAAAGAATACAGCAATCCCACATACATACGCAACATCGGAAGAAATTGTCAGGGTTGCACTGATGGGTTGTCGGTGCCTTCTCCTGCGCCCAAAAAATTGAACGATCAAAAAATGCGGCTGTGCTGTTCGTCGGAGGAATTTTCATCTTTTCATCACCGCCCACCCCGTCACAAAAGGATGCCGCAGCGCAAACTTCTTCACGATTCCCGACCCGCTGAAGGTCACGCTGTCGCCACGGTCACGCTTTTGGAAGTAGCGCTTCACCATGTCCTGGAATTGCCGGATTTGTGCACGCTTGGCGATGGTCCTTTCTGGTCCTGAAGATAATCGGTCGATGAGGCTCTGGAGGATCTGGAAGCGGTCGTAGAGGCCTTTGCCGGCTCTGCGGTTCACTGCGGTCGTCCCTTCTTCGTGGACGCGGAAAAAGCCGGAGTCCTCTGGCTGATAAAACCAGTCGGCGACTTCTAGGATGCGCACCCAGTACTCAGCATCGAGCGATTGCGGCATCGTTTCATTCCAGATTCCGATCTGATCCATCACACTTCGTCGCAGCACGCAGAAGCTCGGCTCGCCGATGATATTCGGCTTGAGCCCGGTCTTCACCCACTCCCATAAATATTCCTTTCCGGCATGGATTCCTGGCTGGAGATTTTTGCGCTTCCACTCCTGCAGCTCCGTATATTCGTTCGCGGTAACCATAGCCCCTTCGATGCGGTAGGTGTGATTCATCGAAACGAGCCCGACTGTCGCATGTGCTTCGAGTACATGCATAGCCCGCTCCAAATACTTCGGTCCCCACTCATCATCATGAAAAAGGTAGGCGACGACCGGAGCAGATGTCGCTTTCAAACAAGCGTTCCAATTGCCGCCGATGCCGAGGCGTCTATCACTTTTTTTGAACCTGAATCGGGGATCGGCAAGATAGGGCTCCACGATTTTCTGCACATCTCCTTCTGTCGACTCATCGTGAATGAATGCCTTCCAATTTTGGTAGGTTTGGTTCTTCAGCGCATCGAGGGCGACCCGCAGGTGCTCGGGACCCGGATTGTAGGTGGGGATGAGGACGTCTATGGAGAGAGATGTCATGGGAATTCTATCATATCGAAGTATGGGAGTTTCATGGGAATTTGCGATTTAAAAATTTGCGATTTGCGATTTATTGCAGGCAATCGCCATTTGCAAACTTGTGGTGAGCCGTGACGAACCATCAATAAATCGCAAATGTACTCCGATATTCTTCGCGACTATTTCATTGACCCCTTCTCTCCCCATCGGTACTCTTCCTCCGCTTATGGCACGCCAATGCGTCAAAACCGGCAAGAAAACAGTCTTCGGGAACACCCGAAGCCACTCCATGCGGCACACCCGTCGCACCTACCGCGCCAATATCCAGAAGAAGCGTGTGTTCGATCCTGCGACCGGAAAGTATAAGACGATCAAGGTGGCGGCATCGTTCCTGCGCACGCTCGCCAAGAGGATGCAGGCGGGACTCAGCGTCTGAGCGGGTGGGTAGGGTTCTCGCTCGTTTTGCATTAGAGCTGTATTTTCGTGGATGGTTTAGTAATGGATGCCGGATACTTCGTCTCCACCATTGGAGAGCAGGGATACTTCCCTGCGGCTTAGTACCATGAGCCCTCTCATGAACACTGTCCTGGTGCTACCCGCAGGCAGGTATGCCTGCTCTGCATAATGGGAAAAGTTCGAGATACTTCCTCTCTTCCTTATTTCCTTCTCAACAACCAGATTCCCAAATAGCTCAGAGGCGTATACGCCACGCCCATGCCGAATTTGAAGAGCCACCAGGGAATGCCGATCATCACGATCGTGCGCACCGGATACACCCCTGCGAAGGCGATCGTCGACCAGACTGCCGTGTCGATGAGCTGACCCCAGAGATTGGAGAGATTGGACCGCAGCCAGAAGTAGCGGCTACCGAAGCGTGCCTTGAGGAAGAAGAATGAGAACACATCCTGGTACTCACCGATGATGTAGGCGGCGAGCGAGGCGATGGTGAACCGCACAGACAAGCCGAAGATCTGGCTGTATGCCGCTGCCATCGTGAAGTCCGGGGAGACTGGCATGATGTTGGAGAGGACGTTGGCCGCGAGGAAGAAGATGAGGCTCCCGAATCCCGTTGCGACGAACATCCGCGCTGTGGCTTTGCCGTACACTTCCCCGATCACATCCGTCATGATGAATACCACGGGGAAGACGAAGATGGCGGCAGAGAGATGCGTGCCGAAGAGGAAGGGCATGAGCTTGATGCCGAGCGTATTGGATGCCGTGAGTGCCGTGATGTAGAGCATGAGTGCCCAGATTACTTTGCGATCGAGGACGACGGTTTCTTGGGGAGTTTGCATGGCGTCATGATCCCTTGAATGCTCTATGCGGACAAGGAAAAGCGGAACAGTTTTTGGTTCATAGTTGTTCGTTATTGGTTTTGTTGCTCATGGTTCTATCGGAGATATCCCTTGCCGCTGTCCTTTGATGGCACTCCGGTGATGCTTGCCCTCCAGCATCCGCTCCTTGGCCCTGCGCGAACGGCGGTGCTTCTGCTTGCGGACTTTGTGCATCTCCTTCTGCCTCTTGGATTGTGCTCCTTTCATCCGTTCCTCCAATCGTTCGATCAGGAGCTTGTAGGCGGCGATGCGATTGGCATGCTGTCCACGGAAGCGCTGTATGCGGATCAGTATTCTCGTAGGTCGGTGCGTGAGCTCTACGCAGCTCTCCGTCTTGTTGATCTTCTGCCCGCCGGGTCCGCTGCCCCGCGCGAAGAATTCGTCGATGTCCTCCGGCAGGATCCGGAGCTCTGCGGCGGTGGCGAGGGTTTGTGGCGGGAGCGTGACGGGGAAATCCATGGACGGAGAGTATCAGAAATATCGGAAGAACAGCGTATCAGGAATATGCATCATCGCATCCTGCTGCTATTGCACCACATGCTCATGTCCATTTTCCACTTTGGATGCTTTCATACCACTTCGCGCTTGAAACACTACTCATGAATCTGAGGCGTCGGCTACGCTTTCTTGGCCTTGGTAAACGCTTCCCTCCTTCGCTACGGAGCTACGGAAGGGCAGGCGCGGTACGAGAGGATGTCGCTTTTCTAGCACCGGATTAGTAGCTTTTCCATTGCAACTTGGTATCAGTGAATCCTGCCTTGGGATTATTGAGCAATCGGTAATTCTAACTGGTAGGGAAATACGGTGATTTCATCTTCCAATAATTTCATTTGCACTCCTTCGGGTATTTCTCCTTCATCTTTTGTCTCGCTTTGTTCACTCGGGACAGATCTTCGTTCTCCCCCCTGCGGGCGGAGAGGAGTAGTGGTCACGCTTCTATTGCGTACCCATCCCGCCGGCACCTCCAGCGCGTATCTCGCCGGTCCCCGTGATGCGTAGATTGGGCAAGTCTCCGTTTTCTCTGGAGGACAAGGCTGCATCGTCGTGTACGAGACAATCTTTCCGTAGTCATCGAAGAACAAGATATCGAGTGGGATCAGTGTGTTCTTCATCCAAAAGGAGAGTGGTGTCGTCTGGGCGAAAACGAAGAGCATGCCTTCATCCGCCTTCAAGGAAGGACGATTCATAAGACCACGTTCCATTTCCGCGGATGTCAATGCCAGCTCAGCGTTCACGGTGATCACATTGCCGTCTGGAGCAATGAGATGGAGTGGAGTGGTCGGGTGATCCGTGACGGTCGAGGACAATGCACATCCCGAGAGTGCGAGCGTACCGATCAGCAGGAGATGACGGATGGTAAATGTCCTCATACTCCGCGCAGGGAAGCGATGGCCGCGGCTCGATCGCTGGATGTGAAAAGGTAGCTTGCGGTCACCAGATTATTGGCACCGGCCGCGCGGCAGAGGGGAGCGGTCTTATCGTCAATACCTCCATCCATCTGGATCATCAGCGCGGGATGCTTCCTGCGGGCTTCGGTAACCTTTCCCAGAACATCTGTGATGAATCCTTGGCCCGAGAATCCCGGGTTCACCGACATGACGAGGAGGAGATCAATGTCCTCGAGCACGTCTTCCACTTCGCTTAAAGGGGTTACGGGGTTGATCGCGATTCCGGCTGTAGCACCACCCTTGCGGATGGCTTGGATCAGAGCCCTCCGTGCATCCGTACCCTTCACCGCTTCTGCGTGGAAGGTAATATGTTTTACACCAATTGCGAGGAATTCCGCGATGCGATCCTGAGGATTACTGACCATGAGGTGTGTATCCATCGGGAGCTTGGTCTTGATACACTTGGCCACCGGTGCGCCGAAGCTGAGATTGGGCACGAAGTGCCCGTCCATCACGTCCAGCTGGATCCAGTCGGCGTACGGCTCGATGGAGTTGATGTCCTCCTGCAAATGACCGAAGTCCGCGGAGAGGATCGAGGGGGTGATGAGGATGGGGGTGGTGGGCACAGGTTAATGGTACCAGCGTAAGAATATTTGTCACAGTGAGTTGAGCCGAAGCATCGAACTGCGACAAATTTACGACTCTCTTCAAAATGTTATGGTTCGACGAACTCACCATGACATTTTTTAGAGGCTCCCTAACTTTTTCTTACTCCAAATCCTTCACCCTCCTCTCATGCCGTCCACCTTCAAAAGGCGTGGTCAAGAATATATCCACCATCGCCTTCGCATCCTCCGGCGTGATGAAGCGTCCGCCGAAGCTCAGGACATTGGCATCGTTGTGGGCTCGGGCAAGCCGTGCAATTTCCGTTGAATAGCCTACAGCAGCGCGAATGCCCCGGACCTTATTCGCCGCCATCGCTTCGCCGTTGCCGCTCCCGCCGAAGATGATGCCCGGGCAGTGCTGCTCTAGGATGACCGCACAGCCTTTGCGGATGATTGCAGGATAGTCGACGGATTCCTCGGAAAACGTCCCGACATCCACGACATCGATACCTTGCGCAATCAGGTGAGCCTTGATGACTTCCTTGAGCGGGTAACCGGCGTGATCGGTAGCGAGGACGATGTGAGCGGGGAGATCCATGGTTGCATGGTAGCTTTTTCGCTGGTTGGGTGAATAGAGCAATCTTTAGAAACCTCTGAAAAATTCACTACCGTCCAAAGAAATTCCTGCCTGATTTGAGGTTCGGCTCTGGCTCATAG
>JBAWYM010000048.1:0-12782 GCA_037143575.1 Candidatus Peregrinibacteria bacterium | reverse complement strand
TGAGCTTTGAGCTTTGAGCTTTGAGCTTTGAGCTTTGAGCTTTGAGCTTTGAGCTGCTGATATTCACAAAATAGTCCGAAGATCCAGTAGATCAGGGTGTCGGTGCATTCGAGCCCTGAGTCGCAGCTGGCTTCTTTTGGATGAGATTAAGCAGGCTGTTGGTGTTCTGTTGTGCTACGCGTCCCGCCTGTTCCGCAGCCATGGAGGTGATCTTCTGGAGGAGCTGATCTCCATTCTGAAGTGTGTACCACGTTGCCCAGAGGAAGACGAGAACCGGCACGATGGCGATAATGGAACGGAAAAAACCGCCAATGGTCCGCCACTTATCACGACGGTTCATTTTCTCAATAACGGTGAGAATGTTGTCGAGTTTTTGCTCGAGGGGGTTGTGGGACGGTGACGGGGGTGTGGGAGTAGGAGGCATTGTTGGAGGAAGGGAAAGTTATTTAGTTTGTTAGTTATTAGTTACTAGTTCCTCGCTTACTCGCCTATTCGATTAGAATCCTCTCCGCCATTTCCTCCATTGCTCGATCATCCTGGTGAGAGTGTACGACGGACTGAGTGGTAAATCCATGCAGTGCACGAGTGGGAAGAGATTGCCGCCGAAGCCGGTCTTGAAGAGCGTGACGCCTGCGAAAGGGTGAGCTTTGAGCTTTGAGCTTTGAGCTTTGAGTGAAGGAGATTCTTGTTGATCGCTGTTTGTTGATCGCTGTTCGATTGTAGGCGCTATTCCCCAGAAGTTATAAATCTGATCACCACGTTTCAAAGCATCTTTGATTGCCGTCCACTGCAAGAGGTAGCTTGCCGGTACTTTCTGGTGCGTTCCGGAGCTTGCCCCGTGGTGGTAGCTCGTTTCCCCGAAGCAGTGCATGTGGATGGACGCGGCGATGGTTTCTCCCTGGTAGCGGGCGCAGTACACCGTACATTCGTTGCGGGGAGCGAAGTGCTTCACCTGAGCGCGGAAGAAGGCATTGGTGTACGGCGTGAAGCCGTGCCTCTTGCGCGTTTCGTCATGGAGGGCGATGAAGGTTTCCACGTCCTTTACGGGATCGAGTGAGGCGATGATCTCCACGCCGTCTTTCTCCGCCCGTCGTATCAGATTCCTCGTAGTTTTGCGCATGGCCATGAGGAGGGTTTCTTCTGTGAGGGCTGTCGGTAAGTTATTGGATATTAATTGTTGGTTATTAGTTTTTTGCTGAATTGCTTCCCATGGATTCGGAGTAACGAGAGGTAAGTACCAGATGTGTTCGGCGAGGAGGTGAAGGGGGGAGGGGATCGCATCGGGTAGCGGGTAGCGGGTAGCGGGTAGCGGCCAGAAAGGACTGAGGCGAATGAACGAACACTTGTTCTGTTTGGCGATAGTCGTCAACTCTGCGATGAGAGTATTTATGACCTGCTTACTGCTTACTGCTTGATACTTACTATTGATGACCGGGCCGTAGGGAATTGAGAGATGCCTTCCGCGTCTCGCAGGGACAACGAACGCCTGGCAGATAGCCTGGATCTCTCCATTCTCCTCTACGATCAAGCGGATCGGTTCCTGACCGACGTCGCGGTAGACTTCGCCCATGGTCCAGCTTTGGAGGAAGGGACGAAAAGGTTGTGCCTTCAGAAAGGAATTCCAAGTGATCGAATCGTGTGCTTCAGCGACAGACATATTGTTATATTGTTATATTGTTACATTGTTTGCTAGAGGTCAGAGCTACACTTTGCTTCAAACAATTTCACAATGTAGCAATGTAACAATTACTTCGAAAGTTGAAGTAGAAGAGCTTCAGTCAATATTTGAGCCTGATCGAGTGTCATCGTTGGATGCGTCGGAAGAGAAAGGATCATCTGACATGCTGCTTCCGCCTGCGGATCCGATCCAGGAACATAGCCTGCAGCAGAGAGATTGCTGTCTGCCGGGCACACCACGCACCCCGTCCAGCCATCGTTTAGGTGGATATTCTTTTGCTTGAGAGCGGCACGGATGCCATTTGCATTCTTCACGAAGAGCGGGAATTTCAGCAGGGGGAGATCGGGGGTGATACCTTTGGGGACCGGAATTGAGTTCTTCTGCAGCGCCTCAAAGTAAAAGTTTGTCAGTTCTCGACGGTGGTCGTTGATGGCCTTCAGATTACGGAGTTCTGTGAGTGCGAGAGCAGCACAGGCATTGGGGATGCGTTGGAGTTTCGCGGACATAATGCCGTTCTTCTCGCCGCTGGTGAGGATGGGGACCAGGAGCGAGATTCTTCGCGCGAGCCACAGGAGGTCCTTGCCGATACCCATGCCATAGAGAGGCCTGCAGATCCAGTACAGGAGCGGATAGAGAAGCAAGCGGGCGATGCGTTGGCCCTTCATATCCGTTGCCGATCCCTCCAGGGCGATGAGCTGCTGCGTGATGCGCGAGTCTCGCGAGAGCATGGCGCCGCCGTCGATTCCTGATATCGCCTTATCGCGCCCGAAGCTCAGGAGAATGAAATCACCGTCTTTCCCGATTTCCTCCGGTCCGGAAGCATCGGGAATGATGTGTGCGCAGTCTTCGATGAGGAAGAGATTGTAACGGTCGCAGAGGGCCCGGAGTGTGCGGGTATCAGCAGGAATCCCAAAGGAATGCTGGCAGAGGATTGCTTTAGTTTTGTGGGTAATCTTCCGTTCTACATCACTGCAGTCGAGATTGAGCGTCTCGATGTCCACATCTGCGTAGACCGGAACCAAACCTGCAGCTTCTATGGCGTTGGGCACGACGACGCAGGTGTATGCCTGGATAATAATTTCCGAGCCTTTCTCTGCTTCGAAGGCTTTCAGGAGCGCAAGTAATCCCTGACGTCCGCAGGAGAAGAAAATCACATCCATCCCAAAATGACCGGAGAGCTCACTGCGAAGAAGTTCTGTCTCCGTTCCCCGTTTCCACTTCCAAGGTTGCAGTAGAAGTTTCAGCGACCGGCCAACGTACCCGGTGGTTATATGCGGGCCGAAGGTGTGGTGGATTATTTTCATCTTGAGCGCGGGATGCTTCCCGCATGAAGGTCAGGCTTGGAAGGTTTGGATGAGGTTAGACCCCACTTCGCCCCACTCCACTGTGTTCCGCGGGGCTACGCGGGGCAGGAAGGCAATCGCATATTCGATTTTCCGTTCCCGATTCTATCACGCGCCTCCCAGCATCAATCGCTTCACCGTTTCCTCCGGCACTCTCCCGATGCAGACGAGGAGGGCATTGCGATGCACCGGCTGCACATCTCTGTCGACGATCTCCACCGGTTTGCCGAATCCCTGTGCGAAGGAACGAGAGTGGCGCGGGTGAGTGAAGATGACGCGGTCGAAGATTCCTGCTGCTTCCATGCCCAGTTCGGCGTGCGTGCGGTCTTCGGATTCCCCGAGCTCGATGAGCCCGCTCGTGAGGAGGACCTTCTCTTCCATGGGCTGACCCTTGGCCCAGCCGATGGCGGCCTTGAAGCTCGCTGCGCTGGCATTGTGCGTGTCGTCGAGGAGGGTAATTCCGCTTTCTGCCCTCACGGAGAACGTATGTTTGGGAGGCTGGAAATCACTGAGGATGCGGGCAATGTCGCGCCGTTTCATTCCGAGGCTCTCCGCGGCGGCGACCGCGAGCAGAATATTGGAGACATTGTGCGTGCCGTGAAGCGGGACATTGAAGACAGCATCTCCGGCGCGGAAATGAATGCCCATCGGCATTTCCTCGATGTCGATTGCACAGAGATCCGCCCGCTCTCCGGTGCTCACCGTCATGAGGGAGCAGTGTGCCTTTGCCTTCAGTGTATCCGCAAACGGGCTGTCACTGTTGAGAATGGCGATACCGTCTCCGGGAAGGGCGTCGAAGAGCTCCGCCTTGGTAGTGAGCAATTTTTCCTGCGATCCGAAGAGGGCGATGTGTTGTGTGCCGATGAAGGTGATCACACCGATGGTTGGTTTTGTGACTCTGCAGAGGAGGGCGATTTCCCCTTGTTTGTACGCTCCCATTTCCACGATGAGGATGCCCGAGACTTCGGGCTTGGAGAGGGTGGTGGTCAGCCATTGCGCTACGCCCATTTCGGTATTCACGTAGGCCGGAGTGGATGCGGCGCCGCGGGACTGGAGAATGTGCATGAGGAGTTCTTTGGTGGTGGTCTTTCCCACACTTCCCGTGATACCGATCACGATGAGATCTGGATGCTGTTCACGGAGGATCTGTGCCCGCTGGAGGACTCGGCGCTTGAGGAAGAGATCGAGCGGACGGAAGATGATCCAGGCGACGACGAGGAAAAATGGTTGCAGGAGTGGGTGGAACGGAAGAGCAATAAACCCGTGTTCTGCGTAGAGCAGGAAGAGCGCGGTGACTAGGGAAAGTGCGGTTGCTCCTGCGGTGAGAGTGAGAGATTTCATCGTCCACTTCGGCATCGGCTGACGGTCCAGGATGATTTGCGCGAGTCCGAGGAGCGTGAGGAGCGTGAGTGAGGAGATTGTCCACGTTTGCGGTGAGAGCCAGGAGAGCCAAAGGAATGGAAGCGTGAGGACGAGCATGAGTGGCCGTAGCGTGCCGAAGATCTGACGCAGGAGTCCTTCGCTGCGAAAATGCTCGCGGAGCCGGTCCCATCTCCATTCCTTGATCTGCCACAAGTGCGCAGCCGTGAGGAGCGGAGGAAGTGAAGCGAGCGCGGTGAGGAGGATGAGGAGGATGAGCATTTTTCTCAGAGCGGGTCTTCGACCCGCGGGCTTCGACAGTGAATTTCGACCGCGGTCTCTAGTCGGTTTCCATCCGTTCCCGGATCACCGAGGCGATCTCCATTGCACGGTCCCGGTGGACGCGGTGGCGGGTGCCGGCAAAGGTATGGAGGATACTTCCTCTGATCATGTCGTGCATCCGTTTTCCGTCCGAAATCGGCGTCTGGGTATCGTTTTCTCCCCAGAAGAGATCGGTGGGAATCCGGATGTTGGAGAGCAGGGGAGTGAGATCTTCGGATGTCACCCGCTGCATCGTGGCTTTCATCATCGGAGAAGCGCGTTCGTAATCGTGAACCCCGAGAATTTTGTACAGGATCTTCCGCAGAGGCTGTTCGAGTTTTTTCAGGAGCGGCAATGCAAAGAGTGTTCTTCCGATCTTCGCGAGAACGTTCATCCATTGCACTTTGAACGTACGGTGGGGGATGCCGGCGGAGGCGCAGAGGAAGAGGCGCGCGATTGGCGATTGGCGATTGGCCGATTGGCGATTTGCGAGTTTAATGGCGATTCTTCCGCCGTGGGAGTGGCCTAAGAGGTGGAAAGGGGAAAGGGGAAAGGGGAAAGTGGCTTGTTGCTTGGTCATCCATTGTTCCACCCAGTCGGCGTAATCATCGACCGACCAGGGTTTGGGAGGTTCCGGCTCACTGCCAAATCCCGGTAGATCCGGAGTGAGGATCTCGATTCCCGATCCCTCGAGCGCCGCACGGAGATCTGCGAAGGATTCCTTGGAGCCACCCCAGCCGTGGAGACAGAGCAGGACGTGTGTCATGTGGCAACAGTATGCCCTATTTCTTCGCTTTGATCCTCGATTTCATTCTGGAATTTATGATCTTCCGCTTTCGCCTCTCTGTTCCTTTTGGTAGGCTGAAGCGCAGTCCTATTTCGACAGGGAGGACTTTGTTCATTCAAAGGTATACTTCAGACAATCATGCCACGGTAGCTCAGTTGGTAGAGCACGGGACTCATAAGCCCGGGGTCGCCGGTTCAAAACCGGCCCGTGGCACCACTACAGTCTCGACTTCTTCCGTTTCTCCATCCGCTCGTAAATGTCATTCCTGTGGCCGATAGCGATAATATCGACCTCACTGCTTGCATGAATCCGATAGATGATTCTGTATTCATCGATGCGATGTGAGCGGAGCCCGTGCAGCGGGCTTCCGAGGCGCTTGCCTATCGTCCAGTCATCAAATATTTCTCGGCAGCCGAGAATCAATCTGCGTCGGAGCATGCGATCCAGTCGTTGCAAGTCTTTCTCCGCGGAAGGACGCAGCTTCATTTTTACCATAACTTCTGAAGAATATCTTCAGCTGGCAATGATTTTTCTTTCTTCAATCGTCTCTCCACCTCGGTGACGAAAGACGGCTTCAGCGTTCCCTCATCTTCCAGTGGCACAACTTTCGCGATGGCTCTTCCTTTCGATGTAAGCAACATCTCTTCACCCGATTGCTCCACTTCACCGACAATGATGTACGCGTTCGATCGCAGCGCGGTGATGGAGCAGCTTTTCATGGTTCGATGATACCGCACGGAAAAGCGTACGTCAATCTATTGTGTGTGAGGACCGAATCTGACACACGTCTCTGTATTAGCATCCTTCGAGGACAAATTATCAGCGAGGCTGCGCACAATGCAGGTCAAAGGATGGACAATGGTGAAGAAGGAGAAGCTGATTCGAGGTGAGTTTCAGTGAAGTCTTTCCCAACACTCATGACGATATTCCGATGGATTATGATAGTATCGAATCATGCTCAAGAAAGTTCTTCTCATTGGTTTCGCCATTCTCCTCGTGGCTGTCGGTTTCGCACTGGGTGCCACATTCATGCGTTTGCCATCTGTAGTGCCTCCATTGTCACCAGCCACTTTGTCCGATGCCATCATCGGCACTCGCTGTGATGGCGATTACGGGAGTATCCATCCCGGGTATCAATGTTATTATTACGATGTCCCCAATACACAACAGCGAGAGAGAAGAGGAGTGTGGATCATCCCGGATACCCTTGCATTCAATCTCAGTTCCCTTGAGCTCCCGCTTTCAGGAAGCTGGAAGACGTACCGATCCTCTGGTGCGGGCTTGTCGTTTCGTTATCCTGAGGAGTGGTCCGTGTCTACGGAGACCGAGCAGGGTGTTTTGCGCGTTATGATGGGCAAGGCCTCTGATATGCCACCGGGCATGATGATCGAGATCGTTCCGAAGAATGCTATCTCGGTCGAGCAGAGGATTACTGAGGAGCTCACTGGTGAAGGCAGATCATTCCGTAATACTCTCACGCTCAATGGTGCGGAGGCCGTCCAAATCGTGCACCGAGCGTTACAATCCATCGGGGAGGATTTCATCAGTCTCTACTTCGATCGCAGAGAAGATTACGTACATGTATCTGCTCCGATTTACCTCAATCCCTTCTACGATTACCCCACAAATGTACTCCTCCGCTCTTTCACGGTGTTGTCTAAGTAGACGTCGTTATTCTTCCCTCTTCCATGCAGATCATCACCTTCTTCCTCTCCATCGATCAACAACTACTCAGCGCTATCACGACGTATGGTCCGTGGATCTACGGCATTCTCTTCGTGATCGTCTTCTGCGAGACCGGCCTCGTCGTCACGCCGTTCCTCCCGGGGGATTCTCTACTCTTCGCTGCAGGAACCTTCGCAGCGATGGGAGATTTGAATCTGGGCTTTCTGTGGCTTCTGCTTTCGGTCGCTGCCATCGCTGGAGATACTGTGAATTACACATCGGGGAAATTGATCGGGGAGAAGATTTTCTCCGGGAGGTTCCCTTTTCTCAAGCCTGAACATCTGAAGAAAACGCATGAATTCTTCGATCGCTATGGGGCCAAGACCATCGTCCTCGCACGTTTCGTGCCGATCGTCCGGACTTTCGCACCCTTTGTCGCCGGAGCGGGAACCATGAATTATGCCGTATTCATCATGTATAACGTTGTCGGCGGTCTCGTGTGGGTGTCGCTCTTCCTCGGTGCCGGTTACTTCTTCGGGACGATCCCCGTGGTGCAGAACAATTTCGAGCTCGTGATCATCGCCATCATCTTTTTCTCGATTTTGCCGATGGTGTATGAGTGGTGGAAGGCACGGCGGAAGGTTTGAAAGGTTTGGAAAAGGTTAGACCCCACTTCGCCCCACTCCACTGTGTTCCGTGGGGCTACGCGGGGCAGGAAGGCCTGAAAGGTTTACAATTGAAACATTGAACAATATTTCATTCTCGAGCGCACCCCGGAGTTTACAGTGAAGAAATGAACTGCGGGTGCATAATGGAATAGGCTCCTATTCTTCGACATGCGGCCTCAGTTCGTCCCGACTCACTGTAAACTCCGGGCCGCGCTGAAGATGTGAAGCAGTAGTATTCCCAGAGACAGTCATTTTCCAGTACCATGAACGCATGTCCTCTCAACCAAAGCCCCCACCACCATCCGCTGATGATTCTCCAGCGGTCAATCCTGAGCTTCTCGCGCTTCAGGAAGAATATGCCGTGCTCAAGCTGGAAGCGGACAAGATGAAGGACATGGCGGCGCGCGCGCAGGCCGATCTCCTGAACGCCAAGGATCGTCTGGAGCGTGAACGGCAGGATGTCGCACGATTCGCTATGGAAGGATTTCTCAAGATGCTTCTCCCCACCGTGGATAATTTCCAGCGTGCATTTCAGCACTTACCGAAGGAGCTCAAGAATCAAGAATGGGTAAAAGGAATTACAGCGATGGAGCAGAACTTCATGAAGACGGTGACGGTGATGGGGTTACAGAAAATGGAATGTCTGGGTCAGTCCGTCGATCCCGAGAAGCATGAAGTGTTGATGAGTGGGCCCGGGGAGGTGGGGAAAGTCGTTCAGGTTCTCGAGGAGGGCTACACGTTCAATGGGAAGGTTCTGCGGGTAGCGAAGGTGATGGCGGGGGCGGGGGAGCACCCCACTACGCCCTCGGGGCTTCGCGGGGCAGGGGAAAGGTAGGAAAGTCTTTCCTAAACCGAGCGCGGGATGCCTGTCCTGAGCGGGGTCGAAGGGCTTCCCGCATGATTTGGGAGAGGCCTCTTTCGACTCTATTGGTTCATGTATTTCACGAATGCATTGCCCCGCTCCTCGAAGTTCTTGTACATGTTGTAGCTCGGCGAAGCGGGGGAGAGTAATACGATCGGTTTCTTTGCTTCTTGTTTCTTGTTTCTTGCTTCTTGCCTCGCAATGCCCACCGCTTCTTCCATATTCTTCACTTCGAAGCACCGGATCTTGGCACCGGATTCTTCGATGGCTTCTTTGATTCGACTGCCGGTATCGGGGAAGAGGATGGCGGTGGTGACTTTGGAGATCTTCAGGCGTTCAGCAAGCAGCGTGAAGTCGTAGCCGCGGTCGGTGCCGCCGAGGAGGATTACCGCTACACGTTCACCCAGAGCATCGAGCGCGGCGATGGCGGACTCGGGGGTCGTGGAAATGGAATCATCGATCCACTCGATGCCATGACGCACTCCAACGCTCTGCAGGCGATGGGGAAGGGGAGTGAAGGTTCGGATCGCTTCCATAGCTGCTTCTTTGGGGATCTTCAATTCCTGGCTCACGAGGAAAGCTCCGGCGATGTTGCTGAGGTTGTGTTCTCCAATCAGTTTGGTTTCGGACAGTGCTACGGGGGCGTCCTTCGGGATGAAAGGGACTTTCTTGCCTTTCCCTTCCATCGCGATTTCTCTGGCTCCTTCGGAATTTCCGGCGAAGAACACGACGTTTCCTTCTTTCTGGAAGCGCGCTATGTGTTTCTTGGCTTCCTTGTACGCTTCCAACGATCCGTGGTAATCGAGGTGGTCTGGGAAGAACGAGGTGACGACGGCAATGTGCGGGCTCACCGTGAGGTCCATGAGCTGGTAGCTGCTGAGCTCGCAGACGAAGGTGGCCCCCGGCTTTGCATCGGAAAGATGGGCTATGGCGGGATCGCCGATGTTTCCGACGAGGTAGCTATGAGCTTTGAGCTTTGAGCTTTGAGCGCGAAGAATTTGATGAATTAGAGAAGAAGTGGTGCTCTTGCCCTTCGAGCCGGTCACACCGACGACAATTGCTCCGGAGTCTTGGATGGAATCGAAGAAGATTTGGGTGGGAGTGGTGAGTTTTGCTCTTACTTCTTGCAGCTTGGAGTTCATGGGAATTCCGGGAGATTTGATGAGCACATCGAAGCGGTCGAGATCGTTTAGGTAGTCTTCTCCGACTTGTGATTCATAATTCTTTATTCGTAATTCTTCATTCTTATCCGCAATCGTGATCTTGCATCCTTTCGCAAACTCCTGCAGCGCCTTCGTCATAGCTTGGCCTTCTTTGCCGTAGCCGAGGATACAGACGGATTTGCCAGTGAGATCTCGAATGTCCATGGTTGTTTCGGGAATGAAAGCTCCAGAAACTTAGCGCGGGATGCTTCCCGCACGAGCTACAGGAAGGACACCATTTTCTGAAATTGAACCGGTATGGAGTGTTCAGCAGAAGGTTTCATCGCCTCATCAATCAGCTTCTTTCCATCTTTGATCTTCGGCAACACTTCATTCCTAAAGAGCTGCATGACGATGGTATCGTCCAAATCGCCGCGTTCGTGCGCGAGGAGGAACGCAGCGGAGGTTTCATCCGGAGTCCCCACACATTCAAATGGTTTGAAGCCTTTGATACCAAGGAGTTCGCGGTAGAGAGGCAAGAGCGAAGTGTCATCGAAGAGGTTCTTTCCGAAGATTTGCACTAGTGTTTTCTTGGGCAGGAATGCGGCGAAGAGCGCGAAGACGAAGGCGCATTTGGGGCAATCGCAACACCAGCGGCCATCTTGGATCTTTTTGCTTGTCGCTTGTATCTTCCAATTCTTATTGCAGCTCGTGGTGCAGGGGAAGTACTGCGGGAGCTTGGAAAATTGCTTGGCGATGGAAAGCTCACTAAAGGGACGTAGCAGACTGAAGTAATCGATATCAGGGCTGATGAAGGTCTTCACATATTCACGGAACATGCGCTCAAACTCCAGGCTCTTGCTCCACTGGTGATTGATCTTCATGCCGTGGAAGTCCACATTGCCGATATTGGCGCTGCGCTCGTCGCTCATGGCAATGGCGTCAAAGCCATAGAGTTCTGCGAGGACGACGGTGAGGAAGGAGAGGTACGCGGTAATGGGGATGTGGCCGTTGAGGGCACCTTCCGCATTGAGCTTGAAGAGGAGGGGATCGATGCGACGTTCCACCGTGAGCAGTGGAAGTCCGGCTACTTTGGCTGTGGCTGTGATGAGCGGATGATGACCCACGCGGAGGAGGGTCGCTTCTGCCCCTGCTTTCTTCAACATTTCGAGGGTAACAGTGGAGTCTTTGCCACCGCCGAGGGGAACGAGGACGCGGGATTGGGGATTGGGGATTGGGGATTGGGGATCTGAACTTGTTTGCTGTTTGCTGTTTGCTGTTTGTTCTTCATGCGGGAAATTGATGAGGTCACGGAAGTCGATGTTGTTTCGGTAGAAGAATTCGCCCAGTCCCTTTTCGTAGACCGTATTCCAGAACTTCGCCTGATCGTCCGTGAGGGTTCCGGTGCAGAAGGCGATCTTCTTGGGCAGGCAGGTCTTGAAGTAGCTGATGCCGCCGATGATGTGGAGTGCGCGCAGAGCGGCATCAAGCGTTTTGCTGATTCCCTGAACTTTCACGTTCTCCGGAAGAATGAGCTTCTCGGTGAAACGAATGTCCGTATCCAGACAGTAATTGAGCTCGATCGTATTGGTCGCGGGATCGAACCCGTACGAATCGAAGATGAAGGATTGGTACTCTTTCATAGAGACTGAAGAGTACAGCAAAGCTCAGGATCTCCGAAGAAGGTTTCGTCGATATTTGTTGATGGTGCCGGAGGAGGGAATCGAACCCTCAACGCCTTGCGGCACGCGATTTTGAGTCGCGCGCGTCTACCAATTCCGCCACTCCGGCACATGAAGCGCAGAAACCGATCGTAAGTAGTATACCACTGAAGAATCCCCCTTGTCCCTGAAGTAAAATTTTGGAAGCGATGAAAGCGAGGATGTGGACGGAGTAAGGGGTAAGGGAAAAGTTTGAAGTATTATGGGGCTTTGAAAGGATCTGCATACTGTATAATGAAATCCGTTTTGCCTTACCCCATAATACTTATCCCTTATCCCTATGTTCGACACCGCCATCATCGGCCTCGGGGCCTCCGGGTACACCGCTGCGATTTACTCTGCGCGGTACAAGCTCTCGACCTTTCTCATTGGTGAGGAAGAAGGCGGTATGGGGATCACGGCTGCGGAAGTGGGGAATTGGCCCGGGGATATCGAAGTCACCGGTCCGGATCTGATGGAGCGGATGAAGAAGCATGCGGAAAGTTTTGTTGAGGTCAGTAAAAAAAATGGGCGAGTCGAAGGGATTGAGAGGTTAGGAAAGAGGTTAGAGAAGCCAGAAAAGTTGGAAGGCAAGAAGGCATCCGACTCCGCTCCTGCGGGAGCTACGCCGGACAAGACAGGGCAAGAAGGCAATGGCGATTATTTTCGATTAACATTGCAGAACGGCGAAAAGGTCGAGGCGAAGACTGTGATCTTCGCAACGGGTTCCAAGAAGCGGCATCTCAATGTGAAGGGTGAAGTCGAATTTGCCGGGAAGGGTGTGTCGTATTGTGCGACGTGCGATGCCTTCTTCTACCGAGGCAAAACTGTTGCAGTGGTGGGAGGAGGGGACAGTGCTGTGGAAGGCGCCGCGATCGTCGCGCAGGTGGCCAAGAAGGTCTACCTCATCCATCGCCGCGATTCCTTCCGGGCAGAGCCGTACTGGACGGCGAAATTGAAGGAGAAGACGAATGTCGCGTTCGTCCTGGAAAATACGGTGAAGGAGATTATCGGTGAGGCGAAGGTCACAGGTGTCGTCCTGGAGAAGCCCTTCGAAGGATCGGACACGATTGCGCTCGATGGAGTATTCGTAGAAGTCGGATCCACTCCTGCCACAGAGCTTCCACTCGCTCTCGGTTGTGTGCTGGATGACCGTGGTTACATCAAGGTGGATGCTGCCAATCAGACGTCTATCCCCGGGGCATTCGCTGCCGGTGATGTTTCCAGCGCTAGCAATCACTTCGCACAGTTCGTGAC
>JBAWYM010000047.1:0-14332 GCA_037143575.1 Candidatus Peregrinibacteria bacterium | reverse complement strand
ATCTTTCTCTACTCAAATCATGATTGTTTTACCAACCAGAAAAGTTACCAGAGCCCAATTTCTTTCAGTTTGGTCCAACACTCAGAGTTTACTGTGCAGTTGCTCTGGTTATTCCCTTCCCCGTCGTCACGTAGATGATCACCAGCGCCGTAAACCCGAATATCGCCGTCAGGAAGAAGGCATACGAGAGCGAAAATTTGTCTGCGGAGAATGCCAGAAGGGGCGATGATGCGGCGAAGAGCAGACGGGCGGCGAGGGATTTGAGGGACAGGACGGTTGCGCGCACGTCGGAGGTTGTCGCGTGGTTGATGAGATTGCTGATGATGGGATCGAAGAGGCCGAAGGCGATTCCCTCCATAATGAAGAACGACAGTCCCCAGAGGGAAGTCACGGCGCCCATGCCGATGCAGGCGAGGATTAGTACGATGGCGATGATGATGAGGGTGTGCATGCTTTCTGCCCTCTGGCCGAAGCGATGGGCTTCTTTGTAGGCAATGGCTCCGGCCAGGCACATGGCGGCATAGGTCAGCCCGAATAGCGGGAGGGGCAATCCGGCGGCTTCCTGGTAGGGTTGGAGGAACCAGAAGATCTGCAGATCGATGACCGCGACGATGGTGGCGATGAGGAGGAGCCCTTGCAGAATTTTGTTGCGGATGAGCGCGTGAGTGCAGACATTCCAAATCGCTTTGAGATGCTGTGTTTCTTTCATCACCTGTCGCAGAGGTTCCTGCAGTGTCAGGGAGAGGGGAATGGCGAGTCCGAAGAGCCCGACGTCCACCCAGAGTGGCAGGATGATGCTCACGGCGGCGAGTGAGCCTGCGAGGAGGGAGGTGATGGTCTTGCCTCCCAGAACGCAGAATCCCTGCAATCCATTCACTTTTAGGAAGCGCTTTTCCTCCTTCAGTGCCGTGAGGGTGTCATACGTGAGCGCTTCGATGGTTCCTGACTGGCAGCTGCCGCCGATGGCGAGGATGATCTCGGCGATCAGGAATCCGATGAATCCGCTCGAGAGGGCATAGATCAGCATCCCTGCACTCAGCAGGAATGCTCCGGTGACAATGGTCGGCTTCCTCCCCCAGCGGTCTGCGAGGTAGCCGGAAGGAATCTCGCAGATGACGAGGGCGAGAGAGTAGAACGATTGGAGGAGGAGGGCCTGTGTGAGAGTGAGTCCATGCGCCTGCTGAAAGAGGATGATGATTGGCATCGAGAAACCGAACGCCGTCATTGCACTCAGGGCGGAGAGTTTGGGGAGGTTGCGGCGAAGTGCGTTTGAGGTGTTGGGCACGGGGGAAGTGTAGCTTTTTAGCTGGTTAGGTTGTAGCTTCTTAGGTTGTAGCTGGTTAACTTTTTAGCTTTTTAGGGATGATATTTCACAGAATACGAAGCGTGTGAAATGCATTCCTAAGAACCTAATAAGCTACAACCTAATAAGCTAATCAGCTATAAAGCTACAAGCTCCTCACGCCTCGATCACATCCAGTTCCTTCATCTTGCTTAGCTCCATGTACGTGATCGTCCAGACGTTTTGGCGGAAGACTTCCATGTACGCGAAGAAGTAGCTCGTGAGGCCCACGATTCCGATGCCCACAATTCCGCCGATGATGACGGTGACGGTCATCGAGAGGAAGGTGGAGAGCAGGAACCCGAGTCCGATGACGATCCCCGGGATGAGGAAGATCATGATGATCGTCAGGAAAATGCGCAGACTGATGAGGAAGCCGAGGATCATCAGGAAGACGACGTGGCCGAGGTAGCTGATGACGAGCTTGAAGCTGCCGTGCATGGCGGCTTTGATGCCGTTCTTGCGGATGACGACGGATTCCTCCGCCATCACGAAGAAGAAGCGCAGGAGGTTACTGAACATAAATGCGAGCACGAGGAGGAAGATACCGAATGGTGCGAAATCTCCGGCGTACCGCAGGAAGATCGATGAGAGCGTGATGACCATGGAGATGCTGCCGATGAAGAATGCTTCGTGGATGGCGAAGAGCGGGAAAAAGTTGTAAATCGCGAGAACGAGTCCTCCTTTTACCTCTTCACCTTTGTAGGATTTGGCCGCCAGCCCGATGATTGCACCCTTGGCGAAGTGCGGGAAGATCCATTCGACGGAGAGCAGGAGGAGAAAGGAGACGAGGATGATGAGAAATGTCGGGAGCGAGACCTGCTGGCTCAGCCATTCGAAGTCCGAAAAGAAGCCGATGGGATTGTTTTGCATGTAGGAAATGAAGAACCACGTCTGGTAAATGAGGAGCTTGAGACTGAGGAGGGTTTCCAGTAAAGCCGAGACGAATCCCCAGCGCCGCAGTTGCGGTTCGCGGAGCGTGATCTCCCATGCTTTGGCGATGATCTCGCGGGGATTCATTGGCGGAGCGGTGAGTGGTTAGCGGATAGCAGGGAGCTTCTTCGCAGGTATACTACTGCTCTGCGGTTTTCCTGTGGCTGTGGCTTTTGCAGGAATCGGGGATTTTGGTGCAGCCAAGTCGGGGACGAGATTCTGCAGCGGCTGATACACGTAGTCTTTCCACAGCATGATAGTGACATTGGCCCGTTGCTCGTCGGGGGGAGCAGGGACAGGGTTTGGGACGGTAGGCGTGCCGAAGAGCGTCGAAAAGAAGTTCGTCGCAACCGGTTCAGAGAGAGGACCACCGAGGACGCTCGTGAAGTTGTTGGAGGCTTTCACATCGGCTTTGGATACCTTGGCATTCTCGATTCTGGTGACATTGAACCCATAGCGGATGAGCTCATTGCCGAGCTTGCGGCCGAGGCCGGATTTGGCATTCACGTTCAGGATAGCGATCGATGGTTTCTTCAGATACAGATCGCGGTGGTCTTGCAGGAAAGAAACGAGCAGACGGATTTGTTTCCAGGTAATGGGAAATTCGGGGATCGAGACCGGCAGCAGGACAGCAGCACCGTCGAATTGATCGCGAGGAGGGGTGTAGAGGAAGCCTCCTGCTTGGGTGACGTCGCCAAAGAGACCGCTGCGGTCGTTCAGCTGCATCGTGATAATGCGGTCCGGGGTGATGCCCTCTGCGGCTCCGGCCAGACTGATCAATTCTCCCAGGCTCACCGTCATCTGCACATGATCCGAGAAGATCTTCCACATATCCATGATTGTTCCGGGTTTGGTGTAGAGCTTCTGTGCCTTGATCGTGTTCCCAATGGCGACGAGCACATCTTGCTGGCGTGCGGAGCGTCCGAAATCGCTCGTTGTGTGGCGGCTGCGGACGTACTTGAGGGCTGTTGCTCCATCCAAGTGCTGCAGACCTGCGGCGATTTGGAATGTGGAGAAGCCGTAGTTCAGATCCGGATACTCTGTATCGACGATGTTGTAAGGAACGGTGACATCGATGCCGCCGATGGTATCTACGGCTTTCTCGAAGGCCGTGAAGTCCGCCTTCACCACGCCGTGAATCGTGATGCCGATCTGGTTGCCAATTTCTTTCCCCAGCTCTTTCATCGCTTCGATGGAGAGCTCCGGCTCTTTCATGCCACTGCGTTTCAGATCAATTTTGTAATCCCGAAACAGGCTGTTGATTCTTCCTTTTCCCATGTTCTCTGTTTTCAGCAGGTACAAATCCCGTGGGAGGGAGAGGAGCAGAGTACTCTTCGTTTTGGTCGGATCGATGCTGGCGATGATCATCGTGTCGGTGAGATCCACACCATCGTGATCTTTATCCCCGACGCCCAGAATCAGCATATTGGTGAAGCCCTTTTCATCGCGTGGAAGACTTGTTCCGGCGGTATTCAGGAGAGAGCGCACCGTGAGGACTTTGAGACTGATGAGCGCTTGGACGGTTCCTGCGAGGAGCAGGAGCGCGAAGAGGACGGAGATGAGGATGATGGCAATGCGCTTGAGGAGGAGGGTTCGGTGTTCATGTTGTTTCACTTCCTCGTGACGCTTTTTCCAGGATTCGTACAAGAGCACGACAGGACGGGCGATGGTGAGGAGGACGGCGAGGCGCTTCCACGGGAAGAGCCGTCTCGGACGCGGTGAAGAGACGCGACGGACTTGGAATGGCATGGACTGCAGTCTAGAGAAAAATGAAGTGGGAGACAAAGGTGAAGATTGCGATCTTGGGCTCTTCAAAAAAACCGTAGCTGGGGTTCATGAACCCCAGCTACGGTGGGCTTGCCTTGAATTATTTCAACGACACCTTGGCGCCAGCGGCCTCCAGCTTCTTCTTCATTTCATCGGCCTCGGCCTTGGGTACGCCTTCCTTGAGAACCTTTGGAGCGCTGTCGACGGCGGCCTTGGCTTCACCGAGACCCAGTCCGGTGATCTCGCGGACCACCTTGATCACGGCGATTTTCTGCGCACCGGAATCGGTAAGCTCGATAGTGTAGGAGGACTTCTCCTCCGCGGCTTCTACAGCGGCACCAGCAGCGGGGGCGGCAGCCACGGCCGCGGGGGCGGCAGCGGAGATGCCGTAGACTTTCTCCATGTACTTCACGACGTTATTGAGCTCGACGACGTTGAGCTGCTCGAGGGCTGAAATGACGGCCTGTTCTTTGGCGACAAGCGTCGGGGTATCCTGGTCTGACATAGAATGGGGGGAAGGGAGATAGGGGATGAATAACGGAGCGGATAGCGGATAGCGATATTTTCAATTCTCGAGCGCGGGTTTCTACCCGCATGATCATTATGCATTCGCAGGAGATTCCTTCTTCTTCGCCACTTCGGCAAGCGCGCGGGCGAAGCCGGTGAGGGGGCTACTGCACATCGAGGCGAAGGAGGTGAGGGGAGAGCGGACCATGCCGGCGAACATCGCGAGGAGCTGCAGACGGCTGGGCATCGTTGCCAGTGCCATCGCTTCTTCTTTGCTCAGGAGTTTGCCTTCGAAGATGCCGCCGATGAGCTGCACCTGCTTGTGATCTTTGCTGAAACCGAAGGCGATCTGGGCGCCGGACAGGGGGTCCGAAAAGCTATAGATGCAGGCGATGGGTCCGGTGAGAGCGTGCTCGTCGATAGCAGGGAGCTTGGCCTCCTTGGCGGCGATGCGCATGAGGGTCTTCTTGGCAACCTTCATCTCGGCGTTGCCACTTTTCAGTCTCTGGCGGAGTTCGCCGACTTCCGAGACCTTCAGCCCGATGTACTGGGCGAAGATGATGGACTCAGCTTTCTGCATCTGCTCGGTGAGCTCCTTGAGCTGAACCGATTTTTGTTCGCGGGTGACGGGCATGGGGGAGGGTGGAAGGGATGAGGTTACTGGTTTATTAGTTACTAGTTTCTAGTTTTTCCATATTCGTCTGAGGGGATCATTTCCATCCTTTACAGAGCGGGTCTTCGACCCGCGGTTTTGCATCATGGGGCCGTTCAACGGAATTCTCCGAGTGCAGAATTCTCCAGGGGACCATGCATGTTCCTGAGCGCGGGATGCCTGTCCTGAGCCGGGTCGAAGGGCTTCCCGCAGGATGCCCGATGAGATTTTTTTTCATGGCGCAAATCTCCCGGGGGACCAATTGACCGGGAGACCAGCGAGGCACACGGCACGAAACACTAAGCGTAAGCCGGGCGGTCGATGCTGTATGCCTCGGAGGGGCTTATTTCGGCCTGCGGCCTTGTGCCCTCGGTCTTCGGTCGTCAAGAATTCTATCCGTAAGCGTCGGGAAGTCAAGACTTCAGGGGGATTTGTTCCGGAAAATGCAAAAATTACACAATACTCTTTAATGCTCGTCTATGAACCGTCTGGAGTATTCTTATTGCATGCGTCTCCTCCTCCAGCGTGTCTCCAAGGCTTCCGTATCCGTTGATCAGCAGATCGTCGGGAAGATCGTTCGAGGCTACCTCCTGCTTCTTTGCGTGATGCAGGGTGATACGTCGCTGCAGGCGCAGTGGCTGGCGGAGAAGATTGTGAAATTGCGCTTGTTCGATGCGGAGAATGGCAAAGTGAATGACCGGTCGATTCTGGATATCAGCGGAGAGATTCTGATTGTTTCGCAATTCACGCTCGCTGGTGATGTCTCCCGAGGATCGCGTCCGGATTACACGGCGGCGGCCAAGCCCCAGGAGGCGACGGTGCTGTATGAGTACTTCATGCGGAAGCTCAAGGAATTGGGAATTGCAAAGGTCGAGAGCGGCGTTTTTGGGGAGGAGATGGAGGTTTCTTTGACGAATGATGGGCCGGTGACGATCTTTTTGGAGAAATAAATGCAAAAGAACTTTTGAAAAACTAAGAAAACTTGTCACTCTGAGCCCTTCGTCTCGCTCAGGACAGGCTCCGTCGAAGAGCGACAAGTTTTCGGTCTCGAAAAATGTCATGCTTCGACTACGCTCAGCATGACATTTTTCAGAGGTTTCTCTGGCAAATTTTTCTCACGATGCATCCAAACCAATAACCCCAAACCATCAACCAAAAACTCTTCCCTCCCATCCATCCTTAATGTTGATTGTGCTACACTTCTTCTTCCATGGGATCAGTAACGAGTGCAGAGCTAGCGGCAGTGATGAAGCGCCTGAGTGTGGATGGCGTCGCGCCCTCGGTTTCGCAGAGTCGCCTCGAGCGCGCGCTGAACTATGCCCGTGAGCTCTATGCCGATCGCAAGCACCATTCGGGTGTGGGGGTTATCGAGCATGCTCTGCAGACACTGGAGGTCCTGGCACCGTTCCATCCGGATGAAGATACCGTCATTGCTGTACTCCTCCATCACGCTTTAGATGACCGGCGGATTACCCTCACAGAATTGCAGGAGCAGTTCGGACCGGTAGTGCGGTCGCTCGTAGGGTCTGTGCATCTGCTTTCTCATGTGACGCTGCAAGCCCGTCGCGCGCGGATCGATGATCTCCGGCTGATGCTCCTCTCCGTATCTGATGACATCCGGACCGTTCTCATTATTCTGTGCGACCGTACGGCGGTTCTCAGGATGCTCGAAGAGCTGCCAATAGAAGATCGGAAAATTATCTGCAGGGATGTTCTCCAGCTTTTCGCTCCGGTGGCGGCACGTCTGGGTATCTACTCGCTGAAGCACGAGCTGGAAAATCGCGCGTTCCCCGTGATGTATCCGTCGGATGCCGAGCGCATTGCTGAGCAAATTGTCCAGCTAGAAGAGCAGAACGGTATGTTCCTCGATGCGACGGTGCGCGATCTCAAGACGTTCTTTCGGGGGCACAAAATCACGGTGCATCTGGAGTCCCGCCGCAAGGAGACCTATAGCATCTTCGCAAAGATGCGCGAGAAGTCGATCACACATATCCGCGATCTTTTCGATTTCTATGCGCTCAGGATTATCGTTCCGGATGCCCCCAGCTGTTACCAGGTCCTCGGCTTTCTTCATCAGATCGCTCGGCCCATTCAGCAGCGGTTCAAGGATTACATCGCTTTCCCCAAGCCCAACGGGTACCAGAGTCTGCATACCACGCTCACGGAGCTCCCCGATATGCCGGGCGATGCCTTCGTCGAGGTGCAGATCCGTACGCACGAAATGCACCGCGAGGCGCAGTATGGAGTGGCGGCTCACTGGGCGTATAAAGAAGGCTCGACGGCAGGCGCGGCCCGTCACGCACATCTCCAGCAGATTCTCGTTTCACAGGAGCCCATCACCGGCAAGCTAGATCCTCCCTATGCCGATCATATCTTCGTGCTCACGCCGCGGGGAGATGTGGTGGAATTGCCGGAGGGTGCCACGCCTCTCGATTTCGCCTTCCAGGTGCACACGGATCTCGGGATCGCGTTCTCTTCAGCCCGTGTGAACGGCTCCGTCGCCCCGCTCTCATACCGGCTCACCAATGGCGACGTCGTGGAAATCATCAAGCAGTCTCCGCCCCGTCCGTCACCGCGCTGGATGCAGGTGCTGCGGCTCGCATCTTCCCGCACCAAGCTCAAGCGCTATCTTTCGGCGATTGACCGCCCGCAATTGATCATCCGAGGCCGCGAGCTCCTCAACGCAGAACTTCGGGAGCATCATCTTCCTCCACTGGATACCAGCCTCTCTATTCTCAAAGTCTGCGATGGTCATGCGCTTACTGTGGTCGAGCGCGAAGACCTCCTCGCGAAGATCGGCCAGGGCGCGGACCGTGCGCATTTACTCTTAAAGAAACTTCCTGCTGTTGCATCTTCGCTCATCCCGGAGCCCGCTCAGGCAAAGAAGAAATCCGGTCCCCGCTTGCAGCGCAAGGATAGTGAGATCGTCGTCGAAGGGAATGTGCGGATGCCCACGCGCTATGCCAAGTGCTGCAAGCCGGAAGAAGCACCACGAGAGGAGGTCTGCGGGGTCATCAATCGGTCCGGCACCGTGATGGTCCATCGCGACAAGTGCAAAATGCTCCGGCATTCCAATAAGGGGAGGCGGGTGGGGGTAGTGTGGCGGGGGTAGCGGGTTGACAGATGCGAATAGGGATTGAAGAAAATCATGGAATAGTGTAGAATTAGCTCAATACACAACCTATTCAATGAAATCAATAATTCCTCTATCCGGAACGCAACTCTACGATGCGCTGATGGCATCAATTGAGCCTGAGCTCACCACAACAGAGCTTCCTCTTCTGGAGGAAAAATACAAAAGCGAAACTCCGGAACAGGCGAAGATACGAGCGGTGAGATACACCAAAGCATATGCGGAGTACGACAAAGCGTATGAGGCCTACATGGGTGATGCAAAGGTACATCTGAGTTTATTCAGGAAATCGGCTTTTCAGTCACTTGAGGCGGAAAGTCGAACGAAGGAGGCCTCCGCATTGTCAGTTTTGGAATTACAACTGTTACCAGCAACGACTGCGCTATGAAATACTCATTCATTCCTTTGGCATGGAATTGTATCGGCGAATGTCGAATGTGCTCGCTCGAAAGCAGTCCCACAAATTTTCAGGCAACGGAGAATCAGGAAATTACGCGGAAGGCAGATACGAAGGAAACCCACGAAATTCATGCCGAATCTCTCTCTGTAGACCTCCAGCAAACAACAGGCCAGAAAATCAAGCAAGCGCAGGAAGGATTGAAAGTATTTACCGATATGATGACGAACTTTGATAAGCGCATGGATGAATTTCGACAGAAGAAACCGAATCCACAAGAGTCTCAGTCCTTACCAGCAGAACGCATAGATCAAATGCTCAATAGCCTGCCTCCCGCACAGCGAGATTTTATGAAAATCGCAACAATGGAATGGCCACCGACGCATCAGGAGGCGTTCGTCACTCTGTCGTCTAAACTTCCAGCAGATATGCGTCAGCATTTGCTTCAAGAGAAGGCAGTATTGTCGATAAATGATTTCCGACAGATAGGAAATATCATTCCTTCACTCAATCGTCAGGAGTTGGATATCCTGATGCTTATGCCTGTTACTCTTCATCCTGAGGTAGAAAATATCCTTAGTGGGACAGAACTCAATAGCGCTCAGGAAAAACCACTTGAAAAAACTCAACGATCTCCTGCGCAACAGAGTAACAATGAGGCTATGAGTTCTTCTGGCAAGGCTGTTGGTATAACTACAGATGCAGCAATGAGGATTCTTGACAGAGAATTTTTGGACTATGGCTTGGGTACAAATATTATCAGCAAATTCTTGAATATCAGTGGTGAGACAACGTTTGATACTTTCACGGTTTTTACTGCAATTGGTAATACGTTATATGCCGAATTCATTGGAGCCGACGGTACAGCCCAAAAATTCGCAATTCCGATGGGTAAAGGCGAAGGAGAGCGGATGAGAGCAAGTCTGAAGACAATGAACGGGAAGAGCCAAGCTGGCGTGCAGGAAGGGTTTAAAAAATTTGAACCCATAGCGACGTACCACACAACGAAAGTTGAGACGATTTATCATAAGAAGCCTGTGGATCGCATTAATGTTCTTGGTATTTATGAATGTGACATTGTTAAAACAGCAGGGAAGCTGCCAGAGCTTTATCGACAAGCAGATAAAAGCAACATTCTTATTGAGAGAACGGGGAGTGGTATGCACAGTCCTATGGTAGCAAAGATTGATGGTCGGATCGTTGCCATGACCACCAAAGGATTTGAGGACAGAGATGAGTGGGAAAAAGGCATCGAGAAAATGCTCGAGGAGGCGCTGAAAATGGTTCAAGAAAAGAAAAAAGCCAGGTAGCGATCGTTTCCGTAGGCACGCCATGCATGGCGTGCCTACGGAAACGTCTATGCCGGCTGCATTTCGAACATCCTTCGACTACGCTCAGGATGACATTGCTGTGCTCAGGATGAAATTTTCTACGCCGCCAGCATCATCTCAAACAACTTCTCCACTTTCTTCTGCCATTTGAGCTGATCCCACGCCCGCTCACCTTTCTTGTAGGCCGGAGCCACATTGGCGAGTTCTTTCTCGGGGACGGTGAGGAGGAGTTCTGCGACGGCTTTCCCCATCTCTTCATCAGAAACATCAATCTGTTTCACCGTCATGAGCTCGCGGATGCCGAGGCGGAGCGTTAAGCGCTTGCTCGCCTGTTCCATCAGCTCCTTCTCCACTTCCTCCGGCTTCTTCTTGGTTGCCTTCAGCCAGTCCTCGATGGTCTTGCCCTGACGTTGCAGGTCTTCGGAAATATCGCTGAGGAGGGATTGCATCTCTTCCTGTACCAGCTCCGGTGCGAGGTCCACGACGGTGGCGGTGCGGATGGCGTCCAGGAGAGCCGTTTCTCTGCGCTGTTTCTCGATGCGTTCCTCCTGTCCTTCCATGGCGGTGCGGACTTCTTTCTTGAAGGTTTCTACAGACGGAACCTGAAGATGTTCCTTGGCGAAATCATCGGTGAGATCCGGGAGCTTCACCTCCTCGATCTTCTGGACTGTTGCGGTGAAGGTCACGGGCTTGTTCTGCAATTCCTCGGCGTGGTACTTCTCGGGGAACGTGAGCGTGAATTCCTTCTCCTCGCCTTTCTTGGTCCCCAGGAGCGCATCTTCGAAGCCGGGGATCAGCGTCTTGCTTCCGATGACCACTTTGTGACCCTGCGTACGGATGGGAGTAATTTCCTTGCCCTCTTTATCTTTGGCCCAGAAGTCGATAGTCAGACGGTCACTTTTCTGTGCCGGGCGGTTCACTTCGGCTGCTGTTTCGTGCTTGCTTAAGACCGATGCGATCACACGATCGATCTCTTTGTCCTCCACTTTTGGAGCATTCTTCGGGATCTTGATTTTCTCCACTCCCTTGAGCTTCACCGTCGGGTGCTCCACGAAGATGAGCTTGAGGGTGAGGGGCTTCTTCTCCGTCAGCTCCACCTTGGGCTGCGCAATCGGCTTGATGTCGTGTTCCTTGATGAGCGCTTCCACCGTCTGGGGCAGGAGCTCGCGCACGGTTTCCTCCAGGAGGTCACCTTCGCTGATCTTCTCGCGGAGCTTCTCCATCGGGATTTTGCCGGGCCGGAAACCGGGGATCTGTACCTTACGTCCTAAGTTTTGCAGAGCCTTTGCCTCAGCCGGGGCGATTTTCGCTTCGTCGAAGGAGACGGTGCAGGTGATGCGGCCATTCTTCTCTTTTTCGATACTGGGGAGCTTGGAAGTCATTGTCGGATGAGGGGATGAAGCGGATAGCGGGTAGCGATGAGCGGATAGCAGGACAAGGGATCTTTCGTCGAGGATCAGGATTGGCAGAGGACTTCAGGGATTGCACCTTCGTCGATTTCTTCGGATTCTTCGATTTCCTTTCCGATATTCCCTTACTCAACTAATTCCTCTCCTTCTTCTGGAAGAATATTAGGAGGGGTGTGGCCACGAAGTACGAGGAATAGTTTCCAAGGCAGATACCGATGATCAGGGTGATGACGAACCATCGGATGCTCTCCGCGCCGAAGATCGCCAGACAGAAGAGGGTGATCAAGGTCGTCGTCGAGGTATTCACCGTACGGATAATCGTTTCCCGGAAGCTGCGTTCCACAGTGGTTGCGAATGCTTCGTTCTTGTCTGTGAAGGCAATATTCTCGCGGATGCGATCGAATATGATGATGGTATCGTTCACCGAGTACCCGAGAATGGTCAGGAGAGCGACGATGAACAGCGTGTCGATTTCCGGAGGAGACACCAAGCCGAATACAGAGAAGATCTGCGTATGCGTGATGAGGAGACCGAGGGTGATGAAAATCCCGGTGGTTACGATGAGATCATGAATCATCGCAATGAGGGCAAAGAAGCCGAAACGCCATGCAGAGAGTTTGCTTGGGACTTTGCGGAAGGCGAAGGCGATATAGGCGATGATGCCCAGAGAGGCGATGACCAGTGCCCACAGGGATTGCGTTTTCAATGTTCCTCCCACCGTGGGTCCGATGGTGGTGAATTGGCGTTCCTGCAAGTCTCCCAGCCGTGTTTTCAAAGTGCTCAGGAGAGAAAGGTGTTCATCATTGGTGATATCGCGAATACGCAGCATCGCTGTGCCATCTTTCGTTGTGGTTACGACGGTCGTCCCGAGGGTGGCGCCGGAGGCATTCTTGTATTCCGCGAGCGCCTTCACGAAATCGGCCTTCGTTTTTCCTTCCGGGATCGTAACATTCATCAGTGTCCCTCCGGTGAATTCCAGGCTGAGCCGGGGACCAGGGTAAAAGAGCAGCACGAGGCTACCCACCACGAGGAACGTGGAGAGGGTCAGAAAGAATTTGGAGAGCTTCATGAAGGACATCGCGGGGGAGGGTACCGGGTTTGAGAGGGGGAATCCAGTAGTTTGGGAAGGAATGATTGACCATGAGAAATGACCAAATCCCAATGACCAATGACCAATGGGGTTATTGGACATTGGAGATTGATCATTCCTTGATCATTGGTGATTGTTCTTTGGTCATTCGTTAGCGGTTTCTGGAGATAGTGATGACGACGATCTTCCCCTGCTTCTTCATCGACCATTCCATCCTTTCCGTTCCCTCCGGCAGCAGTGGTGAAGAGGGAGACAGGAGAGAGGGGAGAGCTGAGGAATGATCTCTGCGGAGGGCCATGAGTGAGAGCATTCCCCTCGCCATCATCGGTTCCACAAATATTTCGTTGTTTCTCAGAGCGGAGAGGAGTGTTGTTTCATCGGTACTCAGGAGAAAGGCCGGACCTTTGGTTGCGGAGAAGAGCCCTGTTCCTTCATTTCCCGAGAGCGTCGAACGGATCGTCCAGCCCTCCTTAGTGGTGGAATTTCCTTCTTCGATGACCGTCGCATCGTCGCGGAGGTTCATTTGGGAGAATCGGCCATTATCGAATGATCGTGTGATGATTCTGGCGGTGGTGAGGTTCCCCCGAAAGGAGGCATGAAAGCGGTCCAAGAGCGGTGTGATTTCTGCGGCATTCCCTGTTCCTCGTAAGAGAAGGGCAAGTGTGCCCGAGGAGTTTCGTACCAGACTGAACGACGCAGTATTTCTTAGCAGCGGCAGCACATGTTGATCGAAGCTGACGTTTTTGCCGAGATTGCTAATGGTTGTCGTGAGCATGAGGGTTTGGAGAATCGTTCGTGATTGAGAGGGGAGTGCCACAGAGAGGGATGACCACAGAGAGGGGAATGACGCCGAGGAGAAGGAGCCGAGCGTTCCGGGGGAGTCGTATATCGGGAGGATGGCAGATGCAGTAGGCATTGCGCTTCCGGTGAGTTCCATTGTTGAGCCGCTGTTCCCCTGCGGGATGATGGCTGCGTGTGTAGCACCGTTCAGCACAAAAGCGGAGAGGAGGAGATCGGGAAATGTTTCTGATGGAGGGAGATTTTTCGTATCGAGATAGATCCAGGGCTCCGAGGGCAGGCGCCTGCCTGCGAGGGGTGCGAAGTCCGGAGCGCTACGGAGTGAAGGCTGGGAAGTATCGAGGAACCGGAAGGTATCAGGAGAGGAGGCGCTCACGGTGAGGGGTCCGATGGTGCGCTGCTGCCAGCCTTGCGCACTTTCTTCTACAGCAGCTCCGGCTTTCCTTCTCGAGAAGAGGAGAATGGCATATTGCTTCTCATTGATGCGGATGATCGCTATCGTTCGTCGCTGATCCGATACCGGAAGGGACTGCAGCTCGGGGAACCATTCGGCGAACCGTTTCTCGAGGGTGCTATCCGCCTGGGTGAAGAGGATGGAGGTGCTGGCAGGGAGGATATCCGCGGCAGTCAGGACTTTGCTTTTCAGGATCGACACTGTAGTGATGGTGAGCAGGAAGAGACCGGCACCCACAGCGATGGAGAGGAGAACGATGCCGATGGAGTGGAGGAGGGGACGCTTGAGCATCGGAAGATTTTGCAGATGGGATTGTAACGTGTTGTGGGGGTTGGGCGAAGAGCCATTGTATCTTGCACAGATTGCAGGCTCAGGATGAGGATGCCACGGCTTATTAAAGTGTATAACAATTGTATTCACAACAGAGTTTTAGCTCTTGGGCTAGCGCAATTACTTGAGTGATGACTTTCTCTTCGATAAGATGATCCGATTTGCACAACGCAAGTCACAGACACACAC
>JBAWYM010000046.1:0-14796 GCA_037143575.1 Candidatus Peregrinibacteria bacterium | reverse complement strand
GCGCTAATCTCCAGCAATTCTCTGGTTTTGCGTGCGAGTCCCGACTTCCCATTTTCGAGCACATCTTTCCCGGTGGAACAGGAATTGAAAATGATTTTGCCCTCGGGAGTAAAGAAACTCCGAAGTCTCTGGAGAAAGAGCGCCTGCGCACTGTTGGCAATATGGAAATCCTCAAGACTTAGATTTTCCTTTCCATTACCGATAGTCACAGACGAACCATCCGAATGCCCACCGATCTCCGCAAAATCCACTTTCCCAAATTTCCTGCAGAACTGCATGAGCCTGCGGAGGCATCCCGATTTCTTCCCACTCTCCGCAATACGGAAATTGCACTCGTCTGCAGAAGCCTGGTCTGCAATATCCTGGATGTGTTCGGGGCGCTCAAAAGCAGAATTCCAATCGTGCTGAGGATAGATCACGAGCACATTCTTTTTCTTTGGTTTCGTGCGCTGAGCACGTTCCCCTTTTTCAGCGGCACTCGCATACTTATTGACGCGTTGCACTTCGGCAGACAGCAACCCTTTACCATCAAACATCGAAGCGAAACGTCGGAGGAATGCTGATTTATGTTCATTTGGATGTTTGAGCTGCAAGCTCTGCTGATCCAAGTACCCCAGAGAGTGACTTTCGCGAAACGCGACTTCGAGAGTTGTCGGATTCCATTCTTCCGGATTGACCGGTAAACGCAGCTGTACATTGAGGCCAGCTTCATCCAACCAGGATTGCAAGGTCTCCCGGTGAGGAGCTCTCTGCAGCGCAGTATCCTCCTTCGCCTGCCGGAGCAATACCGCAGGCGGGTAACGGCAGAACATGCTGATCTTCCATTGGCGATGGAGTGCTGCCGCAGCGCCAGGACTGGACTTCTCAAGTTCCGCAATGCGACACATGTTTCGCTCATACACAAAGGAATGACCGAGGAAATCACAGTAACGCACACCGTATACATTCATCTCCTCACTTTCATTCACGGACCCATCCCATGCTGCCCGGACATCTTCGGCCGGAAGACCAGCTTTGCCGAGGAAATTCCGCACTTCCAACAGTGCCCCAGGACAGGTCTTTTGCTTGTTCCACAGCAACATCCAGAGTGCCCGCTCCTCCGGTTCCGAAAGATCGAGCAACGGAGAATCATGACGTTCGCGTAGAAGACTGAGACACTGCTCCTTCCAAATTCCCTTCGTCGTCGGTGCTGCCTCCATGGCTTTCCGCACTGCTGCGAACTGTGTTCGATCAGGTTCTCGCATCACGCGAGAGAACACTACACGCGCAATTTTCGGAACAAACAGATCCAGACGCTGGTCGTGCTGATGCTTGAGGACTTGCTCCAGGCTCACAGCGCCGCTCTGCATGCACGCAGACTGCACTTCATCGATTGCCAACTTCAGTGGACCGACTTCTTCGATCGATAGGCCATAATCCTGCTCCAATTGTGACACGTACGGGAATTCTCCACGGTACTGCGGATAATCCTCTCTGGTAGATTTCATCTCTTCCGTGACGTGCTCAGTCGCAGACGTGACGACGGCAGCATGAAGATCCTCCTCCGAAAGCCCAAAGCATGTGACGAACCTCTTCATGTCTTCAGCGCTTGAGATGAAATAGGACAATGCCGATCGTGCGAGCTCACGGCGCTCCGGAGTCACCGGTGGCTGATACTTCTCTTGAAGACGAAGAATCGTCCAGACGTTGGAAGTAAACCGGTAGGGATCCCCCGTGAAAGCGAAGCACTCTCCAATCGCGGTATCTGCGTACGCTGGCCGTTCGTCATATTCGGAGATCTTCGCAGCTTGCCCCAGATCCTGCAGCTCAGCAATCCGGTCCATGCGTAAGAGACTGGGGGCAATGGTCCGCACCCGCTCCTGAAAGCGCTGGAGGAGTTCAGGATCGCGGAGCGGAAGCTTGTATTGCGTCTGCAATGCACGCCAGGTCAGAGAATGCAGACGGTTGGCATCACCGCTTCTGTCGTAGGATGAGGCATAATGCCGAAGCATCTCTTCACACTGTGTACACAGATCCATCAACACTTCGAAGAGTACCTGATCAAGAAAGTCTCTCGTCAGCGGCATGCTCTCGATCAGATCATATTTGTGGAGAGTTCTGCCGTCAGTGGATATTCTCCCCTGGTCATCCCAGGTAACGTAACGACTCAGCACTTCCGGTCTTGTCATGGAAGGATACGCCATATCAAAATCCTGCGCTCCTTCGAGGATCATCATGCGGATGAGGCGACGGGCATCTTCATGCATTTGCCCAACGGTCACCCCAAATTCTCCCGCACTCCTGATCATCCTGAGTGCGTCTTCATAACATTTGTGATCGAGAAAATACCCCAGATGTTTGCGGTAATTTCCCGGTGTTGCAAATGGATCTTTCTTGGAGGTGGAATCAGCCGGAGTAAGAGCATTCTGAACATCACCCTGAACAGTTCCCTGCATATTCAGAATCTCGTGGCTTGCACCCGATTCCTTCCCAACGATAGGCAGAGGAGCTTCCGGTAATTTTCCGTGAGTCTCGGGCATGGAGAGATATGGATTTTTCCAGTAATTATAGCACAAAAAGCCATTTATATGGAAGTAAGTGATCAGAAGTGCAAAAGGAGCCTGCGAAATCGATCCCTCCACGAGAGAATGTCCTGTTCTTCGTCATTGAACGAGACTCATCGGCTGGCATGCGGGAAAGAATCCCGCTCCTATCTACGGCAATAATGTGATCTTTCTCCTTCCCTTTTCCCCATTCCCAAGCCTACAATACCCCGCTTCCGAACTTCAGGAATCAGGGTTCACACCCATCCGGAACATCCCCAACTGTCTTACGTACACCGGGTTCACTGCCCCACCTTCTCACGTTCCTCAATGGATATCCGCAAGCCGGCTTCGCTCCGCTACGCCGTGCTTGCCCTCCATTCTCCCCCGTAAACAATGGATATTCGCAACATCGCCATCATCGCGCACGTCGACCACGGCAAGACCACGCTCGTGGATGCCCTCCTCAAGCAGGGCGGCGCGTTCAAGGAATACGAAAATGTGGGGGAACTCATCATGGACAGTAATGCCCAGGAGAAGGAACGAGGGATCACGATATACGCCAAGAATGCCTCCATCACCTACAAGAACTGCAAGATCAACATCGTGGATACCCCCGGCCACGCCGACTTCGGATCGGAAGTGGAGCGCATCCTCCGAACGGTGGACTCCGTGCTCCTCCTCGTCGACGCGCAGGAAGGACCCATGCCGCAGACCACGTTCGTCCTCAAGAAGTCGCTGGAACTGGGCATTAAGCCAATCGTCATCATCAACAAAATCGATAAGCCCGCCGCCATGCCGATGAAGGTGGTGGACATGGTCTTCGATCTCTTCATCTCGCTTGGGGCCAATCACGAACAGCTCGACTTCCCCTACCTCTTCGCCATCGCCCGCGAGGGTATCGCCAAGCGCGCCATCGAGGATCGCTCCGAGGATCTCTCGCCCCTCTTCGACCTCATCATGGAGAAGGTACCGGTCGCCCAGCAGAACGTCAACGAGCCCTTCCGCATGCAGCCCAGTAATCTCCAGTACGACAACTACCTGGGGCGTCTCGCCGTCGGCCGCGTGTACGAGGGGATTGTGAAGACGGGGGACAAAGTCTTCGTGAAGCACGAGGACGGAGCGATGCGCACGGGCAAGATCTCCGCCATTTTCAGCTACGAAGGTGTGGCGCGAAAGGAGGTACCCGAAGCCCACGCCGGAGATATCGTCATCCTCGCCGGCATCGCCGATATCACCGTCGGCGAAACGATCACGACGAGTGAGACAGCTTCCCCGCTCCCCGCCATCCGCATCGACCCGCCGACCGTCTCCATGACGTTCGCGGTGAACACGTCTCCCTTCGCGGGGAAAGAAGGCAAGCTCCTCACCACCCGCCACATCCGCTCACGATTACTCAAAGAAGCCGAGACGAACGTCGGACTCGCCATCGAAGCCATCCCCAATACCGAAGCCTACAAAGTCTCCGGCCGCGGAGAGCTCCACCTCTCCGTCCTCATCGAAACGATGCGCCGCGAGGGATTCGAATTGCAGGTCTCCCGCCCGGAAGTCATCGTCCGAATCGGTCCCAATGGGAAAGAAGAACCGATGGAAACCGCCGTCATCGACGTCCCGGAGAAAGCGACGGGAGTAGTCATCGAGATGCTCGGCAAGCGCAAAGGCGAAATGAAGGACATGCGCACAGTGGAAGGCCGCACCCGCATGGAATTCGTCGTGCCGACGCGAGGGCTCCTAGGGTTTCACAACATGTTCATCATCGAGACGCGCGGCGAAGGTATTCTCAGCCACGCCTTCCTCCGCTACGAAAGCTTCAAGGGCGATATGCCGGGCCACGTCCGCGGCTCCATCATCTCCATGCTCAATGGTGAAGCCACAGCCTACGACCTCTGGAAGATCCAGGAACGCGGCGCGCTCTTCATTCTGCCTGGGACCAAACTCTACGAAGGAATGGTCATCGGTGAGAGCGCCAAAGATCAGGATATGGCGGTGAACGTGACGAAGGGCAAGAAGCTCACCAATGTCCGCGCCTCGGGAACGGATGAAGCTGTGACGCTCGTGCCGGTGACGCCGATGACGCTGGAGCAGGCGCTGGAATATGTGGGTGAAGATGAATTTGTGGAGATCACGCCCATCTCGATCCGGCTGCGCAAGAAGCACCTGACGGAGAATGAGAGGAAGAGAGCGAGGCCGGCGAAGGAAAGCGGGAAATGAACTTCGCACAGCGTACTGCCGTACTGTCGATGAAATACATACACATGTCATGGTGAGCCGTGCTTGTGCTGAGCCGGGACGAAGCATCGAACCACGACATGCTGAGCGCCTAGTATTTATCTTTCTGAGCGCCTTGGAAGAGCAATTTTGCTATATGGCGAAAAGCTTGTGATAGCTCCTTCGCTGTAATGCCCGGAGTAAGCGGCTCGACAGCGAGTAAAATCTCCGAATCCTTTGGGGCAGAAAATGTAACGAAACCACGCCCAGTATTCACATCCAATGTCGAGCATATCGGATCTTGATCTTTTACAATGAGAACGATCCTAAATCTCTCCGCATAATCTTCTACTTTTTCTATAAAATAAGAGAGAGGTCGACAATGAAGACCGCGTAGATTAGTTACTGTGACCTCGCCGACTCATTTCATGTCTTCATTGCCTTCCATTGTCAAAATATTATTGGACCATGAAGCTCTGGAAAAGCATTTTCTCCGCAATCAAAAGCCGCACTTCTTCTTTGGAATCCAGACAAAAATGAACAACCCCGCACTCTGAGTGCGGAGTATCCCCGCCCAATCAGCAGAAAGAAGTTTCAGGGTTTTTCCAAGGCAATTCAAAACCGTCCACCTGCCAGCAGAGAGACCAATTCGCCGACGAAGATTGTTGTCGAATGCTTCCGTCAAATAGCTTTTAGTGGTCGGAGATTTACCCCGCTCTCGAAGAGCGAGGTATCACGGAATGATGAGTTCGGCAAAACAACACCGTAGGACAGGAATATTCCTGTCCTACGGTGTTGTTTTGCCTTTGCCCATGATCAAAAATTCCATCGTCTGATTTTCAGTGTCAATCGTCTACGTCTTCCGAAACCACGTCACATACTCCCCCACCGGCAAAAACGACTTGGCACAATCCGGCGCAACGTCGGTGAAATCTTTGCGTACGAACGCTTCCATCGAAGGGGAATGACGAACCCTCGTTTCGTTAACCGGCGGTTTAAACCGCCGGTTAACGAAACGAACGCAGCAAAGCGTGTCATGGTGAGTTCGCCGAACCATGCTACCCTCCCCCCATGCTCATCGACCTGCTCGGCTACGTCTCCGGCGGACTGATTACTATTGCGCTTCTGCCGCAGGTCCTCAAATCCTGGAAGACGAAATCGACGAAAGACATCTCTGTCCCCTGGATGATTCTCTACTGCACCGGCCTATTCCTGTGCATCCTCTACGGCGTAGGGATCGCAAGCATGCCGATCATCCTCACGACGATCGTTGAATTTCTGATGGCGCTGTCGCTGCTCGTGCTGAAGGTGAGGTTTCGGTAAATCGTTGCGTGAAGGTACGAGTTGTGCGATATAAACGAACACATTTATTATTTTTCTTTTCGGGACAGACGTCTCACTTCGAGAACAACAATACAATGATCATTGAGAAGAGGTTTAGCTCTGGAATTTCTCTCGAAACTCAGCTGCAGTAATGACAAATTCATCTAATTTTTCCCGTACTTCACCCACCTTTTTTAGAACAGTCGTTTCTACCGCGATGCTTATTCTCGTTGCACCAGCTCCCATACGACCTCCTGGCGCTATCAATTCCTGTGAGAGCGCATCCCGAACATGTGGGCCTTCTGGCGTAGGGCTAAACCAATTCTGTTTAAGCCGGCCCCAATCTTCGGGGGTAGCTGTCTCAACATCATCAATCATAGTGATCATTTCATAGCTGCCTCCTTTATCAATTCCGACTCTGACGATTTTTCCATCGGCTGTCTGAAAAAGTGCTGAGAATAATTGTTGACCGTCACTGATTCTTTTGTGCATATAGATAGTTGTCTCACCAAGAGAATAATTATTTTTTGATAATAATTGTCTTAATTGCATCACTGTCAATTTCTCTATTAAACCAACACAATTGAGCAATGCTTGAATATTCACAGCTTCTCTATGTGTTGCTGACAACCACTCATTGATAGAATGTTCGGTGAGTTCCAAATCGGGATTCGACATGTGCATATGTTGACACTTTTTAATATTTCTGTCAATATCCGCATGGTGAATTCTGCCCCGCGGGAAGCATCCCGCTCTTGGTTATTGAAGGTGAGGTTTCGCTCGGCAAAAGTTGTGGGAGATGATCAATATGGATACCATCCCATCAATGCCACACAACACTATAAACAAGAACTACTTCGCTCTCATCACTGGTGCCAGCTCCGGCATCGGAGAGGCTTGTGCTGTCGCTCTGGCGAAAGAAGGGAAGAACCTCATTCTCCTGGCACGGAGGAAAACGAAGCTCGAAGAGATGAAGAACAAGCTTGAAAAAGACTTTGGTATAACGGTGCTGATCTATCCGGTGGATCTCGGGGGCATCGAAAATATTGAAACATTCTTCGGGGATATTGAAGATAAGGAAATCGATATGTTGATCAACAATGCAGGTCTGGCTTTGGGAAAAGCTCCTTTCGAAGAATACGACTGGAAGGACTTCGATCAAATGATCGAGATCAACGTCAAAGCATTCACGAGGGTCGCGCAACTGGCCATTCCTCATCTTAAGCGTACCAAAGGACACATCGTGAATATCAGCTCCATCGCCGGAATCGAAGCGTACGAAGGCGGATCGGTGTACTGCGGTACGAAGGCATTTGTGAAAATGATCAGCAAGGCACTGCGCATCGATTTGATGGGAACCGGTGTGCGCGTCACGGATATCGCGCCCGGAGCAGTCGATACAGAATTTTCGACGGTGCGCTTCAAGGGGAACAAGGAATTGGCAAGCGCAGTCTACAAAGGCTTCACACCGCTGTATGCAGAGGACATCGCAGAGACAATCCTGTTTGCTCTCACGAGGCCGCCGAGCGTCAATCTTGAATACATTCTCATTATGCCGACGGCTCAAGCGAGTGCGACGAGAACATTCAAAACTGCATAGGTTGGATTTTATTCAAAACACCCAGAAGCATCCCGCCTGAAGTGAGCTTGTCGAACTATCCGCGGGTGCGGCGCCGGATGAAAGGCAACCTATCTGATTTCATTGTTCACCGTATCATGCACCCGCAGTTCGTCTTGGCTCACTGTGAACTCCGGGGTGCGCTCAGAATGGAAGAAGCATCCGAAAAATGTCATGGTGAGCCGCGCCTGTGCTGAGCCGAGCCGAAGCATCGAACCATGGCATTTTGCCTTCCATCATTTTGCCTTTTACCCTTCCATTCAATACCATCCCCCCATGTGGCCACCCGTCACCATGGCGACGCAGCACCCGGACAATGCCGGTGTGCCCTGGTGGAAGAAAGATGCCTTCATCGCAACGCAGGATGAGATCGAGGAGATGCTGATCCTCTTCAAGGAGCTCCCGATTGATGAATATATGTGGGACTGGGAAGGGAAGTATGTGGATGAAGCCGTGGGTGAGAAGCTCTTTTCCAGAGCCAAGGATTATTTGAAGGAACATCCGCTGGGGGAAGAAAAGCACCTCACCTTTCGCATTCCTGCATGGGAGGAAGGCAAGACCCACCGCTCTGCGCGGGCCTTCATGAATATCCTGTCCCTTGCGGATCTGGGGCGTGAAATCGGTCTCAGTAAGCCGCCGGTGACGGAAATGTTCCTCCCGCTCACCACCAGCGCCGAGCAGCCGATCGGCGTGCACAAGGCCTTCAAGGAAATTGCAGACTACCACCGCGCAATCTTCCACGATTCCAAGGAAGATGAGCACCACCTGCTGGACATCATCGAAGTCACGCCGCTCGTGGAGGACGTGCCGTCGCTGTTCTCCATCGAGAAGATCATCGAACCATACTGGCAGGACCTCATGAAGGATCCCGAAAGAAAGAAAAGAATGAAGACACGCGGCCAGCGCATCTTCCTCGCCCGCTCGGACCCCGCGCAGAACGCCGGGCTCGTTCCCGCAGTCCTCGCCTCCCGCGCCGCGCTCTCGACAATTTCTGAGGTCGGAGAGAAGCTTGGTATCCCTGTCCATCCGATCATCGGCACAGGCTCACTCCCCTTCCGCGGCAGCGTGAACCCGACGTACACCGATACATTCCTCGAGCAGTACGCGGGATCCCGCACCTACTGCATCCAATCCGGTTTCCGCTACGACTACCCGCTCGCGGATGTCCGCAGCGCTCTCGAGAAAATTCAGAAGGAAGCCCCCAAGCGCCAGACCGTCCGGATGACAAACGAAGAACGGATGAAACTGCGAGCCGTCGTCGATCTCTTCACCGATACCTGGAAGCCGACCATCGAATCCCTCGCACCACTGATCAATCTCGTCGCTTCGTTCCTCCCGCCCCGCCGCGAGCGTCTGCTCCACATCGGGCTCTTCGGCTACAGCCGCGGAATCGGCGCAGTCAAGCTCCCACGCGCCATCGGCTTCACCGCAGCATTTTACTCCCTAGGCGTTCCTCCCGAACTCATCGCTACAGGCCGCGGACTGCAGGCTACGGAAGAGCAAGGACTCCTCCCGCTCCTCGAGAAACACTACCCGGCTCTGCGCGAGGATCTCAAGCACGCGGGCAAGTACCTCAACCGCGAAAACCTCGATTTCCTCTGCAAGCGCAATCCGACATTCGAGAAAATCCGCGAAGGCATCGGCATGATCGAGCGCGTCCTCGGCATTCACCTCGGCCCAGAAAAGCCGCACCACTTCATTCACCGGAATTTAAGCTCCACAATCTACCATCGCATCCACTCCGAGAAACCAGATGGCGAGGCGATCACGAGGGACATCATCGAGGCGGGGAAGATTCGCAAGAGCTTGGGGTAGGACGAGAAAGTATGAAGGGGTAAGGGATGGGAAAGGCTTCGTCTATAGAACTCTTATCCCATCATACTCATCCCGTCATACTAGCTTCCAGCCTAATCTCCCCGGCAACGCAAACGTCACCGTCGTCCCCCTCCCCTCCATACTCTCCACGCTGATCGTCCCGCCGAAGCGCTGGACGATGCCTTTGGCAATGTAGAGCCCGATACCTGTTCCATTCGGATCAAAGCGCGCGGCATTGCTCCCCCGTGAGAAGCGCTCAAATATCCGCTGAACGTCCACTGCTGGAATCCCCGAACCATTGTCATGAACATGGACACGAACCTGCTTGCCGTGGCGCTCTGCCATGAGCGAAATCTGCCCGCCAGTCGGTGCGTAGATGATCGCATTGTCGATGAGCTCGCGAAGGACGCCGGAGAGGAGCTTGGGGTCTATACGCACTTCGAGATCCTCGGAAACAGCTACAGAGAGCACCTGCCGACGCTTCAGAAGATTCGGCTGGACCGATGCGATGGTCTCCTGAATAACAGAGAGAAGACGTACCCACTCCGACTTCGCAACCATCGTCCCCTCTTGGATCCGATCGGCGGCGAGGAGAACATCTGTGACGTGCTGCAGGCGTCCGATCCCCTCTTGGATAATGGCACAGCTCTCCTCAGCTTCCTCGTGCGCCGGACCAGTGAGAGAGCCTGTCACCTGGCGCAGAGATTCCAGTCCCCAACGGAACATCGTGAGGGGAGTACCCACCTGATGCAGGATGAGCTGGAGCAACCAGGCGCGTTCATCGTTGAGATGAAGGAGAGACTCCGAACGATTGCGCGTGAGAACGAGGAGAATGAAGACACCAATAAACATGGCTCCAACGAGGAGTAGCAGAAAAGATTGTATGGAGAAAAGGTCTTGCTGTGAGGAGAGATAATCATCGGCAGAAATGTCGATCCCGAGCACCGCGACGACCTTCCCGTTACTTGAACGTATCGGCGCGTAACCCGAGAACAACGGACCCCACTGATCAGTAACAACAGAAGTATCGGTGGTCGGACCCTGAAAAGCGCGTTCCTGAAGAGCTGTAGCACCATTAATGGAGTAGAGATCTCCCGGGAAAGAAGGTTGTTCTGAAGGATCGACTATACCGTTGTGATCGCGATCCAGCTCCTCTGTAGTCTTGAAGATATCAGCATCCGCGACGAACTCTAGGATCTGAGGATCCAGAGTCCTGCGAAAGATATAAGCGAAACGCACGCCCGGAACCTCGCTACGAATGGTCGAAAGGTGCTGCACCGTACTGATAAAATTGGGGGTTGAGATGGCAGAACGACCGCGGATCTTATCGACATCCTCTCCAGGAAAATCGAGAGCAGCGATGGCTGCGGCACTCTGCAGGTGCTGCCGTACCAGAGATTCCATCACATACTTCCCCTGATAATAGAAAATGCACCCAATACCTACGAGGAAGAACACCGTCACCCAGACAACACTCCACACATGTAAAGATGTGGAGAGCACGGCCTTCGGTCGGGAGAGTGGCGGGGAATCCATGTGTGTTTCTTTTATATTTTAACATATTTACATATATGTAGCAATACAAGTGTTATGCGAGCTATAAGCTTTAAGCCTTAAGCGTTAAGCTTTTCCACCCAAAGCTTATGTCTTATAGCTTATGTCTTATAGCTTCCAAACACACTCACAACTACCCTCATCCTCAAAACCCGTTACACTGCTGCCCCATGCGCCCCCTCACAACAGATCAGATACGGCAGGAGTATCTCGACTTCTACCGAAGCCAGGGACACGCCGTGATCCCGGGCGCTCCGCTCATTCCGGAGAACGATCCCACCGTCCTCTTCACCACGGCTGGCATGCATCCGCTCGTGCCCTACCTCCTGGGGGAACATCATCCACAGGGAAAGCGCCTCAGCGATGTGCAACGCAGTGTCCGAACCCAAGACATCGACGAAGTGGGTGATGCCTCTCATCTGACACTCTTCGAAATGCTCGGCAACTGGAGCCTGGGGGACTACTTCAAGGAAGGCGCGATCGAGATGAGCTTCACGTTTCTCACCCGCATCCTCGAAATCCCGATCGACATGCTTGCGGTCACCTGCTTCGAAGGTGACAGCGATGCACCACGGGACGAGGAATCTGCAGCGATCTGGGAGAAGCTCGGTATCGAGCGCGAACGCATCGGCTTCCTGCCCAAAGCCAATAACTGGTGGGGACCCGCGGGCCAGACCGGTCCCTGCGGACCCGATACCGAAATGTTCTTCTGGATCGGCGAAGGAACGCCCCAAGGAAACCCCGCGACCCATGATGCACAGTGGATGGAAATCTGGAATGACGTCTTCATGCAGTACAACAAGACGGCCACGGGAACGTTCGAACCGCTCGCGCAAAAGAATGTGGATACCGGAATGGGTCTGGAGCGGGTCGCAACGGTCCTCAGTGGAAAGAAGAGCGTGTACGAGACAGATCGGATGGAGCCGATTGTGCGAGTGGTAAGGGGAAAGATGAAAGTGGAAAGTGGACAGAATAACGATACCCAGATCGTTCGGCACACACGTATTATCACGGACCACATCAGAGCGGCTACCTTCATCATTGCTGATGGAGCGCAACCATCGAATGTGGATCAGGGTTATATTCTCAGGAGAATTATCCGCCGCGCCATCCGTTCCGCCCGACTACTCGCGATCGATTGTGGAGGGGAATTCAGCGCATCAATTGCCACCGAAGTCATCGCGCAATACGGGCACGTTTACCCACATCTCCGTCAGCACGAGAAGCTGATTGTAGAAACGCTCCAACGTGAGGAGCAACAGTTCGGCAAAACGCTCCAGGAAGGGCTGAAGCACTTCGAGCGTGTCGCCTTGGAATCAGCCAACGGCATCAATGGAACGGCTGCCTTCCATCTCTATGATACGTACGGATTCCCGATCGAAATGACGAAGGAGCTCGCGACGGAGAAGAGCCTGAGTGTCGACGAAGCGGGGTTCGCGAAGGCCTTCGAAGAACATCAAGCACTCTCCCGCGCAGGAGCAGAGAAGAAATTCAAGGGCGGACTCGCGGACCACTCGGGCGCCACGACCAAGCTACACACAGCTACCCACCTGCTCAATGCTGCGCTTCAGAAAGTCCTCGGTGAGCACGTGCAGCAGAAGGGTTCCAATATCACCGCGGAGAGACTGCGCTTCGACTTCAATCATCCCGAGAAGATGACGCCTGAGCAGATCAAGGAGGTAGAGAAACTCGTGAATGACGCCATCAAAGCGGATCTGGAAATTTCCTACCATGTGTCCACTGTGGAAGAAGCCAAAAAGGAACACGCCGTCGGCGTCTTCGATGCGCGGTACGGGGATGAAGTGAAAGTGTATGTCGTCGGCGATGAGGCAAAGGGAACGTTATTCAGCAAAGAAATTTGCGGCGGCCCGCATGTGGCGCGCACGGGAATGCTCGGAAGCTTCAAGATCCTTAAAGAGGAGAGCTCCTCAGCGGGCGTCCGGAGAATCAAAGCGGTGGTGGATGGAGGAGCGGAAGAAGTGGAGATGGCGAGGGAAGCGTAGGGATAATGGATCACATCATTGCCGTGTCTGGAAAAATCGATAATCGCATCGTTCATGCACAACGTGTACAGGTGTTTCGCAACGAAAAGAATCTGGTATTCCATACGAAGCAGCCATCTCTCAGGGCAGCCATGGAACGTGTGCTGCAGAGACTGGATGCCAGGCTCGCGAAGAGGGGGAGGAGGTGAGCGGAGACGGGGAATCGGGCAATGTTTGCAGCGCTGTCACGAATCGCACAGTCGCTTTCATATGACCGTTCCGCTTTTTTGTGAGGGGGAAAAAACACACAGAGCAATCCACGGAATCGTTCTTCTCTGAAGGCAATCGAATCTTCGGCCTCCCCCCCCCCTATTTCATCTGGTACACTGCCGTTCCATGAAGAATCAACACCTCATTCTCATGGGACAGAAATTCATTTCCGGTATTGCCGCCATTGCAATCATGAGCAGCATGGGGCTCAGTTTCCCGGTGCCGATCGTGAGTGCTTCGCCTGAAAGCACAGGGAGTACTCTCCTCGTCATCGATGAGCATCAACACCCCAAGAAAGGCGAACAATGGAATGTGCGTTTTCAAACTCAGGGCACCAGTGATCTTGCAATCTATCCCAATGATCAAGCTACAATCGATGATGCTGATTTTGTTAGCCTCAGCTGTGATGATAATCCAAAAGAAGTAACTGTTTTAAGTATTGGTGATGTTATCTACGCTAAAAACTATTCTTGTGATGGTATCAGCAAAATCAGCCACCTGATCAACAAAGCAGGCAACCACACACTCAAATTCCAATTCGCAGGTGAAACTGCCTTTGCGTACAACACAGCAGGTGTGGATTGGACGGCATTGCCTTCTATGACATCCGAGGCTCTCAAATTTGGAGCAACACCAGCTCTCTCCGTCACTTACGGCGGAGGCAAATTTGTTGCTGTGGGAAGTTCTGGCTATGCCTCTTATTCCTCCGATGGCATCACATGGACTTCTCTTACAGTTGGCACGGACACAGGCATTAAGTTTGGCGCCACAAGAAATGCTACCTCCATCACCTACGGCGGAGGCAAATTTGTTGCTGTGGGAGATTATGGAAAAGCCTCTTACTCCTCCGACGGCATCACCTGGACTTCTCTTACAGCTGGCACGGACACAGGTATTAAGTTTGGCACAACAGGAGCTTATTCCATCACCTATGGCGGAGGCAAATTTGTTGTTGTAGGAAGTGATGGCAAAGCTTCTTATTCCTCCGACGGCATCACATGGACTTCGCTTGCAGCTGGCACGGACACGGGTGTTAAGTTTGGCGGGTATGCGCCTCTTTCCGTTACCTATGGCGGAAGTAAATTTGTTGCTGTGGGTGGTTCTGGTATGGCTTCTTATTCCTCCGATGGCATCACATGGACTTCTCTGACAGCAGGCGCAGACACAGGCATTAGGTTTGGCGCAACGCATGCTCGCTCCGTCACCTACGGAGGTGATAAATTTGTAGCTGTGGGAGACGGAGGAAAAGCTTCTTATTCCTCCGATGGCATCACATGGACTCCGATTGCAGCAGGTACGAACACAGGCATTATGTTTGGTACAACACAAGCTAATTCCGTCACCTACGGCTCAGATAAATTTGTTGTAGTGGGATGGTCTGGAAAAGCTTCTTACTCCTCCGACGGCATCACCTGGACTTCTCTTACAGCTGGCACGGACACAGGTATTAAGTTTGGCACATCATTTGCTCGTTCCGTAACCTACGGCGGAGACAAATTTGTTG
>JBAWYM010000045.1:0-15595 GCA_037143575.1 Candidatus Peregrinibacteria bacterium | reverse complement strand
GCCGCTGCCCGTGGCTGAACCCACCAGCTTCAGCTGGTGGTGGGTATCAGTCTTCCTCAATTTCCGATCAGTCCTGCAAGCGTCATCACGGAAGTCGGAGGCGGTTATGGAGCATATCTCCATAAGATTCGAAACGATTCTATTCTGATCGATCCTGTTGATGATCAAAAGAGCAGCGCACTCATTGAAGGTGTACTAACAACGTATCGCTCCAATCCTTTCGTCAGGTACTTTGCATCAGATCTCCAAATAATTCACAATCGTTGCCTCACTCTTTCCTCCGGTCAAGGACACATCAAACGCATTCAGAAAACTCTTGGAGAAGCCTTACGAAAGCATGCCAGTCTCGTGCGTGGGCAGGCGGACATTGTCATCGATCTCTACGCAATGATGTATGCCGATCGTACTGAAACGGATGCCCACATTGACGGTATCCCTGATGATCTCTGTGATTTGTGGGAAAGAACGCGTGCTATGATATCTCTTCTTTTGAGGGCTCCATCTAGCGGAACGATTGTTTCAACGGCGACGGGAAGAATCCCTTGCCAAATCGCTTCTCCCACCTACAAGTGACGACGGGCAATCTTTCTTGAACACACACTCCCCGCACTGCCTGTTGCGCGCCATGCACACCGCTCTTCCGTGGCTGATCATCAGCGTATTCACGAGTCCCCAGTCTTTCTGTGGGAAGAGCTTCAGGAGGTCTTTCTCGATCTTCTCCGGTGTTTTCCCTTTGCTCAGCCCCAGCCGGAGCGACAAACGTCCCACGTGCGTATCCACAGCAATCGCTTCGTTTTTCCCGAAGGCGGCATAGAGGATGATCGCGGCGGTCTTGCGTCCGACTCCTGGAAGTTCCGTAAGTTCTTCCATTGTCTGGGGGACTTTGCCTCGGTGTTTCTTGAGCAGAATTTTGCAGAGACCGTGAATGAACTTTGCTTTGTTGCGAAAGGTTCCGCAGGAGTGGATCAGCGTTTCCAGCTTCTTCCGTGAGAGGCGGAGGTAGTCTTCGGGTGATCTGCAGAGCGCGAAGAGTTTTGGCGTCACAAGGTTTACGCGGGCATCGGTGCACTGTGCCGAGAGGATGGTGGCGACGAGGAGATCGAGGGGGGTTTCGTAAGCGAGGAAGGAGCGCGGGGGTGTGTAGAGGCGCTTGAGGATGTGGAGGATTGCGGTTGGTGCGATGGAGGACACGGAGGAAAGATACAAGATACAAGAGACAAGATCCAAGAAAGATACGAGATCCAATATTCAATGAACAATCATGTTACACAGTCCAATTCTTGAGAAGTCGGTTCGTACACCTGGATCTTGCATCTTGTTTCTTGGATCTTCTTGAGTAGGCACGTCAATCTCTCTTCCTGGATCATCCCCTTTCCTCGGGTATAGTCGGCTCCCCATGCTTCCCGCCTTCACGGTATTCGATACCGAAACCACCGGCCTCGATCCCAAGCGTGGGCACCGCATCATCGAGATTGCAGGGGTGAGAGTAGAGGACGGCAAAATCCTAGAGGAGAGCGCTTTTGTGCGGATGGTGAACCCCGAGCGGGAGATTCCGTGGGAGGCGCGCAGGGTCAATCACATCAGTGACGAAGAGGTGAAATCCGCCTCGACGATTGATCAGGTGCTTCCGGAATTCCTCACCTTCGCTGCGGGGTCATCCCTCGTCGCGCACAATGCCGAGTTCGACATGGGATTTCTGGACTGCGAGAAGGAGTGCTGCTGGGGGTACGTGGATCTGCCGGAGTGCTTCTGCACGCTCAAGCTGAGCCGTTCACTTTTCCCAAGGGAATTTCGTCATAGTCTGGATATGGTCGGTGCACGCCTGGGGCTCACCGTTGCCGGCAATCTCCACCGTGCGCTCCCCGATGTTCTCATGACGGCGCAGGCGCTCCTGAAGATGATGCAGGTGGGGAATATCGGTTCGCTCGATGAGCTTAGGAAACGCGCAGGGATGCGGCAGGTGGTGGCGGGGCGGGGGATAAGGACTTAGGACTTAGGACTTAGGACTTAGGACTCTGGTATAATGTGATCTCTTCAAAATGCCTGCTCTCACCGTTATCACCGGCGCCGATAATCCCATCCTCCGCACCCAAGCGAAGAAGGTTTTGAAGGTCACGAAGGACATCCTGAAATTGATCAAAGACATGCGCCTGACGGTGACGGATGAAGATGGAGCCGGCCTCGCCGCTCCACAGGTGGGTCAGTCTCTGTCGCTTTGTTTGGCGAACATCGTTGGCAAGATGACGGTTTTCATCAATCCGGTGATTACACGGTACGGCAAGGAGCAGGAGGTGATGGAGGAGGGATGTCTGAGCTTGCCTGGGATCGTAGTGGCAGTGCCGCGCTCTACCGATGTCACCGTGAAGTTTATGGATGAGAAAGGCAAAGAGCAGGAGAGGAGGCTGCGGGGTTTCTCCGCTCGTGTGATCCAGCACGAAGTGGACCATCTGGAGGCGAGGTTGATTGTGGATTATGAATGAAAGATCCAAGAGATAAGATGCAAGATCCAGGGAAGATCCAAGATCCAAGATCCAAGATCCAATTAGCTGGTTTATTGAGATCAGGATTGAGGATCAGATGCAAGGTGTATTGTTGTCCAGCTTTACGTATGAAGTTGCGAGGTCATCATAGGAGCATGGATTCTCACGATTTTTCTGCGAACAGAGAACACAGTTACGATCTCTCGGAACGGACATATCGATTTGCTCGGGCAATCTGCGCTTTTCTCAAGAAGATCCCTCGATCGATTGCCAATGAGGAATACTCCCGTCAACTCATACGGTCCTCTGCTTCAGTCGGAGCCAATTACCTTGAAGCGAATGACGCATTGGGGGCGAACGATTTTGCCGTCAAGATCAAGACCAGTCGGCGCGAAGCCAAAGAGACGACGTTCTGGATCCGTTTACTTGATCTGGAAAACGCTTCGGGGCTTGAACCAGATCGCCAATTGCTCCTCACCGAATCTCAAGAGTATGTGCGAATATTCAGCGCAATTCTCCTATCTTTCGAGAGAAACCGTCGGAAGAATTCGGAGAAATCCTGAGGATAGCCCTCTCCTCCAGTACACACTACTCGGACATTGTCTCTTGTCTCTTCGTTGTATCTTGGATCTTCCCTAGATCTTGCTTCTTGTTTCTTGCATCTTCGTTGTATCTTGCCTCTTGTTTCTTGTATCTTCTCCTCGTCCAATAGCTTCTCTCATTTCATCAACTCAGTGTCCATATTAGAAGTCATCATCGGCTTGGAAGTCCACGCGCAGATGAATACGAAGACGAAGATGTTCTGCGGGTGCGATAACGATGCCTTCGGCAAGGCGCCCAATACGACCGTCTGTCCGATCTGCATGGGGCACCCGGGGACGCTGCCTGTGCCCAATAAAGAAGCCATTGCGAAGGCGCTGCGGTCGTCTCTGGCGATCGGCTGTACCATTCCGCCCGACTGCCACTTCGATCGCAAGCACTACTTCTACCCGGATCTCCCGGCTGGCTTCCAAATTTCGCAGTACGACTTTCCGCTCTCCAAGGCAGGGTCTGTGGAATATGACCTCGCCGATTCCAGCGGGAAAGTCACGGGTACCCGCGTCTGCCGAATTACGCGGCTGCACATGGAGAACGATGCCGGTAAATTGACGCACCGCTACGGCAAGACGCTCTGTGATTACAACCGTGCGGGCACTCCGCTCATGGAGATCGTTACCGAGCCGGATCTGCGTTCGTCGGAAGAAGCTGTGGCGTTCGCACAGGAATTGCGTCGCATTCTCATCTCCGTGGGATCGAGTGAGGCGGATATGTTCAAGGGCATGATGCGCTTCGATGCGTCGATTTCTTTGCGGGAGAAGGGGACGGAGAAGCTCAATCCGCGCAGCGAAATCAAAAATTTGAACTCCTTCAAATCGCTGGAGAAAGCGCTGCAGTATGAGGAAAAGCGGTTACGCGATCTGTGGGATGAAGCGGGTGGCCCGCTCCCGCACGACATCACTGTCGGCTGGATGGATGATGAGGAGAAGACGAGATTACTTCGAACGAAAGAGACTGCCGATGATTATCGCTATTTCCCCGAGCCGGACATTCCCCCACTGCACTTCGACGCTGCTGCAGTCGAAACTATTCGCCTGTCATTGCCGCCGCTCCCGCGCGATGAGAAGAAGAAAGTCCTCACGCTGGGCCTAACTGATGCCGAGGCACAGCAGCTCAATGACAGTGCGCTCCTCCGCTCGCTCTTTGATGCCGTCTATGGAAAAACGAAAGATGCCAAGCGCGCGTCCAGTATCGTCATCACGCAGCTCCAGGGCTTCCTCCATGCACACGAGAAGACGCTGGAAGAGGGTCCGGGTACGGAGGATTTAGTCTCACTCATCGAGGCCATCGACGCCGGGACGATCTCCGGGAACAAGGCGAAGGAGGTGCTGGAGACGATGGTGGAGACGGGCAAGAAACCTTCTGCGATTATCTCTGAAGGCGGGATGCAGCAGATCAGTGATAGTGGTGCCATCGAAGCACTGGTCGTCAAAGCCATTGCCGCCAATCCAAAAGCCATCGAGTCGTATCGAAACGGCAAAACCGCAGCGCTCGGGGCGATCGTGGGATGGGTGATGAAGGAGACGCGTGGACAAGCACAACCGGAGAAAGTTCAGGAAATACTCCTCAGAAGGATTGGCTGAGAAGGGGCAGTTCACGTCAGATTAATCTGACGTGACAGGCGATTCCGGATGCCGTGCAGAGCATCTTGGGGATGAAGCTCCAATGACGAAGGGCGATTGAACCTTGATGAAAAGGATCATTGGATAAGTATGATTCTTCCGAGAGAGTTATTGACGAGAGGTGGCTACATCGACAGATTGTCTGTGTGGCTAATGATGATTTCGAAAAGGCAGCTGAGAGTGTTCCTGCCATTTTACGATGTAGCGGTAGATTGGCGTATTTTGGAAACGGACAGAATGTAAAATTGGTTATGCGACCTCAATTTTTGCCTTGTGTGATATTTCTCGGTAACGGCTATCCGCTCCAAGACGAAAAGGGTAATGCTCTGACGCCGATCGTTACTGGATATTCTCTGAACGAATTTGGCTGCAGTTTCCGAACGGAAGGTGGAGGGCAATGGACGTTCATAAAGGAAGAAGCCCCACTGTTGAGCGATGCTCAATTGTTGAATGCATGGTTGCTGACAAATCTCGGAGTGAAGGTTGTAAGCGAAAAAGCGTGAGCCATGATTTACAGGCTTTATAAAGTTCCTCCAATCTGCTACAATTTATAAAGTTCCAGTGATTTCCATGAGTACTCCTCAGAAGCTCTCCACCATTCAGCGGCTGTCGGGTTTGAGCCAGACAGAGTTAGCCCGGAAGTTCGGCGTCTCCTTCGTCACGTTCAATCGCTGGTTCCATGGAAAGGCCGTCCCACGGCGGAAAGCTCTGGAGCGTATCGATGCGCTGTATCGGGAGTATTCGGGACTCACCGTGATCCCCGAGGAGCTGCTCACGGCCAAGAAGGCCATTACGATGCAGAAATCTCAGAAGATGAAGTCCGTCCTGAAGACGATTCTCGAGAATCCCGATATCCGGGATCAGTTCGTCCTCGTGCTCACCTACACATCCAATTCCATCGAGGGCAGTACTCTCACGCAGGAGGAAACCGCCGCTGTGTTGTTTCGGAATACTGCTCTCCCCGATAAAACCATCATCGAGCAGCTGGAAGCCAAGAATCATCAGACGGCTTTGCTGCGGTTATTCGATCATCTTGCTGCTGACCGGCCGATCGATGAAGTGCTCATTCTCCGGTTGCACGGCATGCTCATGAACGGTATTCGTCCGGATGCCGGAGTATATCGTTCCCATGGTGTGCGCATCGTCGGTGCGGATCTGCCGACGGCCAACCCTCTCAAGGTTCCTGTGCTCATGGAGGAGTGGGCAAAGAATGTTCTCGCTGATCCGGAAGATGCACTATCACACATCGCTGCTCTTCATGCCCGCTTCGAGCAGATCCATCCTTTTTCGGACGGCAACGGTCGCATTGGGCGGCTGCTCATGCACGCGATGTTGCTCCGGCAGAACCTGCCGCCAGTGGTGATTCATCCGGAGAAGAAACGCCTCTATTACACGTTTCTGAATACGGCGCAGAAGAAGGGGGATACCTCTCTGCTTCAGGACTTTCTCTGCGATGGGGTGATGGAAGGGTGGGATATTGTCGAGAGGAAGGGATGAATTCGGTATACTTTGCCTATGCTGATAGTTTCCGATAATGAGTTGCTGATTCGGGAAATGACCGATTCTGACGATGAATATTCGCTTCTACTTTCATGGCTGAATAATCCAACGGTGAGTGCGTGGTATGAAAACACCGCAGGTCTTACGATGGATGCGATCCGGTCTAAATATCGTCCGCGTATTGTGGGAGAGAGCCATATTCAATCAGCAATTATTGAGTGGAAGAACAGGCCGATCGGGTACCTTCAATATTATGAAGCACGGAAGGAAATGGATTACGCTTATCCGGAGCCGATTTTGGAAGAGCCAAATGTTTGGGGAATCGATATGTTTATCGGAGAGTCGGATTTACATGGGAAAGGCATAGGTTCGGCCACTCTTTCGTTGATGATGCGCTATCTGATGAAGGAAAAAGGCGCACAAAAAATCATCATGGATCCGGATGTGCGGAATGAGCGTGCGGTCCGCGCCTACGAGAAGGCAGGTTTCAAGAAGGTGAAAATCCTTAAACAATGGGAGCAGCATGGAGAAGAATGGTCGGATGCTTGGCTGATGGTCTATGAGAAGCCATAGATTCGGGTGTACGACAGTTTTTTCGCGCTATCGTTTAAACCCGCTACGATGGTGCCATGGAACGAACAGTTGCCCTCACTTGGTCCTGGCTCAATATCCTCACGAAGAAGCGCGTGGATGCGCTGCTCACACTGCGCAGTGATCTCTCGGAAGCGCTTCAGGCATTGGACGAAGAGCTCTTGAGAGCACTTGGATGCCGCGAGGAAACGGTTTTCAAAACACTGAATCGCCTCGAGGAATTCGATCCTGCTTGGTACGAGAAGGAGCTTGCGAAGCGTAAGATTGCATTTCTGTCGTTTGACGACGAGGGATTTCCAGCTTCTATCAAAGAAATCGGCGATCCGCCGGTGTTCCTGTATTCCCGTGGCGATCTTTCGGTTTTGTCCGAACCCTGCATTGCGCTCGTGGGGACACGGGAGATGTCGCCGTATGGTAAGCGCGTAGCCGAATTATTCACGCCGGCGTTCGTCCAAGCAGGAATGGTGACCGTCAGCGGTTTGGCGACGGGAATCGATGCGGTGGTTGCTGCGGAGACCATGCGCGCAGGAGGGCGAACGGTTGCGGTGCTCGGCCACGGTCTTGGCTCCATCTACCCGCAATCCAATGCGCGGCTGGCGGAGGAAATCGTCGAACATGGTGGTCTGCTCCTTTCGGAATTTCCTCTGGATGCGCAGCCGGACAAGTATACGTTCCCCGCCCGAAACCGCATCATTGCAGGTTTATCGCTTGGAACGGTTGTCTTGGAAGCGCCTGTGGGCAGTGGCGCGCTGATTACTGCTGAGCTGGCGCTGGATTACGGTCGGGATGTCTTCGCGGTGCCCGGACAGATCTTCGATCCCAATTTCGCCGGTAGTCATCTTTTACTTGCTTCGGGACAGGCGAAGCTGGTCCAGAAACCGGAGGACGTGCTCATCGAAATCGGCATCGTGGGACCAGATGCCGGTGCCGTTTCGGCATTTACACCTTCGACTCCCGACGAAGCCGCGCTCTACAAAATCCTCACGACCATGCCCCAGAGCCTGGATGATCTCGTGCAGCGATCGGGGCTTGCCGCAGGGCTCATCGGGGCGACGCTCACTATTCTGGAGCTGCAGGGAGCGGTGAAGGGGGTGGGGGAAGGGAAATGGGTACGGCGGTAAGGTTGGAACGAGTTCTAAAAGTTCTAAGGGTTCTAAATGTTTCTCCCTTACAACCCTTACAACCCTTACAACCCAAATTTGGTCATTGGTCATTTGAACCGCTACACTGCCCGTCATGAAGTCTTCTGCATTCACCAAGCTCATGTCGCAGCCAGCCGTTTTGCTCGGACTCTTCGTCCTGCTCCTGTCCTTCCTCACGTACTTCCAGAACTACCAGAATCCTCCTGCCCTCTTCTGGGACGAGAACTACCACATTGCGAGTGCACAGAAGTACCTCAATGGCATCTACTTCATGGAGCCGCACCCGCCTCTGGGCAAGCTCCTCATTGCGCTCGGCGAGAAGATCTTCCATCCGAATGTCGCCGATAATCAATTCATTGGAACCGATTACGGCAAGGAGCTACCAGCTGGTTTTTCCTTCATCGGCTACCGCTTCTTCCCCACCCTCCTCGCGTGGCTCACGGCTCCATTGCTGTATCTGATTCTCCTGCTCATTCTCCGGCGTCCGCAGGAGGCCACGATTCTGTCCTTCCTTTACATTTTCGATAATGCCGAAATCGTCCATTCCCGCGGGGCGATGCTGGATTCCACACTCGTGTTCTTCTCGGCCGTCTGCATCCTCGCCTTCCTCCTCATGCTCGAGTGGAAGAAGAATCTGCGGCGCCTCCTCTGGGCTGCGGCACTCTTCGGCGCGGCATTTGGCGCGGTGATGACCACCAAGGAGACCGGTCTCATTTTGATTCTTTTCTTACCTTTCCTCCTCTGGAAGCTCTGGCCCGACCGTCAGGCGATTGGCAAAACGCTTGGGGTGATGGCTGCATCGTTCCTCGTGATCTTCGTCGGGGTCTGGCAGACGCACTTCGCCCTTGGGTCCACCGTCAATCCCAAGCTCCCGGATAGCGGCTACTACCAGGCTTCCCCGGAGTACAAACAAATCCTCACCGACGGGACCAATGGATTCATCCAGAACTTCCCGGTAATGCTCCGCGATTCTCTCTTCTTCATGGGGCACTATGCTGCCGGTGTGCCGCGGCTGGATTTGTGTAAGAAAGACGAGAACGGCAGTCCCTTCTACGAGTGGCCGCTGGGGGCGCGGTCCATCAATTACCGCTGGGAGACGCCGGATAGCAGGCAGTACCGCTACCTGTACCTTCAGGTGAACCCTGTGATCTGGTGGACAAGCTTTGCCGCCGTGCTCATCGGCCTCGTATTGCTCGTGGGCTCGGTGCTGCGCCCGCCCAAAGAGCCGCTGGAGCATCGCTTCCTTCTCACGGTCTTCCTCACGATGTACGTCTGCTACATGATCGCCATCAGCCAGCTCTCGCGCGTGATGTACCTCTACCACTACTTCCCGCCGCTCTTCTTCACCTTCCTGATCCTGGCCGTCGTTTTCCTGGAGCTCAAGGGGTTTGCCAAGTGGAAATTCACGGAGGAGGGGAAGCAGTGGGGGCTCCTCATCTTCGGCCTCCTCATCTTCGCCGCATTCCACTTCTACCGGCCCTTCACGTACTACCAGGCGATCACCGATGAGCAGTTCAAGCGCCGCGCGTTCTTCCCGTACTGGGAGCTCACGTGCGTGAATTGCCAGAAGGAGAGCCCGATTGTGGTGCCGACAAAATAGCGTGTAGCTGGTTAGCTTCTTAGGTTATAGCTTTTAGCTTTTAGGAATGCTTATCCACCAGCTTCGGAATTTGGGAGATATCATCCCTAAGAAGCTAATAAGCTACCAGCTACAAGCTCTTCCCCGTATTCATCCCCGCCTTCTTGAGCTTAAAGAGATCCGTAAACATTCGGAGGATCACTTTAAGATTGGCTCCGGTCTGCGTTCCCCGCAGACGCGGGTAGTGGTGCACCATTACCTGCTTCCAGCGGATACCGTTCTGCTGCATCCGGTAGAACATTTCCGCATTGATCAGGGCTCCCGTGGAGAATGTTGGACGGATCGTGGGCCAGAGGGAACGCTTCCAGACCTTCATGGCGCAGTTGATGTCGCGGACCCAGATCCCGAGCACGAAGAAATTGAGCAGGGCGAAGAGCTTGGCATTGATCCTGCGGATGAAGGGATCGGCGCGCTTGAGACGGCGGCCCGTCACGAAGTCGTATTCATTCAGAAGCGGCAGCAGCTGGCCGAAGTCCTCGGGATTGAACTGCCCGTCGCTGTCCATGTAGGCGACGTATTCTTGTGAAGCCTTGTCGCACCCCGATCGCACGGCACTGCCGTAGCCCAAGTTTACCGCATGCCGGACGATGACGAGATTCAGGATTTCCTTCTGCAGAGTTTCCAAGACTTCCTGAGTCCCATCTTTCGACCCGTCATTCACCGCGATGATCTCGCCGTCGATGCCCTCCTTCTCCATCCACTGTTGGCACGCACGCACGGTCTCGCCGACATTGGGTTCTTCGTTGTAGCAGGGGAGGATGAGGGAGAGGCGCATAGACGAATAGATGTTAGCGAGAAGTTATCGAGACGGGAATGAGGAAGAGGGAGTTCTATGGAAAAAATTAAAATATGAAATAATTATTGATACGTATATTCTAATTCCGCTCATCTATTTGTGATCGTGTAAATAACAATAATTTTCTTATGAGATTCCTAGCCATCTGTAAAAGAATGAATATGAGAAGGAAACAAGCATTTATTCGTTGTGTTGATTTTTTTCGCAATATTTCTTGGGTATTCAATCATGCATTGAGAGTGTATCCGTTTGTAATATTGATGCTGATTGTAGGTATTACTCTATTCGTATTTCTTCAATCAAACTTGTGGTTTCCTGTTCCGCAAATTTCTCGGTATGCGATATTACTAGACCATTTTCGTGATGCATTTCATGATGGCCAATGGTATCCGAGATGGTTACCCGAACTCAATGGGGCGTATGGTTATCCTACTTTTGTTTTCTATCAGCCTGGCTTCTTCTTTTTTGCGCTCCCGTTTACTGCGTTGCCGGGATATCCCGAAATGTCATTCAAGAGTGTCATTTTTCTGATGTTTTTTATTGGCGCATCTGGAACATATCTACTTTTTCGTGATTATTTAAATAGGGCAATGTCACTGTTAGGGAGCGCTTTTTTCATCCTTACTCCATATATTTTCGTTGATTTATATGTGAGAGGTGATTTGAGTGAACTATTGGCCATGATGCTTTGTCCATGGCCACTCTTTTTCTTTTCTCGATTTTATGGAGGGAGGCTGAATAGTTCGCGAGCGATTGGGTCATTAATTGGTATCGCAGTTTCTCTAGCATTTATTGTCTACAGCCACCCACTTATTGCCGAATTTCTTATACCTACTTATTTTGTTTTGTTTACATATTGCTGCTTAGCATCTCCACGATTAAAAGGAATATCCCGCTTCATTCAGATGTGCCTGATAGCCCTTTCTTTTATTGTTGCAATAGTGATTAGTGCGCCGTATTGGTTAACCGTGATTCGGATGATGAAATATATCGATCTCAGCGGGACATATGCAGGATATTATGCCCCAACCAATCATCTTGTTTATTTTTCCCAATTCTTTTCTCTTTTTTGGGGTTTCGGAGGTTCTGGGCCAGGCCCTAGTGACGATATGTCTTTTCAGATTGGCATATTCCATTTTCTTGCTGCTCTTCTCGGTGCTTGGTTTGGCAGGCGTTCTCGCCTGGTGCAAATATCCTTTTCGTTATATTTGCTTATAATAGGGATTATAAGTCCTCTAGGGAGCGCATTTTGGAGTATCCCTATCAAGTGGATACAAGCAGTACAGTTTCCCTGGCGTTTATTGGCCATTATCGCTTCTCTTCAGATATTTGCAGTAATAAGTTTGTTTAAAAAAATTCAAGTATCACGCTTTTTTTCTATTCTCCTTAGTCTTTACATCGTATTAGCTGCAGTTATTTATCACAATCAGTTTACACCCTCAGTGGGAGGGTTTTCTCTCTCTTGGGAATTGAATAATGCAAGGAGCAAGGAACGAGAAGAATTCCAGTTTTATGCAGATATTGATGAATTTAGACCACTTAGCAGTCGCTCGAACCCCATTGCAGAACCCCGTCACGATCAACCAATTTTGGTTTCTTCTGAACAGGCTTCGATTGTACCTGCAGCGGACAATAATCCTTCGTTTATTCACTTTTTCGTCAATAGCGCATCAGGCACTTTGATAACCTTAAATCAGATATACTTGCCGGGTTGGGCCATTGGCATTGATGGAGAACGGATTGAACGTGATTTCATTGAGCAATTTCTAGCGTCAGACGGGAGAATACAAATCCCTCTGTTAAGGGGAACACATGAGATACAGGCCTCTTATGCAGGCCTGCCAGGCCAACAACAACTGAACATCGTTTGTTTTATATTTCTATCTTTGTTACTGGTGTTATGGATATGGGGATTTTGGTGTCCTGAGCGAAACCTGAGTAATTGGAAAGTTCTCAAGCAAAGGTCAGCCGAAAGATCTTTGTGATATCGTCACAATTCTGTCTCGATCAGACAAATTGATGTTTGCTAGTATTTTTTCTACAATGGCCAAACAGCAACTTATGGTTATCAAGCATCCAGCACCTCGAAAGAAAGATGAGATTCCTGCCAATCGAGGTTCTTCGCGAAAGAAATGGGTTAATCTGCCGAAGAAAGTAACACTATTATCCATCGCCTTTTTCGTCCTATTTTCCCTTCTCCTGTTGGTCCGCCTGTATGCCACACCTAGGATAAGCGAGTTCTCCTACCAATTCGACGGTCAGGAAGTCGGTCACGGTCCCAATCCTGTCATCATCCCGACGCAGGGGGATTTCTTGACGATCACCTTTTCGGTGACATTGCCACTCGGGTACTCCACCTCATTTTTTGTGAAGCCGGATGATTGTCTCGAAAAGGTGGTGATCAATGGGCGAGTGGTTGAAGGGGCTGAGTTCCAGTTTTGCGATTATACGGTGATGGGTCGTTCGCTGGATTTCTCTGGGTATCTCCGACGGGGAAGTAATGACGTTGTGGTTCGCATCAAGGATCTCGGCGGACTGACTGGGCTGCGTCTTACTCCGGATTACACCGATTCATTCTTCGTGGCCATTCATCTTGCGCTCGTCGTCACTGTCATTCTTTACGTTCTTGCATTACTCTTCCTGATTGTTCATTCGTTGCAGGAGCGGCTGATGGCTTCCATTTTCATCGGAGGGTGTGTGCTGCGGGTTCTGTATTTTCTGAAGACTCCCTTCGATGTTCGTGGTCACGATGTTGGATCGCATTTGGAGTACATTCGGTACGTCGCTGCCAACTGGAAGATTCCTCCGGCGAGCGAGGGTTGGGAATATCATCAGGCTCCTCTGTACTACTACCTCTCGGCGATTTGGGCTCGTCTGGCGCAAGTGTTCGGATGGGATGAATCATCGGTATCTCGTCTCATCCAATTCCAATCTCTCCTGTTTTCCCTGGCGATTCTGGGAGTGGGATGGTGGATGGCCACACTCCTTTTCACGCGCAAAGAGCGCCTTATGCGCTTGTTGTTCGTGGGCGCGATCGCCGTATTTCCCTCTCTCATCATTCATGCGGGGAGCTTCAGTAACAATAGCCTTTCGACTCTTTTCAATTTCCTTCTTATTGCCTTGCTTCTTCGCTGGTGGAGGACGGGTAAGCCACGCGATTGGAATTGGATGCTTCTCATCTTCGCATTAGCTTTCGTCACTCGCGTCAGTGCCCTGCTCTTTCTTCCGGTGATCTGCCTGCTCCTGCTGATGCAGAGAAAACTACGGTGGATGACCAAGTGGCGTCTGGGAGCCCTCTCCCTTCTCTTCCTGCTCTTCGCTTGTGGATGGCTCCCGTACATTCGCTTCTTCGTCGAGCAGAATTCGACGAATAGCTACACGTTCGGCAGCCAATCGATGAGCTCTGGACTGGCAGTGCCCACAACCGTCCGCGCGTTGACCACCTTCAATCCCGTAAAAATACTGGAGACGGTATACAACGATCCTTGGAGCGATAATCTGCGGCGGCAGTATTTCTGGGAGTACTTCTATAAATCTGCGTTCTTTGGCGAATTCAGTTATCCCTCCAGCCTCAAGACCGTCTCCATCGGGATGCTTCTCTTGAGCTTGCTCCTACTGCCGTATGCTCTCTTCGGGTTCCTGAGGACCACGTATCGGAAATTTTATCTTTTTCTTCCGATCCTGATCTCCTTTCTGGCGCTTCTGGGTGCCCAAGTATTCTATCGTCTCTATGCACCGTTTTCAGCGAATCAGGATTTTCGGTTTTCGCTGGCGTTAGCTCCGGTGATCATTATCTACACATTACTGGGGATCTCGGAATCCTTCGTATGGTTTCGGAGGATAGGCGTTATCTTGGCGGTGGGGTTTATGCTTTGTTGTGCTGTCTTCTTTGGGATGTTGTTCTTCGTAGCGTAAAACATATTTTTTGTATGATGAAACTATTTGAAATAAACTGCAAAAGCTCCCCCCAGCGGAACATGGTTTCAAAAAATCTTCAGACGACCGGAAAGAAAAGAGTTACAGATCGGTCTTCAGTGCGGTCTGCGATCCTGTGGGGTTTGGTCATCACGGTTGCGCTGCTACTCTTTGAGCTTATCCCATCTGATGTACCTTTGTTACAGGCGTATACGAGTCTCGAGCAATGGGATACCCGTTGGTTTAAGAGCATTGCTGTCGATGGCTATCATGATTTGGGGTTGCCGTCCGTCAGAAGCAGCCTCGATCAGGAGAGAGAGAATGTTGCCTTTTTCCCTGCCTATCCTCTTTCAGCACGATTTCTTAGCCTCATCACCGGTCTTCCCATCGACTATGCGCTTCTGCTCGCCGCTGCGTTTGCCTGTTGGGGCATGTGTACGTATCTTCTGCTGATTCTGCGCAAATGGCGGCTTTCTCCTACAATGATTGGGGTTACATTTTTTCTCATTCTCAGTTTTCCCTCAGCGTTTTATCTCGTTTCAGCGTATTCCGAAGCGCTCTTCTTCTGCATGCTTTTGGGAATGATCTATTGGCAGGGGCAGACATCATACTATTCTGTGCCCCTGAGCATTCTGCACGGCTTTATCATGTCGGCAGCCAGAATTTCTGGTTTGCCTCTTGCCCTGTATCCCCTTGTGCATGTATTGCCAAATGCCAAGCGGTGGAGACTCCTATTTCGTAGGTCTCTCGCTGCCGGGCTCATGATGTCAGGAGGTCTTTTGTTCTTTATATTCTGTGCAGTCAAATTTGGGAATTGGAAGCTGTACATGGATACACAGCGCATCGGTTGGGGGGTGATTCCTGATTATTTTGCCATTTTTCGATTGGAGACGTATCACATGGAGCTTCTTCTTCCCCATCTGCCAGGATACGGAGAAATCGGATTACTGACGGTTCCACTCGGAGCACTTTGGTTTCTGATCTTGCTTGCGCTTGAATGCACAGTCATACGCGCGCGCGACCCGGATGGCTGGAAGATTCGCCTAGGTCTGTACTACTGCGCCTTCACCATCTTCTTTCTCTCCGTTTCAGGGAGTGTCAGCATCGGGATGTCGAGCATTATTCGTTATTCCCTAGGTGTGCATCTCTTCCTCGTACTCGCCACGATGCATATGCTTTCCCGTTCGGATATTCCCCCCAAAGTACTCATGGTCATTCTCGGAGCATTCTGCTTTGTATCGTTTTTGCTTCTAAAACTTCACGTCGAAGCATCCCAGCATTTCATCCAGGGGTTGTGGGTTTGAGCGATGTAT
>JBAWYM010000044.1:0-16072 GCA_037143575.1 Candidatus Peregrinibacteria bacterium | reverse complement strand
TTACAAGTTACAAGTTACAAGTTACAAGTTACAAGTTACAAGTTACAAGTTACAAGCTATCCGCTAATCGCTAATCGCTATCCGCTCCGTCATGGCTCTCTACCGCACCTACCGGCCCCAGACCTTCACGGACGTCGTCGGACAGGACGCCATCGTGACGACGTTGGAGCAGGCGGCGACACAGGAGAAGTTTTCTCACGCCTACCTCTTCGTTGGCAGTCGCGGAACCGGCAAAACCTCCGTCGCCCGCATCCTGGCCAAACACCTGATGTGCCGGGGCATCGCCGATCCCGTACTCAAACAGAGCATCATCAAAGGCATCGAAGAAGGATCCATAGTCGATCTGCTCGAGATCGATGCGGCGAGTAATACCGGCGTGGATAACATCCGCGATTTGATCGAAAAGATTCAATTTTCGCCGGTCGTCGCTAGCGCCAAGGTCTACATCATCGACGAAGTACATATGCTCTCCAAAGGCGCATTCAATGCGCTCCTAAAGACACTGGAAGAACCTCCTGCCTATGCGCACTTCATTCTCGCGACGACGGAAATGCACAAAGTCCCCGCGACCATCCAAAGCCGCTGCCAGTGTTTCCATTTCCTGCGCATCGGAGAAGATGACATCATCCGCCGCCTCCAGTACATCGCCGATATTGAGCGTATTACGGTCGATCGCGAAGCACTGCGGTTGATCGCCCACCATGTGGAAGGCGGCATGCGCGACGCGATTTCCCTGCTGGATCAGCTGCGCTCGGTTCCGCATATCACGGTCGGAGAGGTAGAGCAGCGCATCGGGGTCACCGGACATGAGCACCTCGAGGAAATTATTCGCGCATTGGAAACAGGTGATGCTCCTGCCCTTCTTGAAGCTATTCAAACTCTTGAAGGGAGCGGCTTTCCTCTGGATCTCTTCCTCCGAAGTCTCCTCGCACGCACCCGAGACCAGCTCCATGCGGCGATCGCCGCTGGGCAATCCATCACCGAAATCACCCACACACTCGATATCCTTTTGGCAGCGATTCGCGACGTCCGTCTCGCTCCGGTTCCGGGCCTCGTCCTGGAAGCAGCCCTCCTCACGCTCTGCCTCCCCTCCGAAACATCTTCCAGAAAAGAAGCACCAAAGACGCCATCCCCCCGAACCGCAGAAGCACCGCCCAAAGAGAAGAAGCCAAAGCAAAAAGACCCCGCACCAGAAGCACCGACCGAGACGCCCCCTCCTGCACCCACAGAGGAATCTTCTCTGTCCACAGCCGAAATAGAGGCGCCCGATGTCACCATGGAAACCGTGCGATCAGCATGGCCGAAGATCATTGCCGACGCCTCTCCGCCCTCCGTAAAAATGTCCCTCAAGAACGGTGAGATCACGACAATCGAAGGAGAAACCATCACGGTGAGCTTCACGTCGTCCTTCCACCGCGACAAAGTCGCCTCCCCGGATGCAAGCCGTTCGGTCGAGCAATTGCTCCAGAACAAATTCAAGCGCCACCTCAAGCTCTCGTGCATCCTGGAGAAGAGCGGAGACAGCACAAAATCGACAGTGGCATCGGAAGACCTCGTAAATCTGGCGGAGGCGGCGGCGGAAATCTTTTAATCGAACCGTGAGGACTGCATTGTTACATTGTTCAATTGTTACATTGTTCGCAAGCGAGTTCGAGCATTATCGGAATTAACAATGTAACAATCAAACAATGTAACAATTTCCTTCCCGTGAAATTCATGACGCACCCCTCCGTCGAAAAGGCAACTCTCCGAAAAGCCATCCTCGAGCGCCTTCAGAAAATACCAGATCATATGAAGGCCGCCGAGAGCCGTTCCATCACCCGTCGCATCGTGGAATCCCTCCCGCAAGACATCGCCATCTGTGGCTTTGTACCGCTGAAAACAGAACCCAATATTCGTCCGGCTCTCGAAGAGATTCTCCAGAGGAATCAACCGCTCTACCTTCCAGTCTTCGATGGGAAGGCTCTGACATTTCGGAAGACAACCGACCTCGAAACATTGATCATGGGACCCCACGGAATCCCGGAGCCGCCCAAGAGTGCGCCCATACTTCCGGAAAACTTGCCGCTCTTCGTCCTCGTTCCCGGCCGCGCTTTCGATGCACATGGTGGACGCCTCGGCCGCGGCAATGGTGGGTATGACCGGTGGATTACTGAACACCGAAAATCCGGAGTGGAATCGAAGTGCGTCGGAGTAGCGTTCGATCACCAGATCGTGCCGGAAGTACCGATGGAAGAGCATGATCAGTATGTTGATGCTGTGATCACGGGAAGAGGTTCCTTGGCATCGGATAAACAAGAAGTTATTAGTTGATAGTTGTTGGTTATTGGTTTGGCTTCGCTTGGCTCTGAATGAGAACAACCAATAACTAGTAAACTAATAACCAGTAAACTTCGTCTGTGCTACACTCGCATCCCCTTCCCCCACTCACCCCATGACATACCTCCCGGCCCTGGCGAAGACGGACAAGCGCATCCGCGATCTCATCATTGCCGAGGAGAAGAGGGAGTGGAATAAAGTCCGCCTGATCCCGTCGGAGAACTATGTGTCCACAGCGGTTCTGGAGGCATCAGGGAGCGTACTCACCAACAAATACTCCGAAGGATTCCCGGGAAAGCGGTACTACGAAGGACAGCAATTCGTCGACCAAGTGGAGAATATCGCCATCGAGCGCGCCAAAGCGATCTTCGGTGTCGATCATGCCAACGTCCAAGCCTACTCCGGAAGCCCTGCCAACATGGCGGTCTACCATGCCGTCCTGCAGCACAACGATGTGATCATGGGCCTCACTCTCCCACACGGAGGCCACCTCACCCATGGCTGGAAGGTGAACTTCTCGGGAAAGACCTACCACTCCGCCCCCTACGAGCTCGATCCGGTCACTGAGCAGCTCAATTACGATATGATCTGGAAACTGGCGAAAGAGGTGAAACCGAAGATGATCATCGCCGGCTATACCGCCTATCCGCGCATCATCAACTTCGCGAAATTCCGGGAAATCTGCGACGACGTCGGCGCGCTCTTCCATGCAGATACTTCACATATTACCGGACTCATCATCGGCGGTGTCCACCCGAGCCCGTACCCCATGGCCGATACCGGCATCACCACCTCACATAAAACACTCCGAGGTCCCCGCGGCGCTATCATTCTCAGTAAAGCTGCATATGCTCAAGCCATCGACAAAGCCATCATGCCAGGACTCCAGGGCGGGCCGCACGATCACCAGACTGCTGCTATCGCTGTAGCACTGGAAGAAGCTGCCCAACCGGATTTCAAAATTTACGCCGCCCAGATCGTCGCCAATGCCAAAGTTCTCGCAGAACGCCTCGTCCATCACGGCATCCGCCTGATCTCCGGAGGAACGGATAACCATCTGATCCTGATGGAAACCTTCAAGAGCAAAGGCATCCTCGGTCGCGACGCCTCACGCGCTCTGGACCGGGCCGGGCTGGAAACGAACGCCAATACCGTCCCCTTCGATACGCAAACTCCGATGAATCCCTCCGGTGTCCGCCTCGGAACTCCGGCAGTGACTTCGCGGGGAATGAAGGAAGCCGAAATGGTGAAGATCGGCGACTGGATCAACGAAGTCCTGACGCACTCCAAGGACGAAGCGGTCCTCGATCGCATCGCCGGTGAAGTGATGGAGCTCTGTCAGTCATTCCCGTGTCCGGGGATTGAGCCGAAGAATTGGATTTAGACCTGAACATTGTTCGCGATCCAATGGAAAATGATTCATTGGCCAATGGACAATTGGCCATTGTTTCATTGTCCATTTCGTCAGCCAAGAACACTCCCGTGCTACACTCCCCCCATCATGAAACGCCCCATCTTCCTCATCATCGCAACGACGCTGTTCCTAGTAACAACCCCCGCCTTCGCCCAAATCCAGGACCAGACCGACTACACCCGCCTACAGTGGCGCTACGACTCACTTCTGAAAGCCAAAACACAGAAAGCCGCCGATGCCATCCAGCAGAATATCACTGCCGAACGCACCGTGATTCAAGCAGAAATCCGGAAGGATCTGGATACCTACGTCAAATCGCAGAGTGCAGATACTGCGGATACCACCGCAAAAGCCATCGAACGTCAGCGGACCATCGTGACCACTATGAGTAGCCTCATCGACGAGACTAAAGTAGATATCTCTCTCTTCGAAAAAGAAGAAAAACTCTACCGAGACTGGGCGGTAAGCGGTACTGGCGCTCCCCTGCCCGGCCAGATCATGCTGACGAAAAACGAACCGGAACTCCTTGCCAAGCAGGGAGTACTGGAAGAGCGCCTCAGCGCACTCCAGGCGATTCAGAAGACACAGCAGGACCGCCTGAACCAATTCAGTAACGAACAGCAATTGCGCACCATCGGGCTCTTCGTGAATTTCCTGCTGTATCTCGCGATCTTCCTTGGCATCTTCTGGGCAGAACGCATGATCCGCCTGCACTTCTTCGATCACATCCCCAACCGGAGACTGCGGTACATGACCACGAAGTTCTTCTCATTCATCGTCTACGTCGGTATCGCATTTTGGCTCATCCAGAAGGTCTTCTCCGATCCCAGCGTCGTCACCGTCTTCGCGCTCGTGGGCGCCGCTCTCGTCATTGTCTCGCAGGACATGATCAAGGGGCTCATCGGATGGGTGGGTGCACGGAATATCATCGCTCTGGGCCAGCGTGTCACTATCGGCAATGTGACAGGCGACGTCGTGGATATCGGACTGCTGTACACCACGATCCTTCTGGCGCGCACGGAGGAAATGGCGGAAGTGGGCCACGTGGGGCAGCTGATGCGCATCCCCAATGAGAAGCTCCTTTCGCAGCCCCTCATCAATTGGCACTCCACTTCCGATTTCGAAAACGTGGAAATCCCCGTGCTCCTGAAGCATATGAGCCAGAGCGATCGTGCCTTCCACATCCTCGATGACATCGTGAAGCACGAAACCGCCTCTTCTTCCCACCTGGCGCAGGAACAGAATGATCAGCGCATGCGTGGCTACGCCGTCTCCCGCGAGCATCCATCTTCCCGCGTGTACATGGAACTCACGAAAGACGGAGACATTGAACTCCTCATGTGCTTCCCGGCCCCCATCGGTCAGCGCAGGGCGATTACCACCCTCATCATCCGGGAAATCCTCCGAAAATTCCTGGAAGAAGGAATTGAGCTGAAGGAAGATCAGAAAGAAAAACCATAACATCATTAACCTACGATCTTGTTCTGCCGACAAGAAACCTCCACAGAGATTCCATTTCTCCTCTCCACCCGCAGGGGGAGAGAGCCTGCCCTGAGCCTGACGAAGGGGTTGGGTGAGGGGGGGGACGCAAGGAAATTTATATAACCGATTTCCCAGCATCAGAAAAAGACGAGTAAACCTGACTCAGGAATTGTTGAGTGTACTTGTCATGTCCGTATTGAATGTTATTGGCTTTTATAAGCCATTTTATTAAATCTCAGAAAAGAACAATAATTGTATTCAGACATACTGATGATCTTCCGGCTATGAGTATTCCTTGTGCAAATTCATTCCACGAATACAATGATGCGATTTGCTTCGGCAGATCAGGGACTTAGCCCCCGCAAGGGGTCGGCCTGCGGCCTCTCCCTCGAAAATCTTCTACACCAAGAGACACACAAACATTCCGCGCCCCCGCCTGCAGAAGAAGTCAGACGGGGACGCGGATACACACGCTCCTTCACACCACAGGAAATTACGCAGAGAGAATGGTGGTCACTATAGCGCTCGCGCGCATGTTCCTCCCAGCCGACTTCACTCCTTCATTGGATAATATTGGGTATAGGTAACATGGTCACGATAGAGCGCACAGGACCTCGTACCGGCAAAGCCGTATGAACCTGTTGACCACCGCTGAAAACGCTTCTCGCAAGGGCTCGTCCCTGCATCGAGGCCGATCAAGAGGGTCCGTGTCATCTTCGAAGCGAAGACCGCCACGTTCACATCAAGCGACCACCATCCTCTCTGCTGTGCAATGTCATCACCGTGTTTTGAGGAAAACACTCTGGTGCACCCCTCCTTCCCATGGATCCCTCCGCCTTGCGCGGGGTTTGTGATCCTGGCACGGGAACCTCGAAGGTCACGAGGCTAAACAAGGACCCAAGCACGGCAGATAGTACACCCCGCGAAGCTCAATGAGCGTAGTGGGGAGGAGGTACCTCCCTCCATTCTTCTCCCCACAGACTCGCGAAGCGATTCACTTGCTTCCGATAGTCCCGGAGAGACACAAACACAAAAGACTGGACCCATGTCCGGTCTTTTTGTTATGCCTAGGGTGTAAAATCATGTAGGGGGTCCTTCGATCCGGCTCCCATTCGACATGCTCTGGGCATACAGGAAAGGAAGCCCGCGCTCAATTCAGACAATAATCCCCACCTTTCAGGCTTCTCTAACCTTTTCCAAACCTTTCAAACCGCCGTAGCCGGGGTTCATGAACCCCGGCTACGTGACTGAGCTACATCAAATGAAATCAATACCGAAACAGCAAATGCGGCGACGGGAAGAGCTCATCCACCTTCGCAAGATCCTCCTGCGTAATATACCCCTGCAGCATCCTCCCCTGCTCCATCGCCTTCTCTGTGAGCATCTGCAGATGCGTATGGGTGAACCACCCACCGCTGTCCTCCGCTTCCCCGATGACGGCAAATGATGCACCGGCGAGAAGCTTCTGACCTTGGGTGACGCGATGCCGTGAGCAGAGATGGCCGTAGAAAGAATAGAACTGCTCGGACCCAAGACAATGACGGAGGAGGACATAGCCACCGTAATTGCCCAGTCCCTCCTCCTTGCCCGCTTCGATCACCTCGCTGTTTAGCGGAGCAAAGAGCGCTGTCCCGGGAAGCGCCGTGATATCGAGCCCAGCGTGAATCACCCGGCCTTCATCGATGATCTGAGGATAGCTGTGGAGCAATCCAGAACGATCCTCCAGGTACCTGCCAATGCCCCAGGACTTCCCACTTTGCTCCAGTTCCCCATACACCGCCTCCTGGAATGGTGCGAAGTGAGCGGTGTCCCAGAGGGCAACGGCAGGATTATCCGGAGAAAAATCGAAGACGTGAGGCTCGCCTCGCAGAGCAGAGCCGAAAAGCCGATGGGGCTGCAGCGACTTAAGCAGCGCGGATAGATGCGTCATGGGTTAGGAGGGAAAGGGAATTCACATCCAAAGCGTCGAGCTGCGGCAGAATGCGCTCAACATAGTGCCGCATGCCCGCGATAAACAGTGGGAGTTTGGACTGCTGATAATTGCGGTATCGAAGTCTCTCGGGTTCGTCATCTGCATGAACAGGGGTTGCGGAAGCGACGGCAATGGGCGGACCGTGATCGATCTCCGGATCCACGAAGTGCAGTGTTGCGCCGGTGAAGGTGGGTTGCCCTGTTTGAGCATGGCGAATGGCATCGCCAGTGGGAGTTTTGCCGGTGAAGCAGAAGGGGTGGCCGGGGATCGTCACCGCCGGATGGATATTGAGGACTCTGCCATAGCGGCCGTACTGATCGTTGATCATGTACTGGATCCAGGCCATGTAGTGATCGGAGACGATGACGTCGGCTCCCCGCTCATCGGCGATATCCATCACCCTCCGCTCGAAGGCTTCTTTGCGCTGTGCCCGGCCATCACGGTCAGCTCTGGGGAGAGCCCGAAAATCGGAGGGAACATTGATGGTGAACCGTGGATCGACGACGAGCTGGCCTTCTGTGGTTTCCAGATCGAGGGGATGAATCCAATCTCTGCCAGGCTCTGGAATGACCGGATAGGAGGAATGACGCAGGTCACGGGATAGATCATCAGTTACGACACCGGCGACGCGCAGGATACCTTCCAGAGCTCCGCCGGAACGCGTTTCGTTCACCGTCCGCTCGACGATCCCTTCCATTCTCCGGGGACCCTCATCGGTCGCAACGATCTGACCAACGTGATCATCGGCACCGATATCACGGACAGAGGTGAGGAAGAGAACGCCAACAGGACTGCGTGGAGAAGAAGCGGGAACGGCAAGGGAAGGATGTCCATAGAAGTGCATGCCGGGAATGTGTTCAGGAGTGGGATGCATGAGGAGTGGGGGAAAAGAAAATGGAGTACGGAAAAAACACCCTGCCGCTGGCTGAGCGGAAGAGTGGGATGATGGTCAGCGTCTCATACGACCATTCCTCCTCCGCTCAGCGGAAGCTTGGACTTGGCGGCCTTGGAAAGGATGAAACAGAAACGCATCACCGGAAGAAAAAGAGAGAATCAGATTCAACAAAGAAGAACCCCGCTGGCTGAGCGAAGGGGGATAGTCAGGCCGGTTCCGTTACACAGCCAATCCTCCTGCGCTCAGCGCTCGCTTGCACTTGCTGCCGACGGAGAGGATGACTTCCAACACGAGAAGAGTGTAGGAAAGCGGGATATAGGAGTCAACGATTTCGCTCTCCGTCTCCTGCGGGAAGCATCCCGCGCTCGGAAAATTTTGAAAAACCCATGATCGCAGACCGCAGGTCGAAGACCTGCACTCAGAATTGAAGAGGACCTCACCCTGCGCTCTTCCTCTGCTGCAAATCCAAAAGTGCCTTCGATAGTGCAGGCACTCCCCCACTCTTCTCCAGATTCCCCTTCAGCTCCTCATACTTCTTCTTCTCATCATCCAATAAAGCTTCACCCATCACCTCCTTCTTGCGCAGCATATTGAAGTCGTTGGTCCACATCTCCCGATCGCGCCATGCGCGGTACTCCTCCAGTTTCATCCCCTTCTTCTTGGCCTTCTTCAATTCTTCTTCCTCTTTCTCTTTGGCCTTACTAGAAGATTGCGACTTATTCTGCGCCTCGGAACTGCTCATCGCCCACTTGCTGATCTTCTCTTCCACCACTGCACGCTTCTCGGCATAGCGCTCACGCGAGAGCTTACGCAGCATATCCAGACTCTTCTGATCGACGGTGATGGGAGGGCGCGGAAGGGTCGTCACGGAGAAGGGCTTGCTCGGCACGCCATCGATCATGAGACGGACGTACGCGTGGTACTTGGGCAGACTCAGGATGTCCTTGGGCATCACCATTTCTTCGAACTGCAAACTGAAGATCTCCGCGTCTTCGGAACCCACCTGGAAGCAGACCGTGGAACCCACGTTGCCGAAGACCGCATCCTTGAGTGTCGTCTTACCCTCGCCCACGAGCAGCTGCGCCACGTACTGATTGGCCATCGTGAGGTTGAGCCGGTACTTGCGGGCCTCGCTGAGAATAGTCGCGAAGGACTCGGTTGCGAAATTCTGGAATTCGTCGACGTACAGGTAGAAGTCGGGGCGTTCGCTCTCGGGGACATTTGCGCGACTCATCGCTTCGATCTGAAACTTGGTGACGAGCATGGAGCCGAGGAAGGCCGAGGTATCCTCTCCGAGCTTCCCCTTCGAGAGATTCACGATGATGATCTTGCCCGTATCCATGGCATGGCGGAGATTGAGACTGTTTTTGGTTTGACCGACAATGTTGCGAATGAGAGGTGTCGAGAGGAGCTGTCCGACTTTATTCTGAATAGCAGCCGTGGCTTCCGTGCGGTAATTGGCGGACCAGCCGGCGTACTCCTGCAGCCAGAAGCTCTTCACCATCGGATCGGTGACGTGCGCGACCATGCGGGAACGGTACGCATCGTCGGCGAACATCCGCATGATTCCGAGCATCGAGGATCCTTCATTTTCGAGAAGTGCCAAGAGTGTATTGCGGAGAATGTGCTCCATGCGTCCGCTGAACATCCCCGGCCACAGCTTGGTGAAGACGCCCATAAGTCCGGAGGCGACGAGGGGGCGCTGGTGGGGATCGGGACAGTCGAGAACGTTGAAGGAGAGCGGAAAGTCGCGATCGGCGGGATCGAAGAGCACCACATCATTGCGACGGCTCTTCGGGACGAAATGCGGGATGATATCGGCGGTATCACCGTGCGGATCCAAATAGGCGATCCCCCTTCCCGCCTGAATATCCGCATGCACCATGTTCTCGAGGAGCGTGGATTTTCCCATGCCGGTCTTTCCGATGATGTACGCGTGACGACGACGGTCATCCGGACGGATACCGAATTTCTCGCGGTGTCCGCGGAAGGTGGATTCCCCCAAAACAGTGATCTCCCCTTCGGGATCGGTGAGACCGGGAATCGGGATATTCACCGGAGGCTGGAGCTTCTTACTGAGCACCCAGTCGATATTCGGCGTCTGGACGAGGATCGTCGGCAAATGCCACATCGTCGCGACTTCCTCCGTCGAGAGGAGATACGGGGCTACCCGCCAATTATTGGGAATAACGCGGGCATGCTGCACCGGACCGACGTCGAACTCATTGCTCTGCGGAAGGGAAAACTGCCGGAAGCTCCCGACGATCTCCTGTACCTTCCGGGTGGCATCGAGGAGTGTGCCCTTGGGCGTAATCACACTGACACGGACATTGCAGACGAAGAGCAGACGATTGACCTTGTCGACCGCACCAGCGATGGAATCCTCACGGTCATGCGCGCGGCCCGCTGTGCGCTCACTGTCGCGCTCATCCTCATCCTGAGAACGAGTGGGGCGCTCTTCGGGAGAAGCGAAATACGGAGAGACGCGCCGGATAATCGGCGATGCGCGGAATCCCCCGAGCAGCAAAGAAAAGGGCAGGAATACGAAGTACCGCCAACCGCGGGAGAGCACCAGACGGGTGTAGAAATTGGCATACCGGCGGGACAGGGATGGCAGACCTTTGGAGAGCAGCGGGAGGAAGCAGAGTGCACGTTTGCGGAAACGCTCACTCCTGAGCGGCTCGAGGAGAATCTGCACCTGGCCGCGCATCCCCGGCACCAGCGCTCGGGCAAGAGAGGAAGTAATTCCGGCAATCGGATCGACGTTCACCCGTGCGAGCATGTCATCGAACTGCGGATGACGCTTGATCGGAAGAACCTCGGGGTCATGGAGAGAGAGATCACAGTACGCCACCTCTTCCTTCTCGGTAGCGAGGAAAGGATCCGCTTCCAGAACATCGATATCGATATCTGGATATTGCGCGTAGAGCTGGCTCTCGATGAGCCCGACGGTATCCGCCGATGTCCGGACGAAGAGCGCGATCTTGCGATCGGGACCCACACCGATTTGCAAAGACGTAATCCCCTCACGATTCCGCAACGAATGCAGCGCCGCAATCATCGACTCCATATAGAGTGGACCACGTTCGTTCTCCTGGCCGGCACGGATTTTTAAAAATACTAAAGACATTACTAGAATGATGAATGTGTCTTGAAGAATCGGATTTCATTACCAGAAAGAACAACTGGAGCGATTCCATATTCCCTCGCCCTCCGCAGAGGGAGAGGGCTAGGGTGAGGGCGCCAAAAGGTAGAGCCTGACAAGAAAGAAGAATGCATAAGTGTTATGAGTTTGACCGCAATAAATCCGCCACCAGCTCCAGCGCAACCGTGTTGTACGCGTAATCCATGCGCATCGGCCCAAGCACTCCTATCGCCCCTTCTTCTCCGCGAATGGCATAGCGCTTCACCATCAGGCTGCAGCTCTGCACTTGCGGCAGCACATGCTCATCGCCGATGTAGTAGCGCGTCTCGTCATCGACAGTGAGTGCAGAGAGGATCGCATGAAGATGCTCTTCTAAGAGCTCGGCAACCCCACTGCCCATCCGAGGATCCTCCTGAAACTCAGGCTGTCTGAGGACATTACTCAATCCAAGAAAATAAACCTGATCCTTATGCGGCACCTGCGCGAACGCCACATTCGGCGTCATGTGGGCAAGCAGGGCAACCGCCTCATACACCCGTTCCTGATCCTTGTGCTGCAGATACCGCTGCTTCAGTGTCTCAAATTTCTTGCGAACCACGAGCTCATGCTTGGTCGGCTCCAGAAATTCCCGCACAAACATCCGATAGCCCTTGGCCGTGGGAATGCGCCCTGCAGACACATGTGGCTGAATCAAAAAACCCTCATCCTCCAGCTCCGACATTTCACTCCTGAGAGTCGCCGAAGAGCAACAGAAATCCCCGCCCTCGAGGAGCCGTTTGCTCCCTACAGGAAGGGCAGTCTCAATAAACTGGTTGATGATCGTCACCAGCAATTTGCTCTGTCTGGCGTCCATACCGTAATTATAGCACTCTTGGGGGGTGAGTGCTATCGGAGGAATGGGCGAGCGAAGGGATTAGGGATTTTGGTTATTGGGGATTGGGAAACTGAAGAAAGCCCTTGAAACAATTTTTGCAGCGCTTCTCGAATCAGTGACCCATGCTCAAGCAGAAACTGAATCACTGCTTTATCGCCGAAATCCCGAAAAACGATTGTATCGTTCAAAATCCCAAAATTATCGGGGTTTACTATAGTATGATTGATATGAGCGCTTTTGATTAACTGCGAACCACTCCTGACATCTCCATTGCCCACCGCTTCACAAATCACTGTCCACTGTCCTTCACCATGCTGAAAATCTGGAAGATCCTGAGTTGTCGGCTGCACCGCCCAGACGCCACCGAATAGAGAATGTGTTGGCGCTACAAGATTGCGCATCAAAGGTGAGTACTTCGCCTCCATAGTATTCGCCGACAATCCTCGCAAACTATATGCCAAACTTCCTGCCCAGTTCTCGTCCTTAAACAGAGTATTCAGAACATGAGAAATGTCCCCTCCTGCAAAAAGCTTACGCAAAGATCCTCGCATCGTACGAATCAAAGACACAGGTGAAGCTATTTTCACAGTCGATTGTTCTCCGACAAACGCGATGCGCGTCGTGCCCGAATGAAACTTGCTTTTCCATTCCTGAAAGCCGTACTTCAGCGCTGAGAATATCTCCATAGAGTGAAGTATTCTCAAAGGATGTCACTTCATATGCAAGGTAAAGAATCAACAAATAAACCATGATCATCGAATAACCCCAATCCCTAATACACCAATTCCCAATCCCTACTTCTTCGACGCCGACATTCTCTTGCGGAACCGCTCGATGCGACCACCACGGGCTTCGGCCTGCTTCTTTCCGGTGTAGATCGGATGGCACATTCTGCACGATTCCACCTGAATCTCCTTCACCGTGGAAGGGATCTGGAAGATGGCACCGCACTGGGTGCACTTGGCCGTAGCGTCGGCGAAGACCTGTGGGTGGATGTCCTTCTTCATAGCTGCGGCAGTGTAGCAGGAAGAAAAGGGGGAACAAGGAGAAGTTCGGGGTTTTTGAAGACGGCAAAGAACGTGAATTTCCCACCAAAGTGTCATACTGGAACCCTGAGCGATAGCTTCAACGTAAGCTACTCCTTCGTCATCCTGAGCGCATCCCTTGTCATCCTGAGCGTAGTCGAAGGATGGCAAAGGAGCTCGCATGTCGCGCTTCGACGGAGCTTGTCCTGAGCTTGCCGAAGGGCTCATCATGACATCTTGATTGAGTGTCAGATTGAAATGGAAATGGTATCGCAAACCAAAACTCGCTGACATCACACACACAGTGTCCGGAAAGCAGCCTCAACAAACCTACGCGACTACCAGATGCATATGCGGATACTGACCGATCAATTGCCGGAAGGACTCGATCTTGCTTTCATGCTCTTTTTCGAAGCACGTCAGGACGATCACCTCTCCAGTCTCTTCAGCAAACTTCATGAACGTCTTACTCTCCGTCGATGCGAATTTGGATGCGTCCAGAACGATCACCCGCCGCTTGCTGCTCTTCAGGATATCGCGCTTGGTCTGGATCTCATTGTCGGTATCCACGGCGAATCCCTCGTTGGCGTACATTCCACTGGTCCCGATGAACGCGACATCGGCCTGCTCTTTCCCGAGCCTGTGCAGCAATGATGCGAAACCGGTCATTCCTTCATACGCCAGAGCGCTGTCGCTGGTCACGGCCAGAGAATCCGGCATCGCTCTCCCCTCGATGAGATACACCTTCAGCTGTTCCTCCCTCGGCTTCTTCTCCCGGATCCAATTGAGCAGCACATTCGCCACGGGGATGGAATTGGTGACGACCGTCAGGTCGGTAAACCTCTCGGGGATGGCCTGGCACAGGCTCTTGGCGACCTCGAGATTGGTAGACCCGGGATCGATGGCGATGACATCACCGGAGTGAATGGTCCCCATCGCCTTCTCGGCGATCTTCTTCTTCCCTGCAGTATTCCTCTGCTGCTTGTCGCTGATGTTCTCCTTCGCCAAATACACGTTCGGTCCCTCGATGGTGATATTAGTGAGCTCGCCGATGGCCTGGAGCTCCATGAAGAATTTGACGAACTCCGCCTCCGACGTGCGTTCATGGAACGCGTGATTGCACTGCTGGAGGAGATCTGCGAGCTTGAGGGGATTGTGCTTCCGGTAAGGATTGACGATGGTCTTGATCAGCTCCACACGCTCTCTGGCCTTACTCTGTTTCTCCTTGATCCCGAGCGCCCTCTGCCTGCGCTCCTCGTGGGTCTCCGTGCCACTCGTCTGCAGCTTGTTGGATTTCATGGCTTCCAGAACGGCAAAATGGAAGCTCTTTGGAACGATCCCAAACGTCCGGATGATCGGCGTCCCCGTCACGATATCGGTATTCTTCGTATGAATACGCACCACGCCGCAGTGCAGGAAGCTCAAGTACCGGTCCTCGAATTCCGGAGGGGAACCGATGGTCTCGTAGAGGAGCGATAGTGTCTCCTCTCCCCCGCCCCGCGCGAAGATGTGCCGGTGCTTGATGGCGTGGATATTATCCAGCGTCACGGTGTAGAATGTGCAGAACCATCGGTTGATGAGGACGAAGCACCTTCCGACGAACAGCGTGAAGAGTAGGAGCACCGCCGTCCAGAAGACGCCATCGCTGGCGAAGAGAGTGTAGGAGAAAATGCCGAGGATCAGCAGGAGGAGGAAGACCGCGAAGGTAATGACGAGAGTAATCCATAGCTTGATGGGATACTCATGGACCGTGATGATCTCGAAATCGAGCTCATCCTTGAGGTGTGATTTCTTGATCCGTTCGAAGGTTTTCTGAAGCATAAGGATACTATACAGCGTTCAGAATGCGGGACAAACGCGGCTGCTCGAGAAAACCGATAAAGAGGAGAACCTCTGAAAATATCGAAATTTGTCACGGTGAGGGAGCCTGTCCTGAGTGGAAACGAAGGATCGAACCGCGACAAATTTACGATGCTCTGAAAAATGCCATGGTTCGACGAACTCACCATGACATTTTTCAGAGATTTCAAAGTGTTGTGACTCCAATATTTCTGGACAGTCCCAATGGTCAAAGGCAAAAAGTGAAACCACCTATCCTCTTGCCCTATTGCCTTCTTGCCTTCCGAAACCCTCCGATTGCCCAAAGAAATACAAGGCAGGCCACAAGATCCTGTATCATCCCCCCAATGCACGCCCTGCTCCTGGACCTCGACGGCACTCTCATCGACAGCTTCCCGCTGTGGGCTGCAGCGAATCTCCACATGTTGGAACTGCGCGGTATATCGCTAACCGAACAGAAATTTCTCACAGACTTCTACCAGCCGGGGCTTCACCATCATGGAATTTTGGAAAAGTGCGGACTGCCGACTGACGATGCGGAGAAGTTCTACCAAGAGCGCAACCAACTCTACACACGCTACCTCGCTGAGCGCATCGAATGGATGGACGATGCAGGAGCCGTACTGGAGCGCTGCAAAGAAATTCTCCCGCTGGGGCTGATGTCGGGAACCACGCGCAAAGATATCGAAGCCATCGATCGTCGCCTGCACCTCTCGTCCCTCTTCCAGGAAATCGTCACGTTCGATGACACGGGAAAGCGCATGAAGCCCGATCCCTACGGCCTTCTACTCCTCACCGAGAAGCTCGGCGTGGACCCGAAAGAATGTGCCTACGTGGGCGATCAGTACGTGGATGTCCAAGCCGCCCGCGATGCCGGAATGGAATGCTGGTTGCTGCAGACGCCGAATACTCCTGCCCAGGCCATCAAAGAAGCCGATCTCCTCCTAGCGAGCATTGGGGATATTCCGATGGAGAGGTTGGTAAAGGGAGGGAAGGTGGGTTAACGCTATGGATCGGGATTCTGAAGACTATCAGAGTGAATACTTGTCAATTCACTCGTTCCCAAAGAAACTCATAAAAATCTGAATACTTTGGCTTGATTGAGAG